>NZ_JBHTYI010000004.1:0-369049 GCF_043656335.1 Peribacillus sp. NPDC056705 | reverse complement strand
ATCTTATAAGTAGGTGAGCCCATAATATGCAGAATAAAAATTATTCTATGAAAGAAGCAATGATTTTTAGTCAACGAATTGCACAATTAAGCAAAGCATTATGGAAATCGATTGAAAAAGATTGGCAGCAATGGATCAAGCCCTATGATTTAAATATCAATGAGCATCATATTCTTTGGATTGCCTACCATCTTAATGGCTCTTCCATTTCTGATGTTGCAAAATTTGGGGTCATGCATGTTTCTACGGCATTTAACTTTTCAAAAAAATTAGAGGAACGCGGATACTTAACATTTTCCAAAAAAGAAAATGACAAAAGGAATACGTATATAGAGATCACAGCAGAAGGTGAAAAAATCCTTCTTGATTTAATGGAGACATACGACCCAAGCAAGAACTCTGCTTTCTCAGGTGCACTTCCACTGCGTGAACTTTATGGCAAGTTTCCCGATATGATTGAAATGATGGCCATTATCCGTAATATCTACGGTGAAGATTTCATGCAAATCTTTGAACGGTCCTTCGATAATATTGATCAGGAGTTTACTGACGTGGAGGGTAAAATCACAAAAAAAAAGATAGAGAAAGAAACTGAGCCAGTTTAATCTCATACTCTATCCATTTCCCTCATGAATGATACATATAAACCTTGTGAGAGGCATGCATCAACGCATTCCTTTATGGTTATTTTTGAATTGACATTTCTTTCAAATTGATTAAAAAGCGGTCGAAAGTTCATATACCCTTCCGCTTTTTCTATTTCATAGCGTTTGCTCAAGGTATCACATGTTTCCAATAATTCTTCCGCTTCCTTCATGGTGAAATTTTTTTCCACAAATAGATAGTCCAACTTGGCCTCCGGATTGCGTATCAGGTTTAATAAAAGCCGTTGATGAAAACGGAGTATTTCTATTTCTTCATTTATATTTTTCATACATCACTTATCCCCAATCGATCATTCAATTTATCATAAGAAGGCATATGACCCAATTATTGATTTTTCATACTCAGGAATCCGTCAGATCCCTGGTTCAAAACCTAGCCTTTAACGCCCTTAGCTTGCCCACACACTATCTTAAAGTTAATCCAAGAATTTCATTGCTTTTTCCATCCATTCATCGTAATGTATGTAAGTATATTAAAACAGCTTTGGAGGGCTGATTTCGAAATGAATTCGTGGAAAACAATTGACGTGGCAAAACAATATGGCAGTTGCCGTCTGATCTTTTTTGCAGTTTTTACTATATTGTTGTCTTTTGTTCTGATCTATACATTATTAAGTGTCTTTTTAACTCATGTTATTTTGTATGGCGATCAAACAATGGTATTTTTTAGCCTATTGCTCTTATTATATCCTGTTCACAAACTATTACACTATTTACCTTTACGATTATTATGTAAAAAAGTAAAAACTTCTTGGTCCTTGAAGTGGAACCTTGTGCTTACATGCAAAGTCAATGTACATGTTCCGATTCGAAAGCATCTTTATCTTTTGACCCTTGTGCTGCCTTTCGTCATTATGTCTGTCATATTGATTGGCTGTGCCCTTAGTTTTCCACATTACATTCATTATTTCACTATTCTATTATCCCTGCACACCGGATTATGCGTATCGGATTTTATTTATATAAAAAACCTGATTGGTTCCCCAAGGCATTCTTTTATCGAGGAACATCTCGAAGGATACGATATACTTATTCAAAAGTGATTTCTTATTCATTCATAATGATGTCCAATAAGATTTTTATGTATCTTTTTTCATTATAATTTGGTATCGTATTTATACATGAAGTTTTGCAAGGAGGGATTTTAGGTTTTGATCTCGTTCTGGTTTATTATTTTTGCTATTTTGATCCTTTATAATATTAATAGAATGACAAACTCTTTATGCATTCAAAAGGAAATTGCTGAAGACCGGCAGCCTAAAGTATTCAGGACCATTAATGTATTAATTACTATTATGTTATTATCCTCCTATATTGAAATTTTGTATACGTAGAGATGAGCAACAAATGATGGCCATCATTTGTTACATACATTGGTGATATCCGGGGCATTATCCACATAAAGAAAAAGGGCGAAGCAACAGCTTCGCCTTTTGTTTATGAGTTTATAACCAAGAAGCTCCAATGATGACTAACAGGATGAAAAGAACGACAATTAGAGCAAAGCCTCCACCTATTCCTCCAGACATTGATCTTCCTCCTTTCCATTCTTAAGTAATTGTAATTTCATGCACACCCTTAAAATCCGCCAAAAGGAATCCATTCCTTTCTAAGCTTGATATTCGCTTCGTCTTTATGTTGAGCGGCTACCATATCCTATTCAACTCCATGACAAAAGGAGTGGGCTCTTTCCATTATTAATTATGCTGCCGATTAGAAACAGGCTGATCCTACAATTATTAATAATATGAATAACACCACTAACAAAGCGAATCCTCCGTTAAATCCATTACCCATTTTCCTACCCCCTTTTGTTGTCCTCGATTTATCATATGTAATGGTTTATTATGTGGATAGGCGTTCACCCATTTTCGAAAAAATCTTATTCATACACCAATATATTATTTTTTGTAAAGTAACCAGAATATGTTATAGTTAATTTTGTGGAAATACGAAAAATAGCAAATCAGAAACTTAAAACTAGGAGTTGTTTTTATGAAGAAGTGGGCATTATCGATTGCTGTTACTGCAGGGCTGATCGGACTTACAGCATGCAACAGCGACAAGGAAGCAGTCGTGGAAACTAAAGCGGGGGATATAACTAAAGAGGAATTTTACAATGTAATGAAAGACCGTTATGGTGAAACCGTTCTTCAGGAACTTGTTTATGAAAAAGTTCTCTCTGAAAAATATACAGTAACTGATAAAGAAGTTAAAGCTAAAACGGACGAACTTAAAGAGCAAATGGGTGAAAATTTCGAAACAGCCCTGGCCTCTTCCGGATATAAGAGCGAAGATGATCTTAAACGCGCACTTAAAATCGGCATGCTTCAAGAAAAAGCAGCCGTTGCCGATATAAAAGTTAAAGAAGCTGATGTGAAAAAAGCTTATGAAGACTATAAACCACAAATCAAAGCGAGACATATTCTTGTGAAAGACCAAAAAACAGCCAACGAAGTTAAAGCTAAATTGGACAAAGGCGAAGACTTCGCTAAACTTGCAAAAGAATATTCAACAGACACAGGCACAGCTGAAAAAGGCGGCGAGCTAGGCTGGTTCGGACAAGGTGAAATGGTTCCTGCATTTGAAGAACAAGCTTACAAAATGAAGAAAGATGAAATCAGCAAGCCGATTAAATCCGATTATGGCTACCACATCATCCAACTTCTTGATACAAAAGAAAAGAAACCATACAAAGATATGAAAAAAGATCTTGAATATGATTTGAAAGTCGCTCAAATTGACCAAACTAAAGTTCAGGATATATTGAATTCAGAAGTCAAAAAAGCGGACGTGAAGATTAAAGATAAAGATCTGAAAGATGCCATCACTTCTGGTGACGCAACCAAGGCTGAAAAATAATTGGATAGAAAAAAGCGACAGGCCTTAGGCCTGTCGCTTTTTTCTCATCACTCAAGCTATGCTCCCTGATTTATATCCTTTTTACGCCTCTCACGCTCTTCTTCCATACGTTCAATGTACTTCTGACCTTCCTTCTCAATCCATGCATCATCTATCAGGCGTTCCTGCCTAGCTGTCCAAATTGCCATGACTGCACTGACGATTATTCCAATAAACACGAACCAAATCCAAATTGGCATGTCCATTCCCTCCCAAAAAATCTACTATTCATTTACTAGAGAATATGCGTGAACAAAAAAAATATGCTTCTTTCTCCATCGAGAAAGAAACATATTTCATTAAAATGTTGGTTTATAGAATGAACGATTATCGAGCGCAAAGACTCTTTCCGTAAATTCACCCGGTTTCACTTTTTCTAATGCCCGGTCCATCATATTTATCTTGGCATCCATATTATCAATATAATGCAGCACTTCCGCTTCCCTCACCATTGGCGGTTTTGGACTGCCCCATTCCGCTTTACCATGGTGACTTAATATCAAGTGCTTGAGAATCATGATTTCTTCCGCTTCAATGCCCAATTCCTCTGCAGCTTTGCCGACTTCATTTACCATGATGGTGATATGCCCCAACAAGTTCCCCTCCACTGTATAAACAGTCGAAACAGGTCCAGATAGCTCATGTACCTTTCCAAGGTCATGGAGAATGACTCCGGCATACAATAGATCCTTATTGAGGGAAGGATATAGGGTTGAAATGGCCTTAGCCAGCCCTAGCATCGATACAACGTGATAGGCCAGACCCGACATATACTCATGATGGTTCTTGGTGGCAGCAGGAAACGTCAGGAATTCATTCTGATATTTTTTTATAAGATGCCTAGTCACCCTTTGGATATTCGGGTTCCTCATTTCAAAAATGAATTGAGTGATGGTTTCCATCATTTCTTCCTGACTTATAGGGGCCGTTTGAATTAAATCGGCTTTTGTTACCCCATCAGTGTCTGAAGTAATTCTGATATTACGGATTTTCAATTGGCTGCGTCCTCGATAATTCTGGACTTCCCCTTGAACTTTCACCGTAGCTTCCGCACTGTATGTTTTCTCGTCAGCCTCGGAAACATCCCATAACTTTGCCTCGATCTCCCCGGTTTTATCGCACAAAATCAATGTTAAAAATGGCTTTCCATTACTTGCCACCGCTTTTGTACTAGTTTTAATGTACATATATATATCTACTACTTCACCAATTCCGTAGTGTATGATCCCATTTCCCATGCGACTGCCTCCGTTCAATTAAATATCAACATTATAACATACCAATCTCGTTAGTGCGTTTAGTTTTCGTTAATAAGTGTTAGACAATGGACAAGAAAAAGCCTAAGCTGACCGTCTCTTATCACTCCACAAGAAAACCAGGCTTGACCCCAAGCCTGGCTCTCCAATCAAATCTATTTCAACAGTTATTATTCGGACAATACGCACATTTTTCCTGGCCTTCAATTCGGTAATATAAACAGCATGTCACCCGTTTATAAGGATTCATGGACGCAGGAACACTTTTTTCCCCAATGAACCGTTTAAAGGGCGAATGCGTTTCAATATTCAGCCATACTTCATCTTCAAGCAGTATTTCAATGTCCTTTTCAACCCGCATCTTTATATCTGCCTGCTTCAATAACTCACTATACATCCATACCGTATAACTCCAAATATTTTCCCAGAGCACTAGCTTCGATATTTTAGCAGTTCCAGAAAAGAAGCGAATGGCATCGGCACCAAAGCTGCTTAATATGGAATGGAGGGCAGATGTGCTTTCTTTTTCCGTGACATTGCTCCACCTGCAAGTTTTCATCAAAAAACTCGGAAGCCAATGTTCATCTTCTGGATCATCCAAAACTCCAAGTTCCTGAAGTGTGCCTTTCCAGATAAGCCGATGTTTGCTGAACATGTAAAATTGTGCAGTGACAAAAAAAGCATAGCGTCGGAACCACATTGAAATGGCTATCCTTGATGTTTCAGCTCCAGTCCGGGCTTGTGCATACTGAATAAGCTCATCAGCATGATTGAAGGTCTTGGAAACTTTTGCTTCATCTCGAAAGGAAATGCGATATCCCTGCAGCTCTTTTTCAATAGCAGGTGTTAGGTTATGCATGGGCCAGCGCTTTTACCTGACTTCGGGCGTAGCGGCCTTTACCAAATGGGACACACATGGGACTGCCGAAAATCGGATCAAAAGAAATTTGACATTCCATGCAGAATACATGCTGTACCAATTCAGGCGTGATGATATCCTCTGGACGGCCTTGAGCATGTATCGCCCCATCTTTAAGTGCCACCAGATTATCCGCATAACGGCAAGCTAAATTCAAATCATGAAGCACCATCACGATCGTTCGGTTCTCAGACTCATTTAGGTCGAACAATAAGTCCAAAATCTCGATTTGATGGGTCATATCAAGATATGTAGTCGGTTCATCCAATAAAATGACGTCCGTATCCTGAGCCAGCGTCATTGCTATCCATGCCCGTTGCTTCTGGCCTCCCGATAATTCATCGACTGCCTGATCCTTTAAATCGGTCAGGTTCGTCGCTTCAATCGCTTTTTGAACTTTTTCTTCATCTACGGAACTCCACTGTTTCAACCAGCTTTGATAAGGATACCTTCCTTGTTTAACAAGTTGATAGACTGTAAGTCCTTCAGGAGCAACCGGGGATTGTGGAAGAATCGCCATCTTTCTTGCTACATCCTTCGATGACATGGTCGAAATCGCTTTGCCTTCGAGCAAAACTGAGCCGGATTGAGGTTTTAACAATCGGGCAACCGACCTTAGCAGTGTTGATTTCCCACATCCATTAGCACCGATGAATACGGTGATCTCCCCTTTGGGTATTTCTATATTCATATCATTTATAATTAATTTTTCACCATAACCGAGCGATAAAGACTGTGTGTTAATAGCTGGTCGCATTAAAATACTCCCCTTTTAGTCTAATAATACTAGTTTAATGAAAATGATTCTCACTGTCAATCTTTTAAAAAATATAAACCAAAAAATCCATCCATGTCCCATTCCTCTTAAACGATTCATTAAAGTGAATACCCCTTTAAAGATATGAAGTTTCCTTTGGAAACATTAATGTAAAAAAGCACATTATATTAACTTTCCATATCATTTACCACTTTCTGCAGCTTCCGAACTAATCAATAGTCCATTCTCCTCCTCGGCGCAAACCCTATCGGAATTTCCTTTTAGCGGAAAACAAAAAAGCCCTCCATATGGAGAGCCTTTTAACCGACTCGCAGGCGATTTGTACAATATTCCAGAGATTCATCCCTAATGAAGGTAAATAAATCCTGAAACGCGAAAGGAATTAATCCTTCTGCAATATTCCATGCATTGACCTCTATTTGATAAAGGATTTCTGATTTTCCTGTAGTGTATAGCTCCTCACTAAGCACAGCAAGGTCGGAATCCAATGCGTGGCCCAACTCATGTGTGAGGATCACCCATGAATATTCCTCAAGCCTTGCAAGCGAGCCTAAGGAGCGTTCACACTGAATTTTGATATCTCTCTCATATAAAGTGATGCTGTGTCCTTTGGCAGAATATTTTCCCCCAACACATCGTTCACCAGGAAACTCCTTTTCGATTATTAGCTCCAAAGAAGAATCATGGAGGCTTACAAACTCATTCATTTTCAATGACTTCACTCTCTTTATTTATAGTTTATAACCCATTATATTTCGGGATGAACAAATCATTCATATCTTCGCGCAATACGGGGCTGTATAGACGAATAACTTGGTTTTCGTCAAAGTACTCCATTATATATCGGTGACAAGTAAAAAATATAATTTGCCGTTTTTCCGAAACCTTTTCCAATAACTTGAGCATCCGTTTTGTCCTTTCCGCATCAAAATTGACGAAACTATCATCAATGATGAGAGGGAATGAATCATTTTCAAAAGTATGATCAGCAAGTGCGAGCCTTAGGGAAACATAAATTTGCTCTGCTGTCCCGCGGCTGACCTCTTCAACCCTGAAACTCAAACCATCACTGCGCTGTACCCAAATGCCTTCTCCCGACTGATCAAGGATGATTTTATGATAGCTTCCATTCGTTAAAAAGGAAAAATGCCGCTCTGCATCAGCGATGACCTTTGGCAGGCGTTCCCTTTTATATCGGTCCAAGGTTTTATTCAATAAGCTTTTGGCTATTGCCAATTTCGCCCATTCCTTCGCCTCTTCGTTAAATGCAGCTTTTTCTTCATAAAAACGATGAAGTAAGTCATCGTAAATCCCTGAAACTTCAAGCTGTTTTATCTTATGCTTCGCATCCGCCTGTTTCTCTAATAAAAGTGATTTCACCTTTACAAAATCCTTACGTTTTTCTTCTAAATTTTCAAATGTATACGTGTTGATCCCCTGTTTTAAGTAAGTTTGGATTTGTTCAGGCAGCATTCTGGATTGCCCAATTTGAATGGTGATCAAATCAAGCTGTTTTCGTAAAGCAATTTTCTTGTCGGACAATGCAGCGTCTTGCCTGAACTCTTCCTCGTCCTTGACCTTCGCTAACTTAAAAAGCATTTCCATTTCTGAATCAAGATAACCTTTTTCCATCGTCAACTGCTCGATTTCGTTCGTCAAATGACTCCGTTCCTGCATCATTTGTATTAGTTGAACGGAGAATTCAACCGCTTTATTCATTTCTCGTTTCAATAGGCCAATCGCTTCCCGCCATGTGGATGGTTCAAGATCAAGGCAGTGTGCAAAATGAAATAAAGCCTTCGATTTACCCTCAAATTCTGCATGCAGAAAATTGTGCATCTTGATGGCTTCATATTTCCTATCAACGGCTTCCTTCCATTTCTCAAGAAGTTCAAATACAGATTCAAGATTGATTTCCATTCCGGGATAAGACAGGCCCCAACCGCTTAAGATACTTCTCACTTCTTTATCCAGTCGGTCCCTGCTAGCTTCCCAAGCAGCATATTCTTGAATGGTCGATTCAAAAGCTTCCTCCCTTTCTTCATATTTAAACATTTCACTTTCAAACCGCCTTTGAAGACGTTGGTCCATTTCAAGCAACCTACCCATCGACTCTCCATCACTCACTCGATTGGTTTCACTGCCAATTGCAGCCCTTTTCCTTTTCACATCATCCAATTGCCTGATATATCCAGACAATGTATCATCACCTTTAAAGAGATGCCTGGAAACCGCAAACAGAACAGCCATGGCTAGAAGTATAATCCCCAACAAAATCTGTTCACTGAAATAACTTCCGATTGCACCTAAGCAAAGAAGTACTATTAAACTGCCATTCATGATAAGTGAACGCTTGCGATAATGCGCTTCCTTCTTCCTCTGTAAAGCCAATTGCTTTTCAAGCTCGAGTATTTGTTCATCAAGGATAAGGGATTGTGCCGCTTCAAATTCGATGTTATTCTGCTTGTTGTATAAGGACTCCAGCTCGATTCTTTTTTCATCTGGCAGTAACTGGGCCTTTATCTCCTTCAAGCGGGATTCTGTAGTTTCCAGACTATCCTTTTGCAGTCCATATTTCTCGTCAAGCTGTTTTTTATCATTTTGGAGTTGATGCTTTTCCCTCTCGGCCCTTTTCACCTTTTCCTTCATGAATGTACTGATATCCAGTTTTCTTATTTCATCATCAGAAACATCCAAGAATAATTCCTGCTTCACCTTTTCAATATTCTTTTCTTCCAACAGCCTTTCGTGTTCCGCTTTTCTTATATCCAGCTCAAGCTTCTCCAGCAATGTTCCTTGATCGATTGCATGTTCAATCTGCTCTTTATGCTCTTTGATGAACGGATTGATTTCGAGTTCCGTTAGTTTCACCTCAAGTTTTTCCATTTTCTCAGTCAATGCCGCAAGTTGGGCTTTCATGGGCATTCCAACTGCCTGAAACTGTTCAAGTCTTTTTAAGCCATCAACAGGAAAACTTACATCCGGAATTTCACTTATTTCTGTTTCAAGTTCCCGCTGTTCTTCAACCAAGGGTTTAATTCGCAAAAAAGTGCTCAAGTTAACAAGGTTTTCTTCAATCTCTTGAATATCTAATGTGACTTTAGAAAGCTCCTCCTTAAGTTTCGCTTCTTCCTGAAGTAATGCCGTATATGACTGCTGCTCTTCTTCCGATGCTTTCACCTTTTTCTGCAATTCCTTAAGTTCTTTCAATCTCACATTCAGTAAAGGTTTTTGCCCTGAAGGCTTGAATCTTAAATCGAGCTCCTTTTGCAATTTCGTTTCGGCTTCAAGAAGTTTATCATTCCCAATGAGCCCAGCTGAAAGCAGATATTTGCTCATGGTCCCTTCACTTAATGTATGTAATCCCTGCAGACCTTGAAGGTCGAAAGAAAAAATGGCCTGGTAATAGTTTTTATCAACGCCATGGAGAATCTCATTCAATTCTTCCTCGCCGCCGACCCTTCCATCCTCGAAGGTCAATTTTACATCACCAGCAGCCTTTCCCTTCACACGCTCAATGACGATTTCCCCATCACTTTTTGTTATGAGACTGAGCCTCCCCCCATATTTAGCATGCATTTTGGGCTCGTAACGCGGTTCGTTTTGAACCTTTGTCGGAAAACCAAACAGCATACTATGAATGAAGGACATGATAGTTGACTTGCCCGATTCATTTTCCCCAAAGAAAACCTGCAGCTGTCCCAATTCAGGAAAACGCTGATTTTCCAGTTTGCCGTAACCATAAACATGGAGGTCTTTAATAATCAAATCCGTTCCTCCTTCCTACATTCATTGATTCGCTTCAAAAACTTGCAAAAGCCATCTTTCCGCTTCATCCAAAAGTTCCCTCTGCTCTTCCGGCCCTATTGAATCAAGAAACCGTCTTGCACCCGGATGAATATAAAGCGGGGCCAGAGCAGCATCCGTTTCATCAAATTCAGATGCAAGCATCGATACCTCAGACATAAAGGGCAATATTCTGTCATTTGACCTAATCATCGGCATGGACTGGCTGACTTTGATTTTATACACCCAGATAAATGGTTCCCCTTGGTCCTCTTCCTGCAAGATCCGGGTCAATTCTTCAAGATAATCCCCGGAAGGGCCTGCTCCGCCCCCTGCATCCAGCTTCAATTCCAAAAGAAAGTTTCTCCCATCGAAACGCTTCTGTTCAATTACTTCCTTGCATTGCTTGAACAGGGCATCAAATCCACCTTCCGCGGATATTTCAATTGTTTCGCTTTCCCATATCACCTCAGAGGTTTCAATAAAAGAGTGACGCTTCATGTTCCCGTCGACTTCGACCAGCAAGCACCCTTTAATGCCGGACTCCTTTCTGTTCCTGCCTTGAATATTTCCTGGGTATATCACTAGCGGATCTTCTGATACTACCTGATGTTTATGAATATGGCCTAATGCCCAATAATCGAAATCTTTAGCAGCTAGTTCCTTCAATGAAAAAGGGGCGTATGGGCTATGTTCGGAATTGCCTTCCAAATTCCCATGAAGCAGACCTATATGATAATCGGCCCCTTCAGCTTTTATGTAGGTTTCGATCATTCTCTCCCTTACGTGACGGCGTGGATAACTGAATCCATAAAGGTGGACAGTCGTCCCATCGATTTTTTCAAACCGTTTCACTTCGGTTTTCCCTGAAAATACGTGGACATTATCCGGCAGCCCCACAGTAATCCATGAGCCGCCAAGATGATCATGGTTACCATGAATGATATAAGCAGGGATCTGATGCTGCTGGAGTTTTTCCAATTCTTCTCGAAAGCGGACCTGTGTCCGGAGACTCCGATTTTCCCCATCAAATAGATCCCCCGATAACACGATAAAGTCAACCTGATGTGAAATTGCTTCATTAATGATCGTTTTAAAAGCTTTAAACGGACTGTCCCTTAATTCCTTTAATATAGCTGACGGCATATCCTTCAACCCTGAAAAGGGGCTATCCAAATGGAGATCCGCCGCATGAATGAACTTCAAACCGTTCAAAAGTATCACCTCGATTTCTTTCAACATTTAATTCTAACATAAACAGAACATACTTTCCCATATATTATTATTTTAATACGGCATCATGGTACCTGGTTATTCCAGTATGGGCAATTTCAACAGGAAAAAGACCGAATGGCGTGAACATTGTTTCATGCACGGCATTCGGTCTTTTTCTTCATTTAAAAATATCCATACTTAAATATCGTTCACCATTATCCGGTGCAATGCATAATACTCGTTTGCCACTTCCAAGGCGACGGGCTTCTTGCAGGGCAGTCCAGACAGAAGCACCTCCTGAAGGTCCAATCAATATACCTTCCTTCGAAGCCAAATCCTTCATGGTGGAAATCGCATCTTCATCTGCCGCTTGAACGATTTCATCAAATACCTCTGTATTTAAAATGTTGGGGATAAAACCAGGACTCGTACCCACTAATTTATGAGGACCAGGCTTTCCGCCGGAAAGAACTGGGGAACCCTTAGGCTCGACAACGACAACCTTTAACTCCGGCAGATGTTCTTTTAAGGCTTCACCTGTACCGGTTATCGTCCCTCCCGTTCCAGCAGTAGCGACAAACACATCCAGGTTTCCATCCATCTGATCCAGAATCTCGACTGCTGTCGTCACTCTGTGAATATCAGGATTGGCTTGGTTTTCGAATTGCTGCGGAATAAAACTATTCGGAATCTCTGCGGCAAGTTCCTCAGCTTTACGAATGGCTCCAGGCATCCGCTCTGATGCTGGGGTTAGGACAACTTCCGCTCCGTATGCCTTTAAGATATTGATTCTTTCTTTCGACATATTATCCGGCATGACCATAATGGCCCGATACCCCTTTGCAGCGGCATTCATTGCAAGCCCAATTCCTGTATTTCCTGATGTTGGTTCTATGATCGTGGCCCCGGATTGAATGATACCATCCAATTCAGCCTGCCTAATCAAGTTGAAGGCAGCCCGATCTTTTACGCTGCGGCTCGGATTGAAATATTCAAGTTTCACAAATACTTCAGCGTCACCCTCCGCTGTTAAATGATTAATCCTTACAACAGGTGTATCTCCTATCAATTCAGTGATATTATTAACGATTTTTACCGTCATTCAAAAAATCCCCCTTCGATCCATACACTTCCTACCTTTTACTCAGGTTTATTATATCATTTATGATTTTTCATTTTAAGGAGAGAATTCCTCTCGTATAAATAGGTTTTGTTTTCATTGTTTCCAAAGGTAAAGGAAGAAACCATGAAATTAGTTCGATTTAGTTATTTACCATCATTTTTCTAGATATTCAGCTACTTATCAATATTCCCTGTCTTATTACATTCCCTTACATAACAATAGTCAAAGTTGACAGATAATGATAAAATTTTTATAACAGTACCTATCTTTAGATAAAAGACAGCATCATTATTGATAAGGGAGTTTTTGAAAATGAGCAGAATATACAAATTGACCGTTTTTGAACCGTCAGGGGAAAAACTATTGGATGAACCATTTACAGCAGAAAACGATGAACAAGCAAAAGAATTGGGACAAAATCTATTAAAGGAAAAAAACTATCAAGATCGAACACATCGCTGTACATCACCTTCAGGCGCTTTATTGCTTTTTCATCGCTGATTGGAAATGGAAGCGCAATCACTGAAAAATATGATCAAGTTTTCCACACAATCCTTATAAAAAAAAGGCGATCACATATCATGGCCGCCACCCAGACTGTAGATCAACTCAATGAAACTCAAGTTTGCCTACGTTTTTTTTATAGCTTATACCATTTTCTGTTCCAGGCACTCGCTCCAATCAACTTTATTATAAACTTTAGATAGAAACCATACTCGAGGAGTTGAAGGTTTTACTTTGGCTCAGTTGATTCAGGAACATCGTTGATGAATCCCTTTTGTCTACAAACAGAGGCCGTCACTAGAAAGTGACGGCCTTTCCCATTCATTTTCCGATGAAGTTCGGTTTTCTTTTTTCCACGAAAGCCTTTATTCCCTCTTGGTGGTCCGCCGTTTGGCGCATTTTCATCTGAGCAGCTTTTTCAATCTCAAGGATCTTGATTAATAGTGGGCGATTTTTTTCACTAAGGATTTTTTTCGTTTTAACCATGGCCTGAACCGGGCTTTGCAGCCAGGATTGCACTTTCTTCTCTACCGCATGTTCCAAGGTTCCTTCTGCCACTTCATGAATGATGCCCTTTTCTTTTGCTTCAAGAGCTGTAAGCACTTTACCTTCCCAGATCAATTCTTTCGCACCCACTTCACCAAGACGGCGTTCAAGGAAAAAGTGTCCGCCGCCATCAGGGATTAATCCAATTCCGATAAAATTCATCGCAACCTTACTGCCCGAATCGGCAATAAGGTGATCGGTTGCAAGCGCTATACTCAACCCAAGTCCTGCAGCTGCACCATGAATGGCACTGATAGTCAATTTAGGCATGAAGTATAGAGTGGTCACCAATTCACTGATTCCATCCATCAGTTCATCGAAAGCGTTTTCTTTTCCAGGCGAGAGCATCATCTTAATGTCACCACCTGCGGAAAATGCTTTGCCATTCCCTTTTATAATGACGACGTCCACTTCTTCATTCTCACTTACTTCCTTAAGGGCATTTATGAAATCATACAGCATTTTCGGATTTAAGGCATTCATGGCCTCTGGACGGTTCATTGCAACAGTAGCCGTCCTGTCCGAATATGTTATTAAAACAGTACCAGCAGGTGATGTCGATTCAATATTCAATTTATTTCCTCCTCTTTCGTTCTATTACTCTATTATATATTTTTCTACCATTAACGGAATAGGCAGAAAAGTCATAATTAAACAAATATAGTATTATTTATTGATATATTTATCCTGAAGCTGATCACGCAATGCCCTTTTCAAGAACTTCCCAACACCCGTTTTAGGGATTTCATCCAAAAAGACCACTTCATCGGGCAGCCACCATTTTGCAAACTGCGGCATTAAAAATTCAATGATGTTCTCCTGGGACACTTGCCCCTTGTATGCGTCCTTCAAAACAACACAGGCAATCGGCCGTTCCTGCCATTTTTCGTGAGGCACTGCAATCACCGCCGCCTCAAAGATTGCATCATGGGCCATTAATGCATTCTCTATATCTACGGAAGAAATCCACTCACCGCCGCTTTTTATCAAGTCCTTGGTCCGGTCGACGATTTTCACGAATCCTTCTTCATCAATCGTGACAACATCCCCCGTATACAGCCAGCCATCTTTAAACGTATCCTCTGACCGCTCATCCTTAAAATACTCATTCGCTATCCAAGGGCCCCTGATCAGCAATTCGCCCATTTCTTTTCCATCAGGTTTCACTTCGCCACCCTGACCGATCACTTTAATTTCTATCATTGGTGAAACAAGGCCCTGCTTGGCCTTCAACTCATAAAGTTCTTCTTCAGGGAGATCTTCCTGATAGCTTTTTGGTTTGGATACAAATACGAGCGGGCTTGTTTCAGTCATTCCATAAGCATGCAGGAATGGTATCCCATACTTTTGTTCAAAGGTTTTAATCATGCTTTTCGGAGCAGCCGACCCTCCGCATAAAACAGCACGAATGCTGCTCGTATCATGGCTGCCTTCTTCTAGCTCCTTCAATAAGCCCAGCCATATCGTCGGAACCCCTGCTGCGATTGTAACCTTCTCTGTTTCTATAAGCTCAGCCAAAATCTTTGGGGTGAAATAAGGTCCCGGCAAAACCATCTTTGTTCCAAACCAAACACTGGCAAAAGGCATGCCCCATGCATTCACATGAAACATGGGCACGACAGGAAGTGCCACATCACGTTCGCTTAATGCTGTAGAATCGGCAAGCCCCAGTGCAATCGCATGCAACAAAATTCCGCGATGTGAATAAACTACACCTTTTGGATTCCCGGTCGTGGCGGAAGTATAACATATTCCGGCAGGTGCATTTTCATCCAAGGTTTGAATGAATGGCTGTTTCGGATTCCCTTCTGCTAATAATTTTTCATAATGATAAATAGGTGAAAGGGTCGTTTCAGGCAGCTCATCTTTATCCGTCATTATGATATAACCTTCCACTGAGGTTAACTCATCTTTAATTGCTTCCAAAAGGGGGATGACATCCGGGTCTATCAATAATAATCGATCCTCCGCACTATTGACGATATAAGATACATGTTGAGGAGACAGACGCATATTGATTGTATGTAGGACAGCACCATGACAAGGAATCGCAAAATAAGCTTCTAAATGCCGATGATGGTTCCAGGCAAGTGTTCCAATACGGTCACCCGTTTGAATACCGAATTTTTCAAGACTACTGGTCAGCCTTCTTGTACGCTCAGTAATCTCAGCGTAAGTAAATGTGTGAATTCCACCATCCGTACGCGAAACTACCTCTTTCTTCGGAAAATATTTTTCAGCTCTCTCAATGATTTGAGTCATGATCAATGGAGTATCCATCATTACAATCTCCCCCTTATATTAAAAGCATGCTCATTATATATTCGACCAGAACAAAAATAATCCTTTTTCCCTAGGTGCCGTTTACGATTATTTTGAATCCGGCTTTATCTAGATGAAATTTTTAAATCAGTTTGACGATTTCGTGAAAGGGAGCGGATTTCCGAAAACAACTGGAATGTATTTTTTAAACAGAACTTCCTTCGAATTGAAAGGCTCTAACCCGTTTATACCGGAATCATTTATTAGGGGCGGTCAGAGAAGTTAGTTTTAACCCATCCAAATTTAGCGTGCAGTTCGATGATATAATTTTATGTTTCTTTCTAGAAAAAAGAGGAAATAGTAAAGATACAATTCTATTTAGAGGGAGCTCATTTATGGTGAACAAAATAAACGAAGAACTGGAAGCTTATTGTGCGAGTGAATATTCAAAGCTATCACAGGTGATCGTCTGTGAACCACGTTATATGGAAATCCGCGAGATCATTAACGAAACTCAAAAAGAGTTTCAAGAAGAAAATATCGATCAGGCACTTGCCATGAAGCAGCACGCCCAATTTATTAAGGCTCTTGAACATGAAGGGATTGAGGTCATAAAACTCCCGCCACAATTTACATATCCAGAACAAGTATTCACGAGGGATATCGGTTTTACTCTTGGCAATACCGTATACGTTGCTGAATTGGCAACAGGTATAAGGCAGGGTGAAGAACAAATATTGAAATCCTGGCTCGAAACGAATGGTATCTCATATTTCAATCTCCTCAAAAATTATATTGAGGGCGGGGATGTCATTATTGACGGAAAGACCATCTATATTGGAATCAGTGAAAGAACGGATGAAACATCCGTCAAGCATCTTCAAACCCTATTACCGGAATACGATGTCATCGCGGTTCCTTTCATTGAAACATTCCTTCATTTAGATTGTGTTTTCAATATCATATCACCGACTGAAGCGCTTATTTTTCCAGAGTCCTTTACAAAAAAAGAGATGGATTTATTAGCTTCACGTTATGACATGATAGAAGTGACTAAAGAAGAACAATTCACATTAGGAACCAACGTGCTTTCTATTGGCAATAAAAGGTTATTCAGTCTACCTTGTAATAAACAGGTAAATAGTCAGCTTCGTGAACGCGGATACGAAGTCATTGAAATCGATATAAGCGAAATCATCAAGTCCGGTGGCTCTTTCCGTTGTTGCACAATGCCACTATTGAGGACAACGAATAAGAAGACTTATTCAGCCTGAGCAGAATGAAAGAACCCGGACTTGTATGGAAACCGGGTTCTTTCGCCTTTTTTAAACAAGGTGTTATCAAAGAGATGAAGGGTTCAGTTCTTTTTTTAATGCCTCGATTCCATCCATTACAGTTTTTAAATTTTCAACATCATTCAGGCTGTTTCTTGCATGCAGCAAAACCGGCCTAACTGATTCCACTGAACGCCCAAACTGGTACATCCATTCATATCGAGGAACCATCCAAGTATGAAAATGGTGGGTAGTATCCTCATTGTAAAAATAATAAACATTTTCTATCCCTAATACTTCCCTTTGAGCTTTTCTAATCTTGGTTAATAAGTTTATGTAATCGGCCTTTTCTGGTTCATTTAATTCATCAAAGCACTTAATATGGCGTTTAGATGCTAATATCACTAAACCTTCAATGGGGTATGCAACGTCTTGGTGAGCATGAAAATATTCAGATTCGACTATTACTCCACCCTCTGCTTCTACTTCCCCACTTGTCAAAGCACAGCTTAAACATTCAACTTCCACCATTTTTCCATTAGATAAAGTAATTTTCCTCATAAGCCCCTCCAAAAGATTACCCCATAAATAACTGCCCACTCGGTCACATGTGAATTCTAAATGCAATGAAAAAATGCTTGTCTGGAGGTTTTTAGAAAGTGCAGGTCTTGCCTATCCCCCCTTTTCATTAATGCAGAAGTCTTAATATAGTTTCAGAATCCTGTCTATTTAACTGTGCATACTGGCTATGTTCATCCTTGGTCAATTCTACAATATTTTCATCAGTATTAATCCAAACATAATATACAGCCATTTTACCTTCGCTTTTTTCATCATTAAAATAAAAGATGAAGTCCGCCTTAGGATGATCCTTCTCCAATGCGAATTCTTCCCAATCAGCATTCTTTATTATTTCTTTTGTTTTTTCTGTTTTCGCCACTTCTACCTTTTGTTTATATGCTTCGAATTTGTAGTTTTTACCTTCATATTTTTGGACGGAAATACGTTCTTGCTTTGTTGTACAACCTGAAGCTACCGTTATTGATAATAGACTAAGTGCAACAAGCAGCTGTTTCCTTTTCATCATATGTCATCTCCTCACACCCTTATGGATTAATTATCCAATATATTTCATTATACTAGTCCACATAAAAGAGTAATAGGAATATTTGTCAATTAATTAACAGCAAAAAAACTCCAACTTTTGGCTTAAGAATTCATGAACCCAGTATCCCTTGGGCATATGTCTGGCACTCGACCAAAGCAAACAGAGCTACTCGCTTCAATGCATTCATTCCGATTATTAACTGACAATTAAAACCCTAAAAAAAATTAAGAATCGATATTCCTTTCCTTCGTGAAAAGACTTATCTAAAATTTGATAATATTGAATTATCCTTGCTATAATTTCATGAGATAGCATTTAGAAAACAAGATTGAAAGGGGAATGTAAAATGAATTATATAAAAAATCAGCTAACGGTCATGCGCAGCAATCTTTTAAAAGAAATCGAGGGAATCAATCCAGAGTTTATGGATGTACAGCCTGAAGGTTTTAATAATACAATCCATTGGCATCTTGGACATGTCCTTACTGCAGCCGAAAATTTTTTATTGAAATCCAACAGTGAATTGCCAGCGAATTACAGCCAACTATTCGGATATGGTTCAAAACCAGCGAACTGGAGCGGGGACGTACCTACCGTTGAATTATTAAAGCAACAGCTGCATGAGCAACTTGATCGACTTCTTGAAATTCCGGAAGAACGATTAACAGAAAAAACAGCACAGCCTTTCAACGGAATGGAAACAGTGGGGGAATTTATTAATTTTGTAGTGCTCCACGAAACCAACCATATTGGGCAAATTCATGCAATGAAACTCTTTATACAATCCAATAACTGATTAAGCCATAACTGTCACTCTGTTTTCCTGAAAAAATGAGTGGCAGTTTTTTTAATTCACCAGCAAAATATGCATTTTTAACACTACTGGCTTCAGACATGTAAGTGTGGGTGCGTTTACACATAAGTTTGGAGCAAACACTCGTGAGTTTCGAGCTTTTACTCGTGAATATGAGCGTTACTCGTGAATTCAGCGTTAATCGTGAGTTTCGAGCTTTTACTCGTGAGTTTTGAGCGTTACTCGTGAATTTCGAGCAAATACTCGTGAATTCAGAGCTTTTACTCGTGAATTTCAAGCAAATACTCGTGAATATGAGCGTTACTCGTGAATTTCGAGCTTTTACTCGTGAGTTTCGAGCTTTTACTCGTGAATTCAGAGCTTTTACTCGTGAATATGCTCAAAAGGAGCCCCCGCTCTATAAGCGAGGGCTTTCTTCTGTTCATTCTCTTTTAGTAACGCGAAGTAAACGCCATTTCAAGTCATCTGGTCCTGATTATACATATAATCACTGTAGGCTTTTTCCGCTGCGGCTTCCGAAGTGAACAATGCATCATCATCCTCAATCGTATGAAATGTATCGTTCAGGAACAAGGCAACTGCATTGGGGTCTTTGGGATGCGGAACAATTTCCGCTGCCCTTATATTCGAAACGGTGGGAACATGGGGATTATTATAAATCACAAATACCTCATCACCGACTTGCACTTCTTTTGCATTGATTACACCCATTGAATTCTTCCTTTCCATTACTGATTTTCCTTTAGTTTATGGAAAGAAGCTTATAATTATTTATGAAATGCAACAGGCCTCGCAAGCTGCATTATCTGAATGAGGCCCCTTCTACATGAAGGAGCCCCGCCATTCACTTAAGCATATTCATCTTTTGTAAAAATTCGATTGGATGCTGTTTCCGGAAAAATTCCCTCAGCATATAGGCAACACCATCTTGATCATTGGAGCGCGTCACCCATTTTGCCACTTTCCTTACTTCCTCATCCGCATTGCCCATGGCAACTCCCAGACCAGAACCGGCAATCATCTCCATATCATCCAATCCATCGCCAATCGAGACGATTTCCGTTCTTCTCACCTCTAAATGGTCGGCTAAATACAATACACCACTCCATTTAGAAACCCCCTTCGGAACGATTGTCATTTTATGTCCTGGATATAATATTACATCGACTTCAGGGAACATTTTCTTCATCAATTTCAACATATCATTTTGATCACTTTTCTCTGAGAATATTACGTCCATCTTAGTCGGGGCCATCGGTTGGTCAATAAGCTCCTCACTGATATCGTCCACATAATTTTGAGCATAAATATTTTGATCATTCAAATACATAACCGATTTACCTAGCAAATTGTCCGGAAGGTTCACCCGATTGCCCAGCGAGTATTTTTCATGAATGAGCAATATTTGGCATGTGGTCTTTTCCAGCATTTGCACGAGCTCTACAGCCAGTTCTTCCGATATTCTTTTTACCATTATCGGCTTTTCTACGGAAGCTCCGACAAAGGCTCCTTGCTGAGCAACCATCATCGGATTTATTTTTAGGGCTTTGGCCACTTTTTTTGCTGAGTGATAGTTTCTTGACGTCACAAGTGCAACATGGACACCTTTTTGGTGAACATAATCTATTGCTTCTTTAGTCGATTTATTTAAACGGCCATTCGACTGGAGCAATGTCCCGTCAATATTGACCGCAAGTAGTCGATATACCATGCTGATCTCCCCCATCTGTAGTATCCTCTTTCAAATTTATGACTAAAATTTCGGGAATAGAACATATAGTGGTTCACGACCCTTGCACCGATGCATCCAGGGAACAAAAAAACCCCCAACCATTATAGAAGGGAGTCTCCAACTGCTTATTGCTGTTGTTCAGGCAAGCCATATAAATCTTCAAGCGGCTTCATGATAATTTTATTGAGGTCTGCAATGACCATGCTCATCCGTTGTTCAGCTTCCATCAATTGTGAAATGGTTGGGTTTTGTTGGACAAGCTGTACCGTCTTTTGTGCCTGCTCAACTTCTTCCGGTGCAATCTCCTGTCCCATCATTTGCTTTTGCTGCAATGTTATTTGCAGATTACGGAAGTTTTCAAACATTCCTTTTGTTGCTTCATCAGAATTGACAAGATCATATAAGCGTTGCAAATCGGCATATTCATTACTTGCCCTAATCGCCTTTTCCATTTCATACGCTGCATCATATACGTTATTCATTTATTTCCCCTCCCGGTAATCATTGTATTCATACACCTTTTCCACTATAACAAATCCGATTAAGAATTACACGTCATCCTATTAAAACAGTTACGAAACCTTGAAATAAACTGATGATTCCACCCCATTTCCTTAAGTCGGGACACCGAAAATGAAGAAACCTGTTCTTCCACAATACTCTCGATATGCAGTTTCTGGAATAGCGGCTGAAAATGAGTAATAAGTACTTGGCACCTTTTTCGACAATGGTTTCCGGGAAATTGGCGTCAATTCTCGAACCAGCTTTCTTCATTCTCAATTGATCAAGCAATTGTGCAGTACTTTTTTCCGTGAACAATGCTTTCTTTACTTCTGCCTTCACGAAAATTTTCATATTCTGTATAGAGGCATCATTAACAATTTGCCTAACTCTTCCTGCCGCTTTGGAATCACCCCGGGTGTCAACGGCAGCTGTTTCCCGCAAGAATAGATTGGTTTATAAGGAACAGCATTCTGATAGCTAATAAATTAGTGAAGCACCTATTACAGTACCTAAAAAGACCATAAATAGAATCTTCACCCAAAACTACCCTTGAAATTTCTCCTTTTATTGCTTGAAATAAAGGCTTGATGACACCTTCTAATAAAAAAAACATAGAATGTGTTATCCACATTTGCCCATCATTTACTTATTAAAGGTTATCAAACTTAGTGCAAACGGGGAATTATTATGAAACTTAACCATCAGAAAGTTTTCATTACGGTAAATTCCGCAGAGACTAGAAAGAAGGCGCTACTGTTTATCGAAGAAAAACTATTTGAGGAATGGGGCCTTCAATTTGGAGAATCCTTAACGATCATGGCTGGATGCCGTTCCGTCCCGGTACTTGTCCAGCCATTCCCGTCATCCCAGCCTACATTGAAACTTTCATATGATATGAACCAAATTTTATCCTTACCCGTTTTTTCCGATCCAATCTCCGTCTCATACCATGCGGAAGGAAGGTCAATAAAAATAGGTCCATTCTTCGCTTCACTCATGAATCAGACCCCGTTGCAAGACGGGACATTCGGCGAGATGGAAAAATTTTATCAGGAAATGAAATCATATTGTAATCAGCAGGGCATCCCCTTTTATTTAGTGAAACTGCAGTCTCTTCAAGATGGAGTTGTGGAAGGCTACCTGCCTGGGCAAAATGGCTGGCAGACCTTTCCCCTCCCCATACCTGATGTATTTTATAACCGGATACATTCACGTAAACTTGAGGAATCGCATTCTTTCAAGCTGTTTAAAACTGAACTGGAGGAACGGTCGATACCGATGTTCAATGGAAGGTTCCTCTCCAAACATCATGTACATGAGCTGCTAATCTTAGAAGATGAGCTGTTGCCAAATTTGCCAGAGACGATCCTTTTTAACGAAAAGGAAACTTTCTTGTCTTTTATAGAAAGGCATCCGGTAATCTACTTTAAACCTTCAGCAGGCAGCCAAGGCAAGAATATTTGCAGATTAACGCAAGTAGCTGGAAAATGGAAAATCGAGCAATCCGGACATCTCCAGAATGTACATTTTGCTGATACGGATGAAAAGTTGTATGAAACGTTAAAAAGATTTTCCAGAAGACGATCCTTCATTCTTCAAAAAGGGATTTCCCTTTTCGAAATCGATCAGAGAAAAGTTGATTTCCGCATACTTCTTCATCGGAACGATCAGCTTGAATGGAAAGTTTCATCAATGGTTGCCCGGATTGGGGACCCTGGTACAATCGTTTCCAATCTTGCACAAGGCGGATTGATGAAAAATGGGCCGGACTTTCTAAAGGAAGCATTTGGCCTTCAGGATGCCAGCCGCATATATCAAAAGCTCCTACGGCTGGCTAAAAATACTGCCCAGGCCTTGGTCGAAAACCATGACGATTCATTCGGTGAGCTAGGGATCGATTTAGCACTGGATACTGATACACATCCATGGATCATCGAAGTGAATTCAAAACCTTCGAAAAAATTTCAAGGCAGCTATGAAACCTTTCGTCCATCAGTAAAATCCATCATAGATTTCATGCTTGCCCTTAATCGCGAAAACCATCCATAAAAAGGAGTTGCTAGCTCGTGTTAATAGGATTAATGGCCGCGTCGGATACACATGAAAACAACTACTTCAACGAAATAGCCAAAACCGCTAAATCATTTAATATGAAAGTTTGTAAATTCTCACCTGAAAATATTGATATGGATCTTAAAAAAGTGCGTGGCGAGCGTTTTGATGCCGAGAATGAAAATTGGATCGCCACATCTTTTGATTTACCTGATTTTGTATATGATCGCTGTTTTCACGGATTAGTCCGTGAGTCAACGGAAACCCGACACAAAATCAATTGGTTAAAAGATAACTCGAATTTCTTAGGGCTGGGCCTTCCTGGTAAGTGGGAAGTGTATCAAATCCTAAAAAACCATCCACACCTGCAGGCATTTTTTCCAGAGACCGTACAAGTGGCGACACCTGAAGATATTACCGGGCATTTGGAACGCCTGGATAAAATCATCATCAAGCCTGAATTTGGTGCAGGCGGTACAGGAATTTATCTCCTAACAAAAACCGAAGGCGGCATTTTGGTATCCATGACGAAAAAGGGCACCAAATATGACCGCCCATTCTCCTCCAAATCACAGCTTAACAAATGGCTGCAGCATTTATTAAATCGATACCGTTACCTTTGCCAGCCATATTTAGAACTTTGCAACCAAAATAATGAGCCATTCGATTTACGGATTTTCCTTCAAAAAAACGAGAAGAATCAATGGTTGGAACGGGGCCGCGGAATTCGTACGGGACAAAAAGACGGAATTACTTCAAATCTTGCCACAGGCGGGGAAGCCATTTCATTAGAGACTTTCAACAAAAGAAACCCGGAAACGATTTCGATTGCTGTCGAACAAAAGATTCAGCATATCCTTCGCACCCTGCCCGTAGAAACCGAAGCTGTCTTTGAAAGATTATTCGAATTGGGGATTGATTTAGGCATCGATAAAAGAGGCCAATTATGGATCATGGACATCAACTCCAAGCCCGGAAGGAAAATCATTCAGGCACTACAGCCGGAGACCATGAAGGATATCCATCGCGCACCGTTTCAATATAGCCAGTATTTAGCCGAACATCTTCAGAAAGCAGGTGAATAGAAGTGAGAAAGACTTATCCTGCCGAAATTGCCTCTATCCCTGGCAATGTTCTCTACTATCCTTCAGAGCTTGGAGATTTGGCAGAGATTGAATTAATTTATTTCGGACGGCATTCATGTCCTGCCATCGTCAAACAAAACCCAGCCGTCAATCAGTCAATCGTCCTATCGGAAAGCCTTGCGGAATCCCTACTATTCGATCATACCGATATTCCCCTTCATTTATTCATTTACGGCAAGAGCATCCATATCGGACCGCTTGTCGGAATATTTTCCTCAGGGTTCACTGGCGTTTCAAACAAACCATTAGGGGAGAGATCGGAATTTTTCGCAAAACTCCTTTCGCTTAGCAGGACCACGGGCTGTATCCCCTTTGTTTTTGGAGAGAATGTAATCAATTGGGATGAGGAGACAATCAAAGGCTATGTGTTTGCTAACGATCATTGGCACATAAATGAATTTCCTTTCCCTAATGTCATCTATGACCGACTCCCAAATCGGTTGACGGAAAACCGCGATGGACCTAAAGAAGTGAAGCGGAAATTCCAAAAAAAATATACAATACCATGGTATAATCCTGGATTTTTCAATAAATGGGATGTAAATGAAAGGCTATGCGCAGATGAGCGGGCATTGCCTTATTTGCCGGAAACATATCCATTTCAATCCATGTCCGTGGTGGAAACCCTTCTTTCCCATTACCGGCAAGTTTATATAAAGCCCATTCACGGCAGCCTCGGTCTAGGGATTCACCAAATTCTTTATGATAAGCATGAGGATGTTTACTATTGTCGCTATACAAATGAAGCAAAAGAAAATAAACTGCAAAAATTCCCTACATTGGAATCCATCGTTAAACATATTTTTCACGACCGACCGCTTGAGAACCTTATTGTACAGCAGGGCATCCCATTAATTCGATTTGAAAAACGTCCAGTGGATTTCCGGGTCCATACGAACAAGGACAGTAATGGAAAATGGCAGGTAACCGCGATTGCCGCAAAAATCGCCGGTGCCGGCAGCGTCACTACCCATATTAAAAGCGGGGGTGTCATCAAAACGGTTGCCGAACTGTTTGGAGATGACGATGAGGCGAAAGAAGTCGAACGAAAGCTATCGGAAGCCGCGCTGATTTTAAGTGACAGTATTGAAAAGAACTTGGACGGCATCATTGCAGAAATAGGATTTGATTTTGGATTGGATAAAAAAGGGCAGGTTTGGATGTTTGAAGCCAATTCCAAACCTGGACGTTCCATATTCGCCCATCCAAAACTCAAGGATTTCGAATTGCTGACCAGAAAGCTAAGCCTTGATTATGCCATTTATCTTACGGAACAGACGATTACGAAATCAATCAGTGTACCGCGATGAACATTTTTTACGATAGCCCCACTGAAAATTGGTACCACAATCATGAGAATGCTGAACTTTTCGCGGGCTCTGCCAAAGAGGAAATCAGCTATAAAAAGGACCATTCGAATCAACCCCTGATTCCAATCACGATATATCCCGGTAACCGGATGCTCACCGTCGGAATTTTAACTGTTTCCAATCCCAAAAAGGAATCAGGTTTGGGTGGAAACCTGACCCTTTTTCGGGACCTATCATTATATTTATTAAAACATGGAATATTGGCGTATGTATTCACAGGAAATGCCCTTCATCCCGATTCGTTGAGAGGGTATGTTTTTTCCTCCATTTCAAAGAAGTGGATCGAATGTAAAGTACCCTTCCCTGACATCGTCTATAACCGTATCCCTTCGAGGAGCTATGAGGCGTCAGAGGAATTCCAACATCTTATTACACACTTTAAAGATTCCCGAATGAATCTATTCAACCCCTGTTTTATAGATAAATATGTAATGTTCGAAGCATTAAATGAAGATGGATTCCTCACAAAACACCTTCCGCCCACAACGGTCTTACGAAACAGCGATTGCCTTTATTCATTCCTGGAGACCTACAGGCATATATACCTTAAACCCTGCAAAGGAAGCCAAGGGAAGGGCATTTATACCATAATCAAAAATGATGATGATACACTATTGTTCAATAGCTTGAAGCATAGTGAGTCCTTCCCGGATTTCGCATCATTCTGGGAAACAAAAAAAAGGGATTTATTAAAAAGGAGCTATCTTGCTCAACAGGCGATCAGACCAAAAAAACTTTTTGGACACCGTTATGATTACCGGATTCTCGTCCATTATGAAAAAGGTTTTTATAAAGTGACCGGCAAAGCGGTAAGGATGTCACAAACTCAGGAAATCACCACCCACACTCCCCGAGGGGGTAAGCTTTTTCCTTATCAAGACCTGCAATCAAGAAGCCTGAATCAAAAATTAGCGAATATCGCCCAAAAATGCGGAGAGATTCTATCGAAAAAAATCGGGTTTCTCGGAGAGTTTTCCATTGATATAGGGGAAGACGAATCGGGTTCGCTCTTCATATATGAAGTGAACTCAAAGCCCATGCAATTCGATGAAGTGGAAATTGAAACAAACAGGCTTTTGCATTTAAAAAATCTTTTCATTGAATTAACTTTTCCCAACCTGACAATAAAATAACACCTCCAGCTACCGTTTTCCATTATAATTAAATGAGAAACTGTATATATGGAGGTAATACATATGATCACTCATTTTCAATGGGCACCATTGCATAAAAATCTGCCGGGATGGAAAATTTCCTTTTATTTCAACAAGAAGGCAGTCCAAGCCTTGTATCATAAAGATGGATCCATCGAGTGGACAGCTAACCCGCCTTCCGAAACAGATGAAACCAAACTCAAAAGCATGGTACATGATTTAATGATCTTCCATGTATATGAATGAACCCTCATTACATTCATGAAATCCTTAAACAGAATAAAAAAAACTCCTTTGCCTAAACTAAAGAAAAGGCTAGGAGGGATTAATTTTGGATAAAGAAAAAATGACATTTTTGAAGGATACCGAATATGATGGCAAGGACTCCGTTTACCTGGATATCGACCGTATCATCAATGAAGGAATGGCAGGCGGAAATGTGTATGAAGTCGCTAACCTTCAGAACATCGAAGAAGCACATGATTTTTATGATGAAACAGATCCCAATGAAAATAAATAATTTATGTGGGCCCTCTTATGGAGGGCTCCCCTTTTTTACTTATCCCGTTCATCTCCCGCTTGGACTGCATTCCCCCTATAAAAAGTCCGTCTTTTATAAGTAATCAAGTAAAACAACATCCTGGATGGAAGTTGTTTGAGTGACAAATAGAAAACATTAGCCTGAAATAGCATTCAAATAGTTCCATTCTCCCTCGCACTTAAAATATTTTCGTTTAATATCGATGTAATGATATGCTCTGAATCCCATTCATGCCCAGAAATCTCGATAAGGGGATAGCGATTCGGTAAAACGGCCTGCTGGATTTCATGAACGGTCAGCCCTTGAGAATGCAAGCGTAAAATTTCACCTTGTAGGTTTTCCAAATAATCGAGCTTTTTCCGAAACATGACCTTCCCATCAGGGACATGCCCAGCATGGCAGCAAAACACTTCCCCGAAGTCATATTGAAGTAATCTTTTAATGGAACCGATGATGACCGGGACAGACTCTTCCCGTAAGACAAGTTTTGTTTTTGGTGTTACGAAAAGGTCTCCTGAAAAGAGCATGCCATTACTGTGATTCAAATACACCATATGGTCCTTTGCATGACCAGGGGTAAAAATCGGCTCCCATGTTTGGGTGCGGGAATGAATGGCCTTCCCTACCGGCTCAGCTTTAAAGGCGTCTCTCTTTCCCCAGAAAATTTTACGATATTCAGGATATACGGCATCCTTTGCACAAACCTCAACCGACATCGGGTGAATGAAAAGCGGGACCTTTTTATTTTCCTGTATCCATGCAGCACACCCGGTATGGTCTTCATGATAGTGAGTCAAGGCCACTGAGTCGAAGTCTGCGGACTCATAGAATGGAATGAGCTCTTCCAATAATATCTGTGCGCCAGTATCTATCAATAGACCATCCGTTAAAAAGACATAAACACTCATCCCCGATTTGTTCCCGCCAGGAGTCCCGTTCACACAAACCACATCATTTATCGTGTTAATCTCTAACATTCAGTTGCCTCCCCATCATTACACAAATATAGTTTCGTCTTCCTTTTTTTAACTTTAACTATAACAAATGTATTACCACTTTACCCTTTTGACAAGGAAATTTTGGAATAATTAACCTGGACAATAAATGCTGGATTATAGCAAGATAGCCCTTTTTAACGGACCTTTCTAAACTTTAATAACAAAAAATCACCCCGAAAATTACAGAAACGATTGACATTGTTGAATTTTACAAATAATATAGATTATATTGAAAAACTTGAAATATTCTAAAATAATAATTTACTTATCAAGAGTGACGGAGGGATCAGGCCCTGTGATGTCCGGCAACCGCCCTTAGGGAACGGTGCCACTTCCTGCAGAATGATTGCATTCTGAAAGATAAGACGAGATATAATTTCGCTGCCTCTTTCTGAATGATAGGGGCAGTTTTTTAATGTTTAAGGGGGAAAGCTTATGATTGAAATCCGTTCAGTCCGAAAGGAATACGTCTCGAAGAAAAACCGAGTTACCGGAGTGGATAACGTGTCTTTAACCATTCAAACTGGCGAAGTGTATGGAATTGTCGGCTACAGTGGAGCCGGAAAAAGCTCATTACTCCGCTGCTTGAATTTGCTTGAACGTCCGACAGGTGGAAATATCATCATCGACGGCATTGATTTAACCTCTTTATCAAGTAAAGAGCTTCGTAAACAACGGCAAAAAATCGGAATGATATTCCAACACTTTTCACTGGTCAGTTCAAAAACTGTTTATGAAAATGTCGCTTTCGCCTTAAAGGCCGCGCATCGATCGAAGGATGCCATCAGGTTACGTGTATTGGAATTGTTGGAAATCGTAGGGCTCAGCGATAAGAAAGATGTCTATCCGGCGCAGCTTAGCGGTGGACAGAAGCAACGGGTAGGCATAGCCCGTGCCTTAGCAAATGACCCCACTGTTCTATTATGTGATGAAGCGACTTCAGCACTTGATCCAACAACTACAAAAGCGATTTTACAATTATTGAAAAAGATAAGCAGTAAGCTTGGCATCACCATCGTGTTGATTACACATGAAATGGAAGTGGTCAAAGAACTATGCCACCGTGTCGCCGTCATGCAGGATGGCCGTGTAATTGAAGAAGGTCCCGTTTATGAAATATTTTCACAGCCTAAGCAGGAGTTAACGAAGCAATTCATTAGCAGTGTTCTGGATTTCGCACTCCCTCCGCACTTGATTGAAGAAAGTAAAGGTACGATCATTAAAATTCAATTCGAAGGGCAAACCGCTGGTGAGTCGATCCTTTCGGATGCTCTCCAATCCCATTCAGTAAAGGGGAATATTTTACACGGTAAAATTGAGTATATCCAGGATGTCCCTTTAGGCATTTTAATCATCGAGTTAATAGGCGATGCCGCTCAAGTTCATTCGGCATTGCAATATATAAAAAATCGTTCCAGTTCTGTGGAGGTGCTAAAACATGTCACTGCTTGATTCCATCGTCAATATTTTACCTGATCTTAATAAAGCCTTTCTTGAAACGATTTATATGGTCGGTGTTTCCCTTGCAGTAGCCCTGTTGATCGGTCTACCGCTTGGAGTATTGCTGTTTACGACAACAAGGAATTTATTTTTTGAAAATAGTATCGTGAATCGATCTCTAGGATTCGCAGTCAATATTGTCCGTTCAATCCCTTTCATCATTCTCTTGGTCGCCCTTCTTCCTTTAACGGATCTTCTAACTGGATCGACGATAGGCCCGAGAGCTGCTTCTGTATCCCTGTCGGTGTCCGCAATACCTTTTTTTGCAAGAATCGTTGAAACGGCATTACGTGAAATAGACAGAGGCGTGATTGAAGCTGCAATTGCCGTAGGAGCCACTCCATGGATGATCATTAAGGATGTACTTCTTCCAGAGGCAAAACCGGGTATCATTCAAGGACTGACATTAACGACCATTTCGCTTATCGGTTACTCAGCGATGGCAGGGACAATCGGCGGGGGCGGAATTGGCGACCTGGCCATCCGGTACGGTTATTACCGTTATGACAACACAGTCATGATCACGACGATCGTCGTGCTGATCTGCCTTGTGCAAATCATTCAAATGGTTGGTGACAAGGCCTCATACATAGTTAACAAACGATAGGGATCAGTCATTTTTTCAATGATTCAATACATTTCATTAAACAGGAGGAATTTCAAATGAAGAAAATAGCTTCGTTATTATCAGTCTGTGCACTTGCCCTTGGGTTGGCAGCATGCGGGAGTGATGATGCATCCCCAAAAACTGAAGACAAAAAAGAATTGAAGATCGGGGCGACTACCGGGCCCTATGCCGATATGGTTAAAGAGGCCATCAAACCAGGTCTGGAAGATCTCGGTTACAATGTAGAGATCGTCGAATTCACCGACTATATCCAGCCGAATAAGTCCCTTGGCAACCATTCGATCGATGCCAACCTTTTCCAGCATAAGGTGTACATGGATAACTTCGCTAAAGAAAATGATTTAAAGCTTTCCGACCTTATCATAGTTCCAACAGCACCAATGGGCATATATTCGAACAAGTATAAATCATTGAAAGAAATTAAAGACGGTACATCCCTTGCAGTGCCCAATGATCCGGTTAACCTTGCACGTGCACTTAAAGTGCTGGTGGATGAAGGGTTGATTGAAGTTGATCCAGATGTCGACCCTTTAAAAATATCTGAAAAGGATGTAACGAAAAATCCAAAAAACATCCAACTCAAACCATTGGAATCCGCTCAATTGCCTCGGGCAACAGACAGTGTTGACCTATCAGCGGTCCCTGGCAACTTCGCTCTTGCAGCGAAAATGGACCTCCAGGATGCCCTTGTTTTAGAAAAAATGCCGGATATGTATCGAAACGTTGTTACAGTGAATACAAAAGATGTAGATTCCCAATTTGCAAAGGATATTAAATCAGTAGTGGAATCCGACCAGTTCGAAAAAGTCATCGATGACAAATTTGCCGGATTCGGAAAACCAGACTGGATGAATTGATTGATCAAATAATCGAGGCCTGCTTCCCCTTATTGGGAGCAGGCCTTTCATTAAGGACAACGTGGCTTCCGCCATGAAAAACCTTGAAATCCTCACGAACCATGCAAGCAGATCCATGTACTAAAAAACGATGGGGTTTTTACCCCATCGTTTTTTTAATTCCTTCACATTGTTTGTTTAAATCATCCTTTTCACCAAGCACACTTAATGTGCCTTCAGTACTTCAATAAAATAAAAGAAGGTTTTAGCCTATTGTCTGTTTCCATAATCCAAGGAGATCACTTTCATGTTGTCTGTGGATACCCGCTTTTCTAACAACAGATTCCTGACGGCCCTTTTCCCAATTCCATATTTCTTCAAGGGTTTCTGATAGGGGACGGAATGTTAGTCCATTATTAATGGCTTTATTGTTATCGACAGCCAAAAACCCATTCAGAGGTTCCTTAGCTCCCGGAAAAGGGAATTCTTCTGGTATCCATAAAGGCATCTCTCCCCACGGCTCCACTTTATTGTCATCCAAAAACTTTTCAGATACCCATGTAAAGTCAGCATTACTTCCTGTTACCTGTTTGCAGCCTTCAAGTAATTGCCCCATAGTTAGTGTGTAATCCGGTCCAACGGCATTATATGTACCTGCCATACCTTTTTCTATCATTTGGATGATCCATTGAGCCAAGTCCCTTGCATCGATGACTTGGATTGGACGTCCAGGGCGTCCAGGAGACAAAATTTCTCCCCCTTCCGCTATTCTTTTAAGCCAGTACACAAATCGGTCAGTGTAATCATATGGACCTACTATTTGCCCCGCACGAATGGACAAAACTTTCCCCGGCAGTTCTTTTTCAGCTGCTTTTTCGCTTAATGATTTTAACGGTCCATAATATTCACCGTATATCGGTCCAGCCGTTCCGCGGGTGATCTCTTCCGCTTTATCATCATTTAGTGTATGAACCTCTCCATTTTCATCAACTCCTGGCTCGGTTGGATCACTATAAACTGAGATGCTTGAAATATATGTATAATGTTTAACTTGATGAAGCAATCTGCAAGATTTAGATACAGTTCGAGGGATAGATCCTGATGTGTCAATGACTGCATCCCACTGTCTCCCTTTCAACATTTCCAGATCCCCGTCGCGGTCCCCTTTTAACTGTTCTATTTCGGGAAAGACATAAGGATCGCTTCCACGATTAAAAAGTGTGACTTCATGCCCTTTCTCTATCGCGGCTCTTGCTAAATACCTGCCTAAAAACCGTGTACCGCCCAATAATAATATCTTCATAAGATTCCCTCCTCTTTTTAACGATATTCCATAAAGCATACGCAATACCCTTTCCTAATAAACTTGCAACTTTTCTTTGATTATCCCTTCCCGGAAAAATTAGCAATATCCTATTCTTTTGAACTTTATTCTTTTTCGCTATAATGATAGGGAAAGGGAGAAAGAAGGTGGAAATGATGCTTGAAAATCTTAAACAAAAATTCCCGAGCGCCCTTACCAATAAAATGGATACTGATGAAATTTCTGACTATGTTTGGTTCGAAGACTCAAGAAGTTTACTTGGCATTCCCCGTTCAGATATCACAGACGAAGAAATCCGTTTATTGGAACTGCTTTTTGCTCCTTCCATAAACCCAAATAACCTCAATGTACATCCAGACTCATCATGGAAAACTTTTTTATCCGAACCGAATGCACCATTGCCTTTAACGAGCTGGGAGAATGTTCGATTTCTTCATTTCAAGCTGACTCATGCTGATTTTTCCAACTCCGATTTTGAAGAAGCCTTCCTAGCTTTCGTTCCATCTGACGCGGCTATTGTCTGGGAAAATGAAACGGCAGGAGTCTTAATTGAAACGGACGAAGAAGAACCTTTATCAACTAAACAACTAATCGCCATTTCTTCCACGCTTGAAAGTGACTTTTATGTAAAGACCCGTATGTTTACCGGGCGCTTTCACCCTATAAACCAAGACCTTCATCAGCACTGGACTCAGGAGAAAAAGTGTTTTGATTTGGCACAGATGCATCTGCCGGACCTAAAGGTGGCTGATTTGGCAGACATCATCCCTCACTCATTAATAAAGGATCCATCCGTTAAGGATGCAAAGTGGTATATCAATGAGATTCTTGGCAAGACCAAGCAGGATACAGAACTGATCAAAACGATTAAAACGTATATCGAATGTAATTCAAATGCCACCTATGCCTCCAAACAGCTTTATATACATCGGAACAGCTTACAATACCGAATCGATAAATTCTCTGAAAGAACTGGTCTCGACATTAGAAACTTCCGTCATGCCCTTACTGCATACTTGATACTTTTACTGAATGATTAATTTTCAATGCAAACAGGTAATATCACCCTTTTTTGTGCAATGTGCCCATACTTTTTTCAAATCCGATAGCTTAGACTATAGTTAATTGGTACAAGTAATCAGAAGTTTAAAAGGGGGATTTTTCATGGCAGAGCTAGTGTTGGATCATATATTCAAGATTTATGATAAAAAGGTGACGGCTGTTAAAGACTTCAACCTTCGTGTTGCCGATAAGGAATTCATAGTTTTTGTGGGACCTTCAGGTTGCGGCAAATCGACGACATTAAGGATGATTGCCGGACTTGAAGACATTTCCCAAGGGGATTTATATATAGACGGCAAGCGAGTCAATGATGTCCCCCCTAAAGATCGTGATATTGCGATGGTTTTCCAGAACTATGCCTTATATCCTCATATGTCCGTATATGATAATATGGCATTCGGATTAAAACTCAGGAAAACGCCAAAAGCGGAAATCAAGCAAAGAGTCAATGAAGCGGCAAGGATTCTTGGACTTGAAGAGCTGCTAAACAGGAAACCTAAAGCCCTTTCAGGTGGTCAGCGCCAGCGTGTCGCACTTGGCCGGGCCATTGTAAGGGACGCAAAAGTTTTCTTGATGGATGAGCCATTATCCAATCTCGACGCAAAGCTACGGGTTCAAATGCGTGCGGAAATCGCTAAACTACATAAACGGCTCGACACCACAACGATATATGTCACGCATGACCAAACAGAGGCAATGACGATGGCGACACGTCTTGTTGTAATGAAGGATGGTATCATCCAACAGGTCGGTGCACCAAAGGACGTTTATGAGAAACCGATAAACGTTTTCGTCGGCGGCTTTATCGGATCGCCTGCCATGAACTTCTTTACTGGAACCTTAAAAGAAGGCACTATTAAAATAGGCGAACAAACACTTGAATTACCTGAATTGAAGATGAAAATGCTGCGTGATCAAGGATATGTCGGAAAAGATATAATTCTTGGCATCCGTCCGGAGGATTTCCATAATGAAGGTGCTTACTTCACGAAGTCCCCTAACACTGCATTCACAACCCAGATTGATGTAGCCGAACTGATGGGCGCGGAGATCATGCTCTACTCCACATTAGAGGGGCAGCACTTCGTCGCACGCGTCGATGCCAAGAATATCATCCAGGCTGGCGAAAACATCGAACTTGCCCTCGATATGAATAAAGCACACTTTTTTGACAAAGGGACTGAACATCGCATTTTAGTGGAAGAAGATGAACAGATGCAGGAAAGCATGAAGTTATCTGCCAATTAAAAGCAAAAAGACCCATTCATTATGGGTCTTTTTACGTTTATTCAAATAAAAAGGATAGATTCATTCCTGGACCAACACCACTTCATCATGTCCGCATTCAGAGCATTTCATGAGATGCGGGCATTGGCCTTTTTGAAGGGATTTAGGGTATCCGTCGTTTTCTTTAAGTATGTCGATATCCATATAAGCACTGTAATCATCAGCATAGTCCATGAATTTCCCTTTATCATCAAGATCACTGCCGCATTTCGGGCAATTCACATGAATTTTTCTTAGACCGTTGCAAAGCGGGCATAAAGACATTGTTTTTCCTCCTGTTCACGATACCTATGATCTCAGTATTTGTTCATTCCATTATTTTAACCCATGGAAACACCCTCCCTAATACCAAGGGAGGGTACTTCCATTCAATTATTTATTAACCATGTTAGCAGGATCGACCCATGCTTTGAATTCATCTTCTGTCAGGAACTCCAATTTCAACGCAGCTTCTTTCAATGTTGAGTTGTCCTTGAATGCAGTTTTGGCGATTTTGGCTGCTTTTTCATAACCGATATGCGGGTTCAATGCTGTTACCAACATAAGGGAACGTTCTACATTTTCTTTGATTTTATCCTCATTTGCAGTGATGCCCACCGCACAATTATCGTTGAATGAATGAATGCCTTCCGTCAATAATTTTACCGTTTGCAGGAAGTTATAGATGATGACAGGCTTGAATACATTCAATTCAAAATTACCTTGGCTTGCTGCAAAGCCAATTGTAGCATCGTTACCCACGATTTGAGTTGCAATCATGGTAAGCGCTTCACTTTGTGTTGGATTGACTTTACCTGGCATGATGGAGCTGCCTGGCTCGTTTTCCGGAATGGCTATTTCGCCGATTCCGCTTCTTGGACCACTTGCCAGCCATCTGACATCGTTCGCAATTTTCATTAAATCCGCTGCCAATGCTTTTAAAGCGCCGTGTGCGTAGACGATTTCGTTATGGCTTGTCAATGCATGGAACTTATTATCAGATGTGACAAAAGGATATCCAGTATCAGCTGCAATTTGTTTGGCGGAAAGTCCCGGGAATTCTTTTTTTGTATTGATTCCGGTTCCTACAGCCGTTCCTCCTAGTGCAAGGTTCAATAATTTTTGGCTGCTTTCCTCAATCATCGCTAGATTTTTGTCGAGCATCGCTTTCCAGCCGGAAATCTCTTGTCCCAATGTTAATGGTGTAGCATCTTGAAGATGTGTCCGGCCAATTTTCACGACATCCCAAAATTCTTTTTCTTTTGTATCGAATGTATCACGAAGAGCTTTAATGGCAGGAACCAATTTTTCAGCGACTTCCATAAAGGCAGCAATATGCATGGCTGTCGGGAAAGTATCATTGGAGCTCTGTGCCTTGTTAACATCATCATTCGGATGAAGGGTTTCCGATTCACCGTTTTCTTTTAACCATTCATTTCCTTTGTTAGCGACCACTTCATTCACGTTCATATTACTTTGCGTACCGCTTCCCGTTTGCCAAACTACAAGCGGGAAATGCTCATCTAGCGTTCCTTCGAGGATTTCGCCGCAAATCTTGACGATGGCATTCTTTTTAACTTCCGAAAGATCACCAAGATCATAGTTCACCTTTGCCGCAGCTTGTTTAACGTATGCAAATGCACGAACTAATTCAATCGGCATTTTTTCGTTACCGATTTTGAAATTGTTACGGCTTCTCTCGGTTTGTGCTCCCCAATATTTATCAGCAGGAACTTTCACTTCACCCATCGTATCTCGTTCGATTCTGTATTCCATGTGTTCTCCTCCTATGTTTGCACTATTCATTGAGACCAATTTGCATATGAAATGAATAATGTCGTATTATTCTTTCTCTCCATACATTGTACAAACTTTATTATTTTAAAGCAAAAATATCCGCTGACCTTTCACTTTTTCCGAAAATTGCATGACCCTTCGTGTTTATATGAAGATTCGGATATTCTTTTTTTTAGATACATAAAGTGTTGTCGCACTAGGCACCAATTAACCTGGACATGAACATCCAAGCATTATCCATCCCAAAATGTCCTTGACAGTATTTTGTATATATAGTAAATTCAAAAGAAATTGAATAATCTAAACTCTTATCGAGAGAGGTAGAGGGAATGGCCCGATGACACCTCAGCAACCTTCATTTGTTTCAAACCAATGAAAAGGTGCTAATTCCACAAGTTTGTGAACTTGGAAGATAAGAAGAATGACTCGTCCTTACTTAATCAAAGTCTTCTTCTTAAAGAAGACTTTTTTTTATTTTATATAACTCAAAGGAGCAGTGAAAACCATGTACAAAACTGAAACATATCTTGCTCAATTAGGAAACCGCAGCGAAACGGCGACAGGAACAGTCAATCCGCCAGTATACTTTTCAACAGCTTTTCGCCATGAAGGAATTGGCCAATCGACGGGATTCGACTACACAAGGACAGGTAATCCTACACGCCAATTATTGGAGCGTTCCATCGCCGATCTGGAAAAAGGCGACCAAGGTTATGCCTGCAGTTCAGGAATGGCCGCCATTTCCACTATCCTTGCCCTTTTTAAATCAGGTGATGCCTGGATTGTCAGCGAAGATCTTTATGGTGGTACATATCGTCTGTTAGAACAAGGTTTTAAAAAATGGGGATTGCAGTGTGACTATGTAAACACTTGTTGTTTGGAGGATATAGAAAAAGCCATCACTCCTCACACGAAAGCCATCTTCATCGAAACTCCCACTAACCCTCTTATGCAGCAAACGGACATTAGCGCTGTTGCCGCATTGGCCAAACAAAATAATTTACTATTGATCGTTGATAATACTTTTTACACGCCTCTTATTCAACAACCCATCCTGCTTGGAGCGGATATCGTGATTCACAGTGCAACCAAGTATCTCGGTGGTCATAATGATGTGCTCGCCGGACTGATCGTTGCTAGCGGCGCTGAATTATGTGATGCACTAGCCTTCCATCATAATGGTACCGGAGCTGTCTTGAGCCCCTTTGATTCTTGGCTATTGATGCGTGGAATGAAAACCTTGGCATTGCGGATGGAGCGTCATGAAAAGAATGCCAAAATACTTGTAGGTTACTTGTCGGAACATGATTGTGTCACGGACGTATTGTATCCCGGCAAAGGCGGCATGATTTCATTCCGTATCATTGATGAATCGGCGGTCAACCCCTTTTTACAATCGCTCTCATTAATTTCCTTTGCAGAAAGCCTTGGAGGGGTTGAAAGCTTTATCACCTATCCTGCCACACAAACGCATGCCGATATACCGCTTGAAGTCAGAACGGCAAATGGAGTTTGTAATCGCCTGCTCCGCTTCTCCGTTGGCATCGAGGATAGCGATGATTTGATTCAGGACTTGCAGCAAGCATTCGCACATGTAAAAAGGGAGGCGCTACGATGACAGGTCATGATTTTAGCTTTGAAACGAAATTACTTCATAATCAGCATAAATTCGATCCGGCAACGGGCGGTGTGAGCGTCCCCATTCAGCATGCATCGACTTTCCATCAATCCGATATCGATCAATTTGGCAAATATGATTACAGCAGAAGCGGGAACCCGACTCGCGAAGCACTTGAAGACATCATTGCCGAACTTGAGGAAGGCACTCACGGCTTTGCTTTTTCTTCAGGTATGGCTGCCATTTCAACAGCCTTCCTGCTATTGTCTGCCGGGGATCATATCGTCATTTCCGAAGATGTTTACGGCGGAACATTCAGGATGGTCACAAGCGTATTGACTCGTTTCAATATTGAGCATACCTTCGTGGACATGACGGACCTTGAAAGCGTCAAAGCTGCCGTTCAGCCAAATACCAGGGCAATCTATATCGAAACGCCTTCAAATCCGTTACTTAAAGTGACCGATATTCAAGCCGTATGTGATATCGCCAAAAAAGCTGGTGCCTTAAGTTTTGTTGATAACACATTCTTGACCCCGGCATTGCAAAAACCGTTGAATCTGGGCGCTGATGTTGTCCTTCATAGCGCGACGAAGTTTTTATCCGGACATAGTGATGTGGTAGCTGGGCTTGCGGTAGTGAAAGATCCGGAATTGGCCGCAAGACTCGGTTCGCTCCAAAACTCCTTTGGAGCGGTCCTTGGTGTCCAGGATGCCTGGCTTGTAATGAGAGGTTTGAAAACCTTATCAGTTAGAATGGAACATTCACAAAAAGGGGCAGAAAAGATTGCAGCCTACTTAAAGGAACAGCCATTGGTGAAAAAAGTGTATTATCCCGGCCTTTCCGATCATCCACAGCACGCCATCCAGAAAGGCCAGTCACTTGGAGCGGGGGCGGTCCTATCATTTGAATTGGAAAGTGAGGAAGTCTTCCGTTCTTTCGTGAACACTGTCGAGCTCCCTGTTTTTGCCGTAAGCCTTGGAGCGGTCGAATCTATTTTATCTTACCCAGCCAAAATGTCCCATGCCGCCATGCCTGATGATGAAAGGGAAAAGCGAGGCATCACGAACAGCTTGCTCCGCCTCTCTGTCGGACTTGAAAATCCGGACGATTTAATAAAGGACTTCGATGCAGCCCTCCTTAATATTGCCAAAGGGGAAGCAGTTGCTGCAAAATGATTTCAGGATGGGTGCCTCATGATTATGGGCACCCTTTTCCTTAGCATCATTATTAACTCTTTTTCAAACCCAGTCATAAAAAAAGACCATCGATTTCCCGATGGCCTGACTCTCATTTCTTCATATTATATTTATCCAGGAAGCGATCCACCCGTCCGCCTTTTTCAGCAAACTTCTGCTTTCCGGTATAAAAAGGGTGCGTATCTGAACTGATTTCCACTTTTAATAATGGATACGTTTGGCCGTCTTCCCACTCGATCGTTTCATTTGACGTTTTCGTGGAGCCCGTCAAAAATTTATACCCACTGTTGGTATCCATGAATACCACTTGTCGATAATCTGGATGAATTTCTTGTTTCACTATAATCACCTCATCGTCTGTATAGGTATATCTTAAACGTAATGATTACTATTATCAACATTTTTGCTTGAGGGTGCCGATTACGACACCCTCATTATAGTTTGGTCTTGATTATCCATCCTTATTCTGTGTTCAGCCAGCCATGCCTTTATGCGGACCAGCCTGCAGTTCATACATTTTATAATACTTCCCTTTTAACTCCATTAATTCTTCATGTGTACCTTGCTCAGCAATCCGCCCTTTATCCAGTACAAGAATTTGGTCGGCATTTTTTATCGTGGAAAGTCTATGGGCAATGATGAAGGTCGTTCTCCCTTTTTTCAGCACTTCCATTCCCTCCTGGATAATTGCCTCTGTTTCAGTATCGATGCTTGCTGTCGCTTCATCCAAAATCAATATCGCCGGATTGAATGCAAGAGCACGTGCAAAAGAGATTAGCTGCCGCTGTCCGGAAGACAATGTTCCCCCTTTTTCGATCACAGGTTCATCCAACCCTAAAGGAAGATGCTTCAGCACTTTGTCCCCCCCTACATCTCTTAATGATTTTTCAACCATTTCCCTTGTGATGCCTTTATGATTCAGACTGATATTGGAAGCGATGGTGCCAGTAAATAAATAGGGATCCTGAAGGACGATTCCCATATGCTCCCTAAGTGTCTGATGGGGGATATCCAATATATTCGTGCCATCGATTTTGATTTGACCTTCACTACTGTCATAAAAACGGAACAATAAATTCATTATGGAACTTTTTCCTGACCCAGTATGGCCAACTAAAGCGACCGTTTCCCCTTGTTTAGCGGAGAAGGAAATGTCCCATAACACATATTCATTATCTTTATAACCAAAAGAAACATTTTCGAATTGCACATTTCCTTTGTATCTGGACATGTTTTCATCACTGACTGCCAATCCCTGCTCATCCAATAAACTGAATGCCCGCTCCCCTGCAACAAGTGCCTGTTCAAGGTTAGCGAACTGATTGACGATTCCGTGAAGCGGATGAAGCAGGCGGCTGATCAAATCAACAATTGCATACATCATCCCTAAAGAAATGGCTGAACTCGCTGTAAGGGAAATCCCGCCGAAATACCAGACAAATGCCATTAGCGCCAAAACCTTAATGACCCCGATCAAGTTTCCACCCGTCAACGAATTCAAATGGAGCATTTTATTTTGATAGGAATAATGCTCCCGGTTCAGATTTTCAAAAGATTGCTTTGTCTCCTTTTCACGTCCAAATGCCTGGATGATGCTCATTCCAGAAATGGATTCATTGATCATCCCATTAATATCGCTGACCCGTTCCCGAATGATGTGATTATATTTCGAGGCGAATTTGCGGTATACCACCGTCCAGATAACGATGATCGGAATAAGTAAAAGTCCAATGGTACCGACTCGTGGATCCAGAATATACAAAGCAATCAGAACCCCGAAGATATTAATCGTACTCGAGAAGAAGTTGGCGAGCACGGTTACATATAATTCCCGAATCGCTTCCGTATCATTTGTGACCCTGGCTACAACTTTACCCGCTGGCATATTATCGAAATAACGTATCGGCAGACGGGAAATATGAGTGAAAATATCATTTCGCATCTTCTGTATGATTCGGTTCGCCGCTTTCTGTAAATAAAAACTCTGCCCATATTGAAAAATGGAGGAAAGGATGACAAGACTAAAATAAAAAGCCACAAGCTTAATGATCCGCGGGATTTCCGGTTGGTAAAACCGCAGCACTTCCTGACTAGTCAATTTCACAGCTTGCGCATGTTGCACTTTCCCATCTTTCTTGATGGTCAACGATTGGTTCTCCAAGGTTCTGCGCCCCTCGGTAGGGACAGCTTCATTTACGAAGACAAATTGATTGCCCACCTGCAGAATATGGACTTCCCTGCCTTTCTTCTCACCTTTTGCAAAGTAATCGGCCCGTTTATACCAATTTCCATCATACTTGACAGCGTCTTTTCCTTTACCCGCTTCATACCAGGTAGATTCAATGCCAAGTATATGTGAATCGATGATTCTCTTTGCAACGAAAGGACCCGTTAAATCTGCGGCTACCGAAAGTGCCAGCATGATCAGGGCGCCAATGATCAATTTTTTATAAAGGGCAGCATAATTAAAAAGTCTCTTTACGACCTTCATGACTTCACCTCCGTTCCTTCGTCAACCTGCTGTCGTTCATATTGTTCTCTATACCAGCCATCCTTCTGCAGTAAATCCGCATGAGTCCCCTCTTCGATGATCTCTCCGCTGTCCAACACGATAATTCTGTCCGCATGCTGAACGGCTGATAAGCGATGAGTTGTGATGATCGTCGTTTTCCCTGCACGTTCATTTTGGATATTTTCGATGATTGTCGTTTCCGTTTTTGCATCAACAGCGGATAAGGAATCATCCAATATAAGGATTTCCGGATTTTTGATCAGTGCCCTGGCAATCGAGATCCTCTGCTTTTGCCCTCCAGATAGGGCGACACCCTTCTCACCGACGAGTGTCTCAAGACGGTTGGGCAGCATCATTAAGTCCTTCTCAAAATCCGCAAGCCGGATAGCATTATCCAGTTCCTCTTCCGTTGCATCCATTTTACCGAACAAGATGTTTTCCCTAACAGATTTCGAGAATAAAAAATGGTCCTGTGGAACGTACCCGATCCACTTACGAATATCTTCAAGGTTCAGTTGCTCCAACGGCATGCCTGCAAAAGCGATTTCACCTGTTCCTAATGGATATTCCCGCAGCAATTGCTTCACGAATGTCGTTTTTCCACTTCCCGTTTTCCCCACTATCCCCAATGTTTGACCACGCTCAAGCTGAACGGAAATATTGGATAGATTCACAACCGTTGAGGAAGGGTATGTAAAATGCACTGAATTGAATTGGATATTTCCAGGTTTTTGAATACTCTTCAGACCCAATGAATCTTTCACATCCGCTTCATATGAAAGGGTATCCTGAACACGATCTAGCGAAGCATTTCCCCTTTGCATGACATTGATCAGTTCACCCACCGCTATCATCGGCCAGATTAACATGCCTAGATACACATTGAACGAAACAAGTCCGCCAAGTGTTATGGCCTGCTGAAACACAAGATAAGCCCCGTAGCCCAACCCGATTAAATAACTGATGCCGATGATAATGCTGATTGTCGGATCAAAGAGGGCGTCGATTCTTGCCACGGCTAGATTTTTTCGATATACATCCTCTGTCATTTCATCAAATCGCTTTTCATCTTCCCGTTCCTGGACATAGGCCCGGATAACACGGACACCTGAAATGGATTCCAGGACCTTGTCATTTAAAGTACCAAAGGCTGCTTGTGCATCCGTAAATCGTTTGTAAATTTTCTTCACGTAAATTTGCATCATCACTGCCATGATCGGAAGCGGCAGCACCGCCGCAATCGTCAACTGCCAGCTGATCGTGGCTCCCATCATGACCACTACTGTAATGGTGAACAGCACCGCGTCAACGAGCGTCAATATCCCGAAACCAGCTGTGAGGGATATTGCCTTTAAATCATTGGTTGCCCTTGCCATTAAATCCCCTGTACGGTTTTTTTCATAAAAACTCGGCGTCATTTTCAGCAAATGGCCCATAAATCCGGACCTTAGCTTTCGTTCGACCAAGTTTCCGCCGCCGAATAACAGAAAACTCCATAAGTAACCAAATAGGTAACTGCCGATCAGTACCATGAGCAAATAAATAACGTATTTCATGACCCCTTCCTGTGTCATGCTGCCATTGTTCATATCATCGATGGCATTCCCGACAAGTTTTGGCGGGATAACCTCCAAGATATTCACTATACATAGAAATAAAATCGCCAAGGTGTAACGCTGCCACTGTTCTTTAAAGAACCAGGACAGCTTTTTAAAAATCGCAAACATGAATTCCCCTCCCTTTTGGTCAAACCTTTCACTCGCTAACCGCTTTCTTGATCTCCCGGCTGCAATAAAACTTCCAATGTCTTTCGTCTCATTTTAAAATTCCTCCTATCTTTCTTTTATATGGAAAGGATGCTAATGCACCTGTATTCCAAATGTAAAAAAGCCCCCGCCAATTAGCGGAAGCTTATTTAGATGCGTTATAACACATATAAAAGCGCAGGCCGCGAAAATTCCACAACCTGCGCTTTAAAATGATCAATGAACATGTCGGATCCCTTGTCTAGAAAGACAAGGTCCCAGGGCAGGCGGACGTATGATATTCGATTATGACATCATTGTGCTTAACTGATTTAGTCATGACGTTCGCCTCCTTTTTCATTAATTAATGGAAATTTTTAACTTGTGTTTAAAGATTACTACGTTTGCATATTTTTGTCAATTGCGACTTTTCTAGATTATTGCTGGATAATCCTTTATTCTTATAAGAATGACGTAACCTAAGGAGGTTCAGCATATGCAATGGAGAAAATATATACTCCTGGCGGTTCCCTTTTTATTATCAGCCATTTTCATCTTATTTGCCGTACCGGTCCAATATAGATTTTTATCCTTCATTCCTGTGTTTCTTTTCTGGATAGTCTATTATATTTTATTGTACCTGGAAAAGAAGAAGAAAAGATGACATCACCTTGGGGGCGTTGCAAATGCAACGCCCCTTTCTTGACGGCTCTGCATATAATGGTCGAAAAACATTCGTGGTGATTGTATGCTCTCCCAATATTTGCAGAAGCTGTTGGGTAAACACCCTGCCAAAACAAACCCCATCATCGATGCCAAAAGATATGACACGCTAAAATCCCTTTTACACAAAGAGCTCTACCAGCCTTTTGATGAGTCAAAAGCGAAAATGTCAATCATCTCAAAACACTTAACGGAATGAAAGCCATTTTGTAGCATTAAGCCTCTTACTTTGAATATCCCATCCCCCATTTGGCAAGAATGGTTAGCAAAAAGAATGGGTGAAGTAAATGAGAGGTATTGTACTATTGAATCCACATTACAAAATCGGGGAATTACATACAGATGAAAGCTTTGCAATCCAAAAGATCGTGACGGACAAGTATATGGAAGGGAAGAATATTTCCCCGGTCATACTCAATCCGTATCAAATTCACCCTTATTACACCATCCCGCATGAACTTCTATTCAATTTACAAAGTAAAAAAACGGGTCAAATCGATTGCCTGGTGCTTCACTCCCTAGAAACGATCGAACGATTCAACTATATTTACCCTGAAAAATGGCTTGAGCTATGCGGATATTTCAAAGAGATTATCAGCGTCACGACTCAAGCTCCCGTTAGGAAATATGAAGCAAATTAATGCTTACTCATGGTACTTAAGTCATAGTGAATGGATTCCAAAGATTAAAGTCATTCATTGTTCATTCACTTTGTGAGCTCCTCTTTTTCACAGAAGCGCCTCATATGTACATCTTTCCTCCATGATGGTCGCTTTGCCGCTTCGCCCTCTCTTTATCTATTAAAACAACTTCGGACTCATTGGCCTTTATAGCAATTTTCCTAATTATAAGATTACTAGGAATTATATAACTTCAAAACATTCTTTTGGAAATATAGATAAATTTACGGATAAAGCATAGAAAAATAAGTTAATTTTATATATCATTGGAGATAGGAATTTTCTTATTTTTTACTTTTACTAGAAAGGAATGTTACTGATGGCCAAAGAAAAAAAGAAAAAAACCCCAATTCCTTTCCGGCTGAACTTCATGTTTTTTTTAATATTCATTTTATTTTCAAGCTTAATAATCCGGCTTGGCATCGTCCAAATCGTGTATGGGGATGATTACCTCCGGGAAGTGGACCGAACGGAAAACGATGTGGCCAATACCCCCGTTCCCCGTGGCAAGATGTATGACCGCAACTTGAATCCGGTCGTTGATAATGAGCCGCGCAATGCCATCACCTATACGAAATACCCGAATACGAAAACGGCCGATATGGTGAAGACAGCAGAGGTTCTTGCTACCTTGATAGAAAAAGATACCAAAAAGGTGACCCTGCCGGATAAAAAGGATTTTTGGATTTTAAAACATCCGAAAGAAGCAGATGCCTTGATCACCAAGGCCGAGAAGAAGAAAGTAATCGAAAAGAAATTGGAGCAAAAAGATTTATACAAACTTCAAATGGAACGGGTGACCGAAGAGGATATCAAGGAATTCACCAAGGATGAATTGGAAGTGATCGCCATCTTCCGGGAATTCAATAGCGGCTATGCCCTCGCACCGTCAATCGTGAAGAATAAAGATGTCACCACTAAGGAATTCGCCAGGGTCAGCGAACATTTGGATGAAATGCCAGGCGTGGATGTAACGACGGATTGGGAAAGGACCTATAAGTATGACGAGACCCTCCGCTCGGTTCTTGGCAAGGTCTCTTCTTCCGAAGAAGGCATTCCCAGTGAAAATATCGACTATTATCTTGCACGAGACTATACCAGGAATGACCGGGTCGGAAAAAGTTATATCGAAAAACAATATGAAGATGTCCTGCGCGGTCAAAAGACGCGGATTGAAAATGTGCTGAGCAAAGGGGAAGTCATCAATACGAATACCCTGACTGAAGGGCAAAGCGGAAAAGACTTGGTCCTGACAATTGATATGGAGCTGCAGCAACAGGTTGAAAAGATCATCGAGAGCGAATTGCGCAAAACCAAGGCTAGGGGAAATACCTACTTATTGGATCGGGCCTTCGTCGTTTTAATGGACCCGAATACAGGCGAGGTGCTTACGATGGCCGGCAGGCAATACGGCCGCAACAGTAAAACCGGATTGACCGAAATGAACGATTTCGCCCTTGGAAACATTACGACCTCCTATACGATGGGGTCATCTGTAAAAGGAGCTACGGTCTATACCGGCTTTCAGACAGGAGCCATCTCACCGGGGTCAGCTTTTTTTGACAGAAAACTCCTTTTAGCAGGGGCTCCTAAGAAAGGATCTTATAGTGATTTAGGTTATGTAACCGATGTCTCCGCGTTAAAGAAATCGTCGAATGTCTATATGTTCATGACGGCAATCAAAATTGCCGGCGGTCATTATATCCCTAACCGGCCGTTAGGAATCAACCGGGAAGCTTATTCAATCATGCGGAATCATTATGCCCAATTCGGCTTGGGTGTCCGTACCGGCATCGACTTGCCTAATGAATCAGTCGGATTTAAAGGCGTCGACATGTCTACAGATGGATTGCTGCTGGATTTATCGATTGGGCAGTATGATACATATACACCAATGCAATTGGCACAGTATGTTTCGACGATTGCAAATGGCGGAAAAAGGCTTGAGCCACATATGGTCAGGGAAATCAGGAATCCATCCAACGAACACAATGAATTGGGCAGCGTCTTTAAAACAATGAGTCCCAAAGTGTTAAACGATTTGGGCGGGAAAGACGTTTGGATGCAGCGTGTCCAGGAAGGATTCAGGCAGGTTGCCCAGGAGCCAGGCGGGACGGCATATAAATATTTTGGCGGGAAATCCTACCATGCGGCAGCAAAAACGGGGACTGCCGAGGCCTTTTACGACGGACCGCGGAGAAATCAATATAGTAAACCAGTGGATACCATTAATCTAACACTTGTAGGTTATGCACCTCACAATAATCCGGAAGTGGCATTCTCCGTCGTCGTGCCATGGGTGTATCAAGGCAAGCCCTCTGATGATATTAACAAACGGATCGGGCGGGACGTAATGGACGCCTACTTTAAATTGAAGGAAGATAGATTAGAAGGTAAGTCCGATTCAGACAAGGATGTAGAAAGCACTCAATGATAATTACAAAAAAAAGGCCCGCTCGATTACGAGCGGGCCTTTTTTTAAATCCCTTATTCAAGATTTTGAACGAATTCCTTATATAGGGCCCTTAGTGCATCTCCCCTGCTGATGATGCCGACGACTTTATCATTTTTGTCCACGACAGGGATTTTCTTGAAATGATGCTTGGAAAGGACCTTTATCAATTCATCTAACGGATCTTCGGGGGATAGCTTTGTAATCCTTTTATTTTTAATGATTCGTGCAACTTTATCATTCATTTTGGATGTAACCTTTTCATCCAATTCCTCACCGGGAAGAACCGTAATATAGGTGAAATAACCCATGATGGCTTCCTCAGCAGGTGTCAAATAACGAAGGATATCCCCGTCCGTCACCATTCCCAATAGCTTATCATGTTCATCCACGACCGGTACCCCGCCCACTTTATTTTCGATTAAGATTCGCAGAATTTCCTTTAATGTAAAATCAGGACGGGCTACATAGACTTCCCTTATCATGAAATCCTTGACTAACATATTACCACCCCTTTTTTATGTTTGTACGTTCTGTATTCATCTCTCTCCTCTAATAATACCCTTACTTACTCTATTTAAAAACCGTTGCCGCCTGAACTGCCTTTTTCCAGCCATTATATAAATCTTTTCTTTCCTGTTCTTCCATCCCTGGTTCGAATTTTTTATCGACTGCCCATAGCTTTGAAATCTCTTCCTGATCTTCCCAATACCCGACAGCGAGTCCAGCCAAATATGCCGCTCCTAACGCTGTCGTTTCACTAATAACCGGTCTTTCGACAGGGACATTCAGGAGACCGCTTTGAAATTCCATCAAGAAGTTGTTTTTGACAACCCCTCCATCGACCCTCAATGACTTTAGTTTAATCCCTGAATCGACTTCCATGGCGCTAAGGACATCTTTTGTCTGATAGGCCAATGCTTCCAATGTTGCCCGGACGAAATGCTCCTTCGATGTCCCCCTTGTCAGTCCGAATACAGCTCCCCTGACATCACTATCCCAGTAAGGGGTGCCTAATCCAACAAATGCGGGAACTACATAAACTCCATCCGCTGAAGTGACCCGCAAAGCATATTTTTCACTGTCTTTCGGATCATGCAAGAGTTTCAGCCCATCCCTTAACCATTGTATGGCCGAACCTGCGACAAAAATACTGCCTTCCAAGGCATATTCGACTTTTCCATTCAGCCCCCATGCAATCGTGGTCAACAGGCCATGCTCTGATTTCACTGCCTTTTCTCCTGTATTCATCAACATAAAGCATCCGGTTCCATACGTATTCTTGGCCATTCCTTTTTCGAAGCATTCTTGGCCGAACAAAGCTGCCTGTTGATCTCCAGCTGCTCCGGCAATCGGGATTTCGTGTCCAAAGAAATGGTGTGGCGCTGTTTTACCGTATATCTCTGATGAAGAGCGAACATCCGGGAGCATCGATTGCGGCACTTGCAGGATTTCCAACAGCTCTTCATCCCACTTCAGGTCATGAATGTTATACATCAGCGTCCTTGAAGCATTCGAATAATCGGTTATATGTGCCTTACCACCCGAAAGTTTCCATATCAGCCACGTATCGATCGTACCAAACAATAAGTCTCCGTTTTCTGCCTTTTCCCGTGCCCCATCTACATGGTCGAGAATCCATTTCACCTTCGTACCGGAAAAATAAGCATCAATCAACAAACCGGTTTTCTGCAAAAATAAGTCATCGAGACCCTCATCCTTCAATTGAGTGCAAATTTCACTTGTCTGCCGGGATTGCCAGACAATGGCATGATGGATCGGCTGACCTGTTTCCTTATCCCATACCACGGTCGTCTCCCGTTGATTCGTTATGCCAATTCCAGCGATTTGTTCCGGTTTTACATTCATTTCCGATAGACAGGAAGCGATTACCGATAGGATGGAACCCCAAATTTCATTGGCGTTATGCTCCACCCATCCAGGATTCGGGAAATATTGTGTGAATTCCTTTTGCGCAATATGCAAGACTTCCCCGCTTTTATTAAATAAAATGGCCCGCGAACTTGTCGTTCCCTGGTCCAATGATAATATGTAAGTCTCCATGGTTGTCTCCCCCCACACTTAAGATTACGTTGCATTTCAACTTAAGTGTCATGCTGTTTTTTCTTTCTTCATTTTACTAGATATACCCTTGAAAACAAAAAATATATAAATCACGGCGGGAAACTGAAAAATATTGGCAGGTTAAGAGTTTATCTTTTACAATGAAAATAAAGCGGATAGGAGGAATGGAAAATGAATAACCATGAAATAGATTTTAAAATATATGGTGATGACATGCAGTTTGTTGAAGTGGAATTGGACCCTCAGGAAACGGTGATTGCCGAAGCTGGAAGTTTAATGATGATGGAAGATCGAATCAAGATGGAAACCATCTTTGGCGATGGGTCTTCGAATGGTGACAGCGGAATGATGGGTAAGCTATTCGGTGCCGGGAAACGGCTCCTTACTGGTGAGAGTCTTTTCATGACGGCTTTTACGAATGAAGGACGAGATAAAAAACACGTTTCATTCGCCTCGCCTTATCCAGGTAAAATCATCCCGATGGATTTAAGCGAGCTAGGCGGGAAAATCATATGTCAAAAAGACGCTTTCCTGGCGGCAGCAAAAGGCGTTTCGGTCGGAATTGAGTTTCAGAGAAAAATAGGGGCAGGCTTCTTTGGCGGTGAAGGCTTCATCATGCAAAAACTTGAAGGAGATGGGATGACCTTCGTTCATGCCGGCGGCACGATCCATAAAAAGGAATTGTCAACAGGAGAGATTTTACGCGTCGATACAGGATGTTTAGTGGCAATGACTAGCGGGGTAGATTATAATATTGAAACTGTAAAAGGCGTGAAAACCGCTTTATTCGGAGGCGAAGGTTTATTCTTTGCAACATTAAAAGGGCCCGGAACCGTGTGGGTGCAATCATTGCCATTCAGCCGGCTTGCCAGCCGTGTATTTGCTGCAGCTCCGCAAAATGGAGGATCATCCGAAGAAGGCAGCGTAGCTAGAGGCTTATTCAATTTATTCAATGATAAATAAGAACCGACCAATGGCTGCCACCCTGGCAGTCATTGATCTCTTTTGAAAAGGATGGGTAGCTACATGCAGCTTGTTAAGTGGTCCTACATGAGACGCTATAATATCAGGGCAATTTTTGATAAATTCCCGAATTCGCCTGTTATTTTCCGAAAAATAAGAGATTACTATTTTGTTTATACCGTTCACTGGACAGCTGCCGATGCCCCTATCGGCATAAAGGAGCTTGAAGAAATGGAACAGCTGCTCAACCGTGAGCTCGGAACTGAACTGCAATATCTCTATCGGAAAAAATGAGTTACTCCTCGTACATCATTTTTCTTGTCATGCCTCCATCGACGATAAGATCCGCACCCGTAACGAAATCATTTTCCGTTGCCGTCAAATAAAGACAGGCCCTTGCAATGTCTTCCGGCATACCAACCCGATTGGAAAAATGCTGCTGATGATCCTTATCCCTCAGCGAGTCATAATCTCCCGTTTCAATCCAGCCCGGAGAAATCGAATTGACCGTAATTTTCTCTTTGCCTAAAGAAGCGGCAAGTGCATGTGTCAGTGCTTTGATCCCTCCTTTTGTCGCTGCATAGGATTCCGATTCCGGCTCAGACATTATCGCTCTGGTTGATGCTATATTGATGATTGCACCTCCCTGTTCATTTTTCCGCATCGATTCTGCCGCTGCCCGGGAACAAAGGAAAACACTGCGCAAATTCGTATTCATCATATCGTCCCAATCCTCAATCGTCAGATCATAAAGCGATTTGAATAATGCCTTTCCTGCATTATTGATTAATATATCAATGGTCTTATATGTTTTTAAAGTTACATCCATCAAATGTTGGATGTCATCCTCCTTGCGTACATCCGTTTTAACGAACATAGCTTCATGACCGTTACTTTTGAGCTCTTCCACATACAGAACACCTTCCCGCTCGTCCAAATCTGCGAGAACGACAGCAGCGCCGCTTTCTGCATATCCCTTTGCCACGCCTCTCCCTATACCATTCGAAGCGCCTGTTACAATCACCGTCTTATTTGTGAATCCCATTATTCCATCCCCACTCTCACAGATTTGTCACTATCATATTATCCAATTCGCTTCATTTCAAACATTTCCGCGCCTGATCAATTAATCCTTTTCCTTATCATCAAAAATCTGCAGAACCCTTATATTTTTGTAGCGGCCTTAAAGTGATGTATGATAGATAGTAACAACAAGAATGAACCACAGTGAAAGGCATCCGCCATTATCTTTCTTACAGAGTGAAAATTTTAATTGGAGGAATGTAAAAATGGACTTATTAAAAAATGTGTTTTCTTTAGGATTAGGTGCTGCCGCTGCTACAAAAGAGCAAATTGAAAAAGCAGTGGACTCTCTTGTGAAAAAAGGCGATATCTCAAAAGAAGACTCCAAGGTTCTTATTAAGCAATGGGTCGAAAAAGGGGAACAAGCCCAAAAGCAGCTGGATGATTCCGTCAAGGCCAAAGTCAACCAAGCGCTCAATGGCCTAAACTTGGCAACTAAAGAAGAAGTTCAGGAATTGGAGCGCCGTATCGCGATTTTGGAAAAACAGAACCAAAACATACAATCCTGATCAGGAGGTACTTGAATGTTTCGCAAGCGACTGAAACACGCACATCGTTACCAAGAAATCATTAATGCCTTCTTGAAAAATGGTTTTGGTTACTTCATCTATCGTCTGGGATTATCCGAGAGCAAAGCTGCATCGAAACTCCAACCTGATGAAAACCTGAACCTCCGCTCCATTGGGGAGAGGCTGCATACGATATTACAAAGCTTGGGACCTACATTCATAAAACTTGGTCAGATTGCAAGTACGAGGCGTGATTTCGTTCCTGAAGAAATCGTCCGCGAACTTGAAAAGCTACAGGACCAAGTCACCCCCTTTCCATTTGAGAGGGTTCGCAAAATTGTCGAAGCCGAATTGGGTGATTCTTTGGAAAACCTTTTTCTTGAATTTCATGAAACCCCACTGGCAACCGCTTCGATCGGTCAGGTCCACACGGCACGGCTTCCATCACAGGAAGTCGTAGCAATCAAAGTGCAGCGGCCCGATATCCTGCCGATTGTGGAAACGGATTTGGAAATTCTCGATGATTTGGCAAGACTAATGGAAGCACGCATATCTTGGGCAAGACGCTACCAAATCAGAAAAATGATTGATGAATTCGCTAAATCACTCCGTGCAGAACTCGATTATAACTCCGAGGGTCGAAACGGGGAAAGAATAGCCAAGCAATTCATCGATGATCAAGGGTTTAAGGTACCAAGGATCCATTGGGAATTTTCCACAAAAAGGGTCCTGACGATGGATTTCATTCAAGGAATTAAGATCAATCATTATAAACAGCTTGATGATGAAGGTTATGATCGCCGGAAAATCGCGGAAAGATTAGCGAATTCCATGCTTCAGCAAATATTGATCGATGGCTTCTACCACGGCGATCCCCACCCTGGCAATATCATCATTTTGCCAGGGAATGTCGTCGCACTTATGGATTTCGGAATGGTGGGACGGTTGGAGGAAGAGACGAAGTTTCAGTTCGCCTCGCTTGTCATCAATTTGAAACGCGGCAGCACCAATGGATTGATCAAGACGCTTTCAGAGATGGGCCTCCTGACGGACGAAATCGACATGGCCCCATTAAGAGGGGATATCGATGAACTTCGAAATAAATATTATGATATCCCATTGAGCCAAATCAGCCTAGGCGGAGCTGTCAATGACCTGTTCACGGTTGCCAATCGGCATCAAGTCCAAATCCCTCCCGAATTCACGATGCTCGGCAAGGCTTTGCTTACCATGGAGGCCATTGTCGAAGGATTAGATCCGAATTTCAGCATTATGAAGGCAGCTGAACCTTTTGGAGAAAGGCTTTTTAAGGAACGCTACAACCCCAAGAACATTGCGAAGAACGCCTGGAATCAATTCATCGAGTCTGCTGAAGCCATTGCCAAATTGCCAAAGGATATCAGGGAAGTGACAGGTATCATTAAAAAAGGAAAATTACGGCTTGATATCAACATTCCCGAACTCCAAGTGTTTTTACATAAGCTTGATCAAATCTCGAACCGGCTGTCTTTCAGCATTATCCTGCTAGCATTCAGTATAATCATGGTCGGTCTCATTATCGGCTCTGCAATAGGCGGGGAAACCTTGATCCTATGGAAGATACCGGTTATCGAGATTGGATTTGTCGTTGCAACCCTAATGTTCTTACTTATGCTCTACACCATTTTCAGATCCGGAAAAATGTAAACTTACGAAAAATGGGTTCGGATTGATTCCCGAACCATGATTTTAAAACATGACTAGGGTATCACCCATGTTTTTACTGTTATATAAATGAAACCCTCGTTTAATTGAAGAAGATGTAACGATACACCTGTTGAGGCTTGGCTCAACCCGAGGAAAAGAAGCTGATTTCTTAAGGCTCCTTTCGTAAAGATTGTTGTTTTTAAAAACTAAACGATTTAAGGTTGATTGGAGCGCAAGGCGAGACTCCTGCGGGAGCAGCGGGATAGGTGAGACCCCACAGGCTTTTACGCCGAGGAGGCTCACCGCCCGCCCCGCGGAAAGCGAGCATCTGGAGGGGAAATCAACCACACCGCTTTACTTGGTAAATAGCAACAAAGTATGCGAAAACAGCCTTTCTTAAAGCAAGTTTGCCAATAGTCTGAAGGGAACCCTTATAGTAAGGGAATTCCCTTTTTTCTTGCTGTCATTCATTCGTTATTTATCCGACGTTCATAAGAGACGGCATACGCACTATGGCGAAAATGCAAAATTCGGTCTTCCGAGCATTCGATTCCTTCAGGAATATTGGTTGGATCAAACATTAAAGTATCTTTAAACAATGGCGTTTTTCTGGAAATCATTAAATGCCCTATCGTGATTACCTGTTTATCTTCCGACCAAGCTGCGGTTGGATCATCAGTCGGGTCATTTTCCCCTCCTATTTGGATGTTCAATTTAAAGCCCACCGGACCATGCTTGAGCCTATCTTCCATTTCTTCATCCAGATACTCCGGCGAATGCTTGGCCACCTCCTTTTTTTCTAGCATACTAAGGCCGGCATCAGGTATCCACTCGTACTTGATTGCCTGCCGCCTTCCTTCCGAGTTAATGAAATAAAATGCATGAATGGAGTAATATTGACACGTTGAGAAACTGGCTGGAGAACGCATTTCTTTAAGCATTTGCAGGCTTGCCTTGCTTTCAGGGTATTTCCAAAGGATTTTTGCAAGCTCTTTCAGATTGGGGAAACCTTCTTTGGCAGACTTGAAAAAGTCAGCCATATCAACAAACGCTTCCGGTGTTTTCGCAAAGAATAACGGAATGGTCACAGTAATAAGATCTGATTCTTCTCCATTCGGCAATTGAAACTTGACGGCCATGCCCTTTACAGGGGAAATCGCATCGGGATGGCTTGGAACCGGCGAGCTATTTGAAAACCGAATGACCACCGGCACAGCTTCATCCTGAAGATGCGGAGCCACCGTTAATGGGGACGCTTTTCCGTTTGGGGTAAAAACCCCTTCATAAACATATCCCCTTGCATGCGCACGCCGATAACCAGGATGTGTTCCAGCTACATTTTCAATCACATTAACTGCTTCCCTGGCTAGTTCAGGTTTAAAGTCGTCCGTTCCCTCCATGATATCTCACCCCACCTTTTCAGATTTGAATCCATTATTACATGTACCCCTTATTCCAATAGCTTATTCTTATTGAATCGCCGAAAACATTGATCGCCAAAAAACGCCTGGAATTATCCAGGCGCTGCACACATCATGTTAGAAAAAAATACTCATTCCAGCTCCCGCTCCACCTTTGAAAGAATCACATGGGAAACCGTTGCCGCAAACGGAATGGTCCGATTGATGAATTCCTCCACTTCTTCAAGGCTCTCACTATGGATTTTCAGCATAAAACAAGCCCGCCCGGCAATTCGATAACAAAAGTCAACATTCGGCACCTTGGAGATATACTTTTTGAATTTCTCATATTCCCCATTTTTTATCGTTGCTTCCACGATACACTCAATTGGAAAACCGATCTTTTTATGATCAATCTCGGCAACATACCCTTTAATGATCCCGAACGACTCCATTTGCCGTACCCGTTCGGCAACGGTGGGAGCGGAGAGGTTTACTTTCCTTGCCAATTCCCTCATGGAAATCCGGCTATTCAACGTTAATTCAGCAAGGATGTTCTGGTCTTTTTCATCAATTTTCATTCCACAAATATTCTCCTTCTTTTCTTTACACTTATTCATTATTAATCCATATTGCTTTACAAATGGAATTAAAACTCCTGGATTTTTATATTAGTATTATCTCAAAGGAGAGATGTTCATGACAAGAATAAAAAAATCATCGCAGGGATCCAGTCCATTTCAAAGATTATTTCATTCTGAAGAGATTTCGCATAAATGGTCGGACCTCTCAGATTGCATATCTGCAGATGGGAAACTTTCAAAGAAGTTAAAGGAAAACGTCAGAAGAGTTCTGGCATATGGTAATGGCTGCTCATATTGTCAGGCAAAAGGGATTCCACTAAAGCCGGAAGATATGAAAGAAAGCTATGCAATCGCCTTTGCGGAAGTATTCCTCCTACAACGTGAAAAAACGGAGGAAAAGTTTTTCCAAGTATTGAAGGAGACATTCAGTGATGAAGAGATTTCTGAACTATTGGCATTCATTTGTTTTACAACGGCCCAGCAATATTTCGGGGCTTTGATGGATTTATAATAGCAAAAAAAGGAACAGGCACCGTGCCTCGTTCCTTTCTTTAAACCTTCATTGGTTTCCATGCAAACCCATTTACAAGGATCGATTGAAATTCCACCTAGGATTTCGCACCATGATCCTCCATTTCATTGATCCTAGGAAGGATGGAGCGTGAAGGTACCGGGGATGTCAAAACGACGGATGTATTCAGATGTCCATATGGTATTAATCGATCTATCAGTAATCTCATGCTGTCCATATCAGACAAAGCGGCTTTCAAGAAATATCCAACAGTTCCTGTTACACGGTGGCACTCGATAATGTCTAAATCATTTTTCACCAATTCCTCAAAATCGGAAACTGGAACCTTAAGTTCACTCACCTGAATGTACACTAGTACCCCCCTTCCTATTGCCAGGGGTGAAATCCTTGCGCTGAACCCCTCAATGATCCCCTTTTCTTGCAGGCGATACATACGTTCAGAGATGCTAGGTCGACTGAGAGCCAATTTCTTCGAGAGTTCACTAATCGTAATGCGTCCATCCTTTTGTAAAAGTTCCAGTAAATTGACATCTATTTCATCCATGAAGAAACCACCTTTCATAATGAAGGAATATAAGCTTTTATTTCTTTAAAATGTTGTATGGATAGTGAAAAATATATTCTTTTTTGTATGTAATTTTATCAGTTAATATTCTATCATTAAAATAATCCAATAGAAAAAGAAAATTCAGAATTTACCAAAGGGAGGAACCTGCATTGACCTTTACGAAAATCCCGGTTCGACAAAACATCGAAAGCATTAGCCCATATGTTTCCGGCAAGCCAATTGAAGAAGTGCAACGTGAACTTGGTCTCGAAACGATCGTTAAATTGGCATCCAATGAGAATCCATTCGGCTGCTCAACTCTAGCAAAAGAAGCCATGATTACTGAAATGGAGCAAACCTCCTTTTATCCTGAAGGTATGGCACCTGCATTAGCTGAAAAGTTGGCAAGGAAAATGAATATCAATAAAGATCATATCATTTTAGGCAATGGATCTGATGAAGTGATTCGTTTGTTAACACGAACCTATATCCAACAAAATGATGAAGTCATCATGGCTGATGTGACATTTCCACGATATGAAACGAATGTATTGATTGACGGCGGCACACCTGTAAAGATACCTCTTATTAATGGGGTACATGACCTGAAGGGGATGTATGATGCCATAACAGAAAATACAAGAATGATATTTGTCTGTAATCCCAATAATCCGACAGGAACAATCGTTCAAAAAGAAACGTTACGCTCTTTTATCGAGAAGGTGCCGAAACATATTTTACTGATCGTTGATGAAGCATACTATGAATATGTCGATGATGCAGAGTATTTAGAAACCTTGCCACTTTTAAATATGCATTCAAATCTGGTCATCTTACGCACTTTTTCAAAGATTTATGGACTGGCTGCATTAAGGATTGGATACGGTTTAATGGATGCTTCCATCATACAGGAGCTAGTTAAAGTGAAGGAACCCTTCAATACCAATCGTTTAGCACAGGCTGCGGCATTCGCTTCCCTCGACGACCATCCATTCGTTGAGAAATGTGTTCGTAAGAATGGGGAAGGAAGAAGATATTTAGAAAACGAACTAAGCAAGATGGGATTAACATTCTTCCCTTCACATGCCAACTTCTTGATGGTTAAATTGAATCAGCCTGGCAGGGACATTTTTGAGAAGTTATTAATTCAAGGTGTCATCATCCGTTCCGGTCATTTGCTAGGCTATGAAAATACTATCCGCGTGACCATCGGCACCCCACTTGAAAACAAGAGGTTCATATCCTCCTTACAACATATAATCAATGAAACGTCAGGTACATGAACGTTCGAAGTGAAGTTGCAGTATATCGATGATTATTAATGAAAGATACGACATGGAGCCTTTGCACATGTCGTATCTTTTCCGTAATTTATTTAGCAATATCCTTTTCTATTATCGTTGTCTCCTGTTCATCCCCACTTTTAAATTTAAAAATGGAAATCGAGATTAATGCAGCCAACACAATCAGGCAAGCAATGATACTGATCCGATTCTGTTCACTGAAAACGAACGATATACAAATGATGCTTAAGGTGATTACAGCAAACAAGGTTACATATGGAAATCCCCACACTTTAAAACTCGGGGCTTTGGGATACGAATTGCGAAGTTTTAGCTGCGCTAAACAGATGCTGATCCATACAAGGGATACAACAAAACCTGGAAACGCCATTAATAAAGTAAATGCCTTGTCCTGTGCAACGAAAGTAACCATGGAGCCGACGACCAATACAAAAGCACTTAATATCAAACTATACAAAGGAACGCCATTTTTTGATACATAAGAGAACGACTTGGGAGCTTCCCCTTCTGCAGCCAAAGAATGCAGCATGCGGGTACACCCATATATTCCTGAGTTTGCGGCAGATAAGACGGCCGTAATCAAAATGAAATTCATGATATGTGCAGATCCCTGAAAACCGGACATTGATAAAACTTGTACAAACGGACTTGCCTGGTCGCTAATTTCGTTCCAAGGAATCAAACCGCAGATTACAAGTATCGGTAAGGTGAAAAATAATACGACTCTCCAAATATAGTTTTTAATGACCTTCGGTAAAATGCGTTCCGCATCCTTTGCTTCTGTTACCGTCACCCCTATTAACTCTGAACCGCCATAGGAGAACATGACAATCAGTAATGCCGAAAAGATGGACATCCACCCATTTGGGAAAAACCCTCCATGCCCGGTGAAGTTTTGTAGATAACTAGATTCCCCGGTTGGGATGACTCCAAATAAAATACAGGCTCCCAATATGATGAATACGATGATCATTGTAATTTTAATGCCAGCAAACCAAAATTCGAATTCACCATAATTTTTGACATTCATCATGTTAATCCCAATGATGAAAGCCGTACACCCTAAACTTAATATCCATAGCGGGATTGCTGGGAGCCAATACTGCAAGAAGCTTCCTGCCACCACTACCTCAATGACACAGACAGATAGCCACATGAAACAATACATCCAGCCTATTATGAATGAAAAGCGGTTACCGAATGCTTTCCGAACGAAACCTTTCATATTCGTATTTGGATAAACAATTGCCATTTCCGCTATAGCACCCATGACTATAAGCAGTAATAATCCTGCAAAAATATAAGTGAATATGACTCCTGGCCCTGCTAACGATATGGTTTCGGCACTTCCTTTAAAAATGCCAGTACCTATCGCCCCTCCCATTGCCATCATGCTAATATGCCGCGGCAATAATTTCTTTTGCAGTGACCCACCATTTGATTCCATTACATCTGCCTCCTTCTTTCCATAATTTTTCCGTATAAAAAATCAAACCCATTTCAATCGTTGAATGGCGAATAGATAAGTTATCTCATCAACCGTTTTGGTTTTGGAGTGGAAGGATGCAAAGCCTTCTTGAAAAATCTTTTCATACTTCACCAAAGTAAAAGATATCAATATGTTGTTAGTTTTACAAGAGGAATCATCGCAGGCCTATTAAGGATCCTATCTAGTCAAACGCCGGGTCAAATTTTGGAAATGGCGTGAATTTGCTGATAGCCTTGCCTTTTGGAGACCAATGAGAGGTTTTTGACTCCATTAAATCAAACACTCTAATCGGGGACTACTTTGGTAATCCCCATGACTTTACCTTTTCCTATTTATTTACGATGTGAATCGCATGTCCCAAAACTGCCTCAGCCGCTTCCATCCACCCCTCAGTCAAAGTTGGATGTGGATGCATGATCAGGGCTATATCTTCGACCCTAGCCGCCATCTCAAGGGCAAGGACCCCTTCACCTATAAGGTTGGACGCATCAGCACCTACCATATGCATTCCGAGCAATATGTGGCTATCGGCATCCACGATCACTTCAGCAAATCCTTCTGTTTCATCCGTTGCAAGCGCCCTTCCATTGGCACTGAACGGAAATTTGCCGATTTTGACGCTGTATCCCTGTTGTTCAGCTTCTTCACGGTTTAAACCAACACCAGCTATCTGTGGATCCGAGAAGATTACATAGGGAACATTAGGTGTGTCAACGGCACTTGGCAATCCCCCTATCACTTCAGCTGCCACCACTCCCTGTTTGGACGCTCGATGCGCAAGAGCCGGACCAGGTGTAGTGTCACCGATGGCAAAGATGTGCGGCACATTTGTACGACATTCCATATCCACTTCTATATGGCCCTTTTCACCAACTGTAACTCCAGCCCGATTCAGGCCGATTTCTTCAGTGTTAGGTATCCTGCCAATTGTAACCAAGGCCTTTTCACTCACGACCAATTCCGTCCCTTTTTCATCTGAGGATACATGAAGGTGCACATGGCCATCTACTACACTCGCCTTTTCCACCCTCGTGGATGTTTTGATATTCACCCCAAGCTTCTTGGCATTCCGGGTGACTTCCTTTACAAGGTTTTCAGCAATTTGGGGGAGGATGCGATTGGCCATTTCAATGATGGTCACTTTAGTACCCAGCTTTGCAAATGCCATACCCAATTCGATTCCGATATATCCACCGCCAATGATCGACAAGCTTGATGGAACTTCCTGCAGCTGCAAAGATGATGTTGAATCCAATATATATTCTCCATCGACATTAATGAAGGATGGAATGAAAGGTCTGGACCCCGTCGCAATAATTGCCTGCTCAAACTTGTAGGTTTCAAAATCGCCATCGGTTTCAACTCCAATACGGTCATCAGATAAAAAGGCTGCTTGACCTTTAACCACCGTCACTCCATTTTCCTTACACAAATGGGCAATACCTTGCTTCAACTGAGATGTGATGCCCGCTTTCCAATCCTGCCAAACTCCCAAGTCCATAGCGGTTCTTTCCTGGGATAGCCGGATTCCCATTTTCCCTAAATCGTTAAGCCTTTGGTATTGATCAGCTGTGTGAATTAATGCCTTTGAAGGTATACAGCCCCGATTAAGACAAACCCCGCCCAGCTTATCCTTTTCAACCAGCACGACCGATTTTCCTAACTGGCCGAGACGGATAGCCGCAGCATATCCTCCCGGACCTCCTCCAATGATGATAACATCCGTCTCTACAGCAACTTCCCCTACTACCATTTATCTCATCTCCACAACTAAACGAATTGGATTTTCCAGCAATTCCTTGATTCTATTGGTAAAATGCACCGCTGTTACCCCATCAATCAAACGATGATCGAAAGAAAGAGACATATTCATCATTAAACGGATAACACCTTCCAGATCGCGAACGACCATTCGATGTTCCATTTTATGCAAAGCTAGTATGGCAGCTTCCGGATAGTTAATGATCGGGGTCGCGTGCATCCCTCCGATCGGTCCTACATTGCTGATGGTAAATGTACTGCCTGTGATTTGACCAATGCTCAACTTCCCTTCACGGGCTTGGGCTGCCAATTGCCTGATTTCATCAGCCAGTTGGAAAATGGTCTTTTGATCGGCATGTTTTATGACTGGAACTATGAGACCCTCTTCGGTATTCGTCGCAATCCCAATATGATAATAATTCTTCAGGATGATTTCATTGGTCTTTTCATCAATAGAAGCGTTTAATGTTTTGAACTCCTTTAAGGCGATGACAATGGCTTTAACGAAAAATGGCAAAAAAGTCAACTTAATATCCTTATCATCGGAGTACTCTTTTAATTGATTTTTAAATTCCTTCAATCGGTCCATTTCCAATTCATCTACATGGGTTACATGAGGAATGGTCGAAACCGACTTTACCATATGTTCAGCGATTTTTTTTCGAATGCCTTTAAGCGGAATCCGCTCTTCCCACTCATTTTCCACCCCTTTTGCCTGGATGGCATCATTCATCAAGGCCATCTCTTGAACACTCTTGTTATCATGATGTTTGGCATCTTCCATTGTAATCGAGTTATTTTCTTTAAACTGCTTCAGGTCACTTTCGGTAATTCGCCCAGCCGGGCCGGAGCCTTTAACCTTCTCGATATCAACCTTCATTTCCCTCGCCATTTGACGAACGAATGGCGTTGCCAACGCACGCACTCCCTCATGATGCTGCTTAGTCGTAATCTGTTCTGCATTTACTTTTACATCGTCAGATTGCACGACTTGGATTTCTTGGTCAATCTTGCCTTTATCCGGAACTGACACATCGTTCTCTTCCTGAATTGTGAATATAGTGGTTCCCACTTCCACGATATCCCCTTCGGAAAAAAATATTTTCTTGACCACTCCCGCTGCAGGAGCCGTCAATTCCGCATTGACTTTATCCGTTTGCACTTCAACAATGGGTTGGTCCTGTTTTACCGCCTCCCCTTCTTTAATGAGCCATTGAATAATTTCCCCTTCATGCATCCCTTCCCCTACATCAGGAAGTTTAAATTCCATCATGCGTCATCCTCCTTCTCCCTTAATCACAATTAAAATGATAACGTTTCGACAATTCCTTGTTTTACACGGTCAACAGTCGGTAAATAATGATCTTCTATTGTAAACGGCGGAACCGGTACATCAAATCCTGTTACACGCTTAATCGGCGCTTTCAGGTAAATAAGAGCTTCATCATTAATGATGGAGATAATCTCCGCACCTAATCCTGCCGTCTTATGGGCTTCATGGACGATTAATGCACGACCTGTCTTTTTAATGGATTGCACGATCGTATCCCTATCTAAAGGGTATAATGTTCGAAGATCGACCACTTCACACTTCCAGCCTTTTTCTGCTTCAATCTTTTTCGCGGCATTCAATGCCTCCCTTAACATGGCCCCCCATGCATAAATGGTCAGATCGCTCCCCTCCTGAACCACTTTTGCTTTCCCGATTTGTATTCGGTACATTTCGTCGGGAACTTCTTCCTTGAAAGCACGATACAATTTAGTCGGTTCCAAAAAGATCACCGGATCTGGATCTTCGAGGGCTGAAATGAGCAGCCCTTTTGCGTCATATGGATTACTGGGTGCAACCACCTTTAAACCCGGGGTATGGGCAAAGAAGGTTTCGACACTTTCGGAATGAAGTTCTGGGCCCCTGATTCCGGCACCATATGGAGTACGGATTAAAAGGGGCACCCCAAATTGCCCACGGGTACGATACCTCATACGGGCAGCATGGGAAACGAGTTGTTCGAATCCCGGATAAATAAAGGCGAGAAACTGTATCTCTACAATAGGCAGCATTCCGTTAAGGGCTAAACCAATTGCAGAGCCAATGATTCCGGATTCAGCTAATGGCGTATCAATGACTCGATCTTTTCCATACTTCTCATAAAGTCCTTCCGTCGATCGAAAAACCCCGCCATTCACTCCAATATCCTCACCCATGATCATCACGCGATCATCATGACCCAGCATTTGGTCCATCGCTTCCGTAATAGCCTGGAGCATCGTTAAATTTTTGCCCATTATTTCTTCCCGCCTTTCCTTAAGATTTGGTTCAATTCCTGCTTCTGTTCCTTTAAATGCCATGACCCCTCGGCATATACATGGTTAAACATTTCGAGCGGGTCAGATTTTGGATACCCTTCGGCTTTTTGAAGGTGAGCATCAATCAGTTCGTTGAATTGTTTTAACGCCAATTCCTCCTGCTCTTCATTCCAGTGACCCTCTTTATTCAAATACTTTCTAAGACGTGTAATGGGATCCCGGTTTTCCCTCCAGAACGTTGAAATTTCGTCCTGATCGCGATATATGTTCGGATTGTCTGCAGTAGTATGAGCGCCATAACGAAAGGTAATGGCTTCGATTAATGTAGGTCCTTCCCCATTAAGCGCTCTTTCGACAGCTTGCTTTACAGTCAGCCATACTGCGAAAATATCATTTCCATCCACTCGCACCCCATGTATGTCATAAGCGGCAGCCCGCTGGGATATTGTTTTGGATGCCGATTGCTTTTCAAAAGGGACACTGATCGCGTAGCCATTATTTTGGCAGAAAAAGATTGTTGGGGTTTTATAAACGCCAGCAAAATTCAGTGCCTCATGAAAGTCCCCTTCAGATGTCGCTCCATCACCAAAATAAGCAATGCTAACATTCTTTTCGCCTCTAATCTTACTTGCCCAAGCCGTTCCAACGGCATGAACCATTTGAGTGGCAATCGGAACGCTTGGAGGCAATATCCTTTTTCCTTCAGGACAAATTGAGCCATCAAAATGCGCCATCCAGTATAGGAAAACACGGTATAATTCCTGCCCATGAATAATTGCCGCTCCATGGTCACGGTATGTGGGAAACATCCAATCCCCTGCCGACAACGCTAAGGCGCTTCCTACCTGGGATGCTTCCTGTCCTTCAAAAGGTGCATAAGTTCCAATCCTGCCTTGGCGCTGGAGATTAACGGATTTTCGGTCAAACGTTCTGAGCAGGAGCATGCTCTCATACATCTTTAACATAAGTGATTTATCGATTTTTCCATCAATCGTTTCAATGATTTCGCCATCAGGAGTCAATACGCGAAATATTTCCGGTTCAACTTCATTTGAATACGCTTTCATTATTGGGTTTCCCGTCTTTTCCATTTCATTTCTCCCCTTAAGATAGATTTGTTTCGCAAACTTACCAAGGTTTTGAACAGTCATGAAATAACAGCCCAAAATGTATCTATTGGTCTTTATGTCTGTGATTAAATGCTGTTTCATAAACTACATTCCTTATATAAAAGGATAATACATCCATGTTTTTAATAATATGTTAAATAGAATGAATTTTTCACATTTTGCCTTTATTTAGAATATGTTTTCTGATAACACACCTTCATTTTGAAAATGAGAACCTTTAATGGGAAAATTTCATATTGATTATCTACAAAATGGTTCATATGCTTATTCGAATCAAGACCTATCCAAAAAGTCTCCAGCAAAAAAAAAGACCCCTTATATAATAAAGGGGTCTTTTTTTGTACCGGAGACAAACTCGAAGAAAAGCCTGTTCCCTGTCGTATTTTTCTTTAAAAGTGTTACAGTTTTATTTCAGAAATCCGCTCCCTTTCCGCCGACTGTCTGCCAAGCCTCCTCGACGCAAGCGTCTGTGGGGTCTCGGCTAGCCAGTTTTTCGGCAGGAGTGTCGCAAATTTCTTCCATCCATTGAGGGTTTCATTCATGAAATGCAAAAAGACCCGTAATTATATAATGAGTCTCAGTTTGTCTACAAAAAGGAGTTCTATTGATATAATCCCAAACCATTATTTTATAAGTATTGATTGGGGTACTACAAGCACCGGAAATCGCTCCTGCCATAACCAAGATGAAAACCTTACCAACAAGATTAGAAAGATTTATCATTCAAATGTTCCTTTCACGACTGCTTGACCATCTTTGACCATGATCTGCCCCATCGCGATAACACTATTCATTTCTAAAGTTTTTTTCTTCATCATGATGATATCGGCGTCCTTACCTACAGCAAGCTGCCCCTTTGTAGAAAGTTTTAAAATGTTTGCCGGATTTTCCGTCACAACTCGTAGGGCATCGGCAATTGTCACTCCATCCTTGAGGATTGCATCGACAACACAATCATATAAGGACATGCATTTACCAATGTTCAAACCACGCAGGTTACCGTTGCCATCGAAGTCAGGCAGGCTGGCTTGTCCATCTGAAGTTATGGTGATCTGCCCGATTTCAACGCCTTTTTCCAGTGCCATTTTTATTGCTGTACTTGCTTTGACCTCGCCTTCTTCAAGGAACTTCTGGATCGTACTTGTCGTAAAATCGATATAACCCCCTTTTTTTGCATATTCCACACCTGCATTGAATAAATGCGGATTTCGGTTTATATGTGTAGGGTAGAACTGGGTGATTGGTATTTCCGTTGTCTCGACAACTTCTTCAATTACCTGCAAATGATCTAGACTGTCGCCGACATGAATGTTGACGATACCGCTTTTCCCGGACAGCAGGCCTCCATTGCGCGCCTGGGAGGCCAGTTTAGCCAGTTCAGCTGCAGTCGGCTGTGAAGAACGATGATCGGCAATGGCTATTTCGCCAACACCGATAATTTTATCCACAAGAATCAAATCATCTTCGATCTTACCTGTTAACGTCTTGACTGGAACTTGATAGGAACCAGTTTGAACGAAGCAGCTAATTCCCTCTTCTTCAAGCGCTCTCGCTTTAGCAAGCAGTGCTGGCATGGTCCTTGTCGTTCCATCTGTTCCGATGACCCCTACCAATGTCGTTATACCCGCCAAAGTGGCGTCAGTTAATTGGATTTCTGGTGTCCTCGTTTTAAAGCCCCCTTCCCCACCTCCGCCGATAATATGTACGTGAGCATCTATAAAACCCGGAACCACAATTTGACCACTCGCATCAATCACTTCCATTTCAACGAAATTGGCAGGTTTTTCAATCTTATCCTCAATGAAGCCAATTTGCTTTCCTACCAAGAGGATATCTTTTTGGCCCATATATTCCGGACCATAAAGCTCCCCATTTTTAATAAGTGTGAGCAATGTTCGTTCCCCCTCCAATTGAAATTTTCAATTAGGTTTCAAAATCTTTCACTCGGGTAAATATACAATATGACCCGCTAACAATTACATAAAAAAGACAAACATTATTGTTCATTTTAAAAAGTTGTAGCTGAATTGACATCTTGATTATGCTTTTCCAAAAGTATAAAAACAAAAGGAGTTAAACGACATGAATAAAGTGATTTCTTCTGATATTAAAACAAATAAAAGGTTATCCATGCGACAAATCATGAACCTATATCAAGTTACAAAAGAATTTAAAGGGAATATATATTTTATCTGCAACCATAAATTGGTCGATGCCAAGAAACTTTCGACTTTCGTATCCTTTGTGCTCATTCTTCAAGAGTGTGCAACCATGAAAGTCATACTTGAAGGCGAGAATGTACATGCCATGCTTGAAAAAGTACAGGCTATTTGTAAAGAAAATGATGAAAGTTCATTTAGATTCCAATCGAACCAAACCGTTAATATTTAAATGATTCCAACTACGTCATGAAGAGGGTGTATAGAAATGCGAACCATTCTAATGGTGATAGGCGCAATCGTCGTAATCGGCATAATAGCAAATCTCATTTTTTAAGAACGATGAAAGACTGTCAATTATTGACAGTCTTTTTTTGTTGATTTAATTAAGCAAAAGCTTGTTCATTCTCCCGTTCCTGGGGATCACCACGGCAACTTCCAGTCCCTCCATTTATTCAAACCTTCCCGAATTTCATTTCCTTTATCAATCCAATATTGTCTCCTTTGCTCATCGTCTTCTTTTGCCTTTTGCTCAGCTATAAGTGCCTGTTGTTCAGCTATAAGCGGACCGATATCTTGAGCTTTAAAGGATTGGGCAGTTTGATTCTGTAAAGCTTGCGACATTATTTTTTGAAAGATGATTGCACTTCCCTGACTGCTGTGTGTCGTTAGATAATGCTTTTCGTCCGTCTTATCATATCCAGCCCATACAGCACCGACCAGCGAAGGTGAATAACCGATGAACCATTGATCTTTAACCCCTGATATTCCTTCGATGGGAACTTGTGTGGAACCTGTTTTACCTGCTATTTCATAACCGGAAACAGCGGCGTTTTTCGCTGTGCCATATTCCACTGTTCCAAGCAGCATGGAATTCATTTTGGCGACGGCGTCTTCAGAGGTCACTTTGGTGCTTTTCTCTTTCCAGGCGGCTACCTCTTTTCCATCGGCATTTTCTATTCTTATAATGGCATGGGTTTCCATTCTTTCCCCACCGTTGGCGAAAGTTGAAAAGGCTCCTGCCATCTGCAGCGGGGATACACCTTTTTTCATCCCCCCCAAAGCTATCGATAGGTTTCGATCATCTTTTTCATATGGAATTCCAAACCGCTTAAGTGAATCAAGCCCCTTATCGATGCCCATCTCATTCAATAGCCAAACCGTTGGTACATTCAAGGAATTCATCACCGCTTCATACATGGGCACTTCTCCTTTATATTCACCACTAAGGTTTGTTGGCTCATATTCACCGAAGCTCATTTTTTCATCCTTTAAAGGGTCGGTGATGTCGTATCCCTCTTCAACCGCTGGCAAGTATACGACAAGCGGTTTAATGGATGAACCGGGAGATCTTGTCAGCTGGGTTGCCCGGTTATATCCCATGAATTGATGCTTACCTCTCCCACCGACAAGTGCCTTTATGCCTCCCGTTTCAGGATCAAGGAGGACAGACCCGCTTTGAACCAGTTCATCTGCACTCGTTCCCACTGGAAAATTGGCATCATTCGCATAAACGGTTTCTGTAGACTGCTGCATGGATTGGTCCAGTGTCGTGTAAATTTTGTAGCCCTTTGATAGCAAATCCTCAAGCTTAATACCATATTTACTCGATGCTTCGGATAAAACATGATCGACAAAATAAGGATATTTACCTCTTAATGGATCGGTTTCCTTCTCCCCCATAAGAAGTGTCACCGAATCTTTTTTTGCAGCTGCTTCTTCATCTTTCGTCAAATAACCATGTTCCGCCATTCTCGAAAGAACCAAATCACGCCTCTTGACTGCCCCGTCTAAATTCTTGTATGGATCAAGTTTCGATGGTAAGTTAATGACACCCGCCAGCAAAGCTCCCTCGGCAACGGTCAATTCAGAGACCTCTTTGGAAAAATAAATATTTGCGGCCTTTTTGATTCCCCATGCCCCATGGCCAAAATAAACTTGATTCAGGTACATTTCCAGAATTTCATCTTTTGTATATTGATTTTCAACTTCCCGGGCTAGAAAAAACTCTTCTATCTTCCTCTTCAATGTCCGATTCGATTCCAGCATCGTGATTTTCACAAGCTGCTGGGTGAGAGTGCTCCCGCCTTCAACAACACTTCCAGCCTTCGCATTTTTAACCAAAGCCCGCATAATCCCTTGATAATCTATGCCGTGATGTTCATAAAAACGGTGATCCTCAATGGAAACCACTGCTTGTTTCATATGTTCCGGTATTTCTTCTATCGCAACCCCTTCGGATTTATTCGCCGTGATCGTACTGGCAAGATTCCCATCCAGATCATAGATTCCTGTCGGTTGCTGAAGTTTATTTTCAAGATGACTTATATCTGCACCCTGCTTGAAATACAATAGTGAACCGGCGCCTAAAACCACAACCGCCAATATTATAATTAGACCTAATTTCACTAGCCCTTTCATTTGTCCCCCCCATTTTCCCATCTCGACATGTTTCATTAAAAATATTTTACCCTTTTTATTAAAGAAAACTCGCCGATTGAATAAAAGGCGCCCTTTTCTTGTAGCACATACTCGCGAATCTGCATCCTTGCCGATGATATCCCTTCATCGTCTGAGCATGCCAGCTAAATGAAGGACCAGATTTCATCCTACCATTTTAACTATGCTCGTATCTATCCTTTACCCTTAAAAGACAATCTATATACGGATTAAAGGCGTGAAGCCATTTAAAAGCGGGTATAACACTTATAAGGTCTTATAAAGGGGAGAGATGATATTAATGAAAGACTTAAAACATATTGTCGTCGCTTTTGATGGAAATGAAGAGAGTAAGCGGGCCGTGGAATATGGGGCAACATTGAAAAAGGCCTTTCCAAAAGCCGAATTGACCATAGTTCATGTCCTGAATGATAAGGTTGAACAGCGTATCATGGGAGACGCCTCGGCTCCGGGGTTCGTACCTACTGCCGGATTTTATGTGGATCCAGTCCAGACACATCCCGTTATTGAAGTCAATCAGCCAGGACCCCAAAAGGTAAATGACACCCCTTCCCCCGTCGAGAATAGTATTCAGAACGCAGAAAGTAATACGTTGAGATTGTTAAGTGAATGTCAAGTCAGGGGGAAATTCGAACTATTGGAAGGATATGCCCCAGATAGCGTATGTGACTTTGCAGCAAGAACTTCAGCCGATCTTATCGTTGTCGGCAATAGCGCTAAAAGCGGTTTGGAAAAATTCTTTCTTGGCAGTACAAGCAGTTCCATTGCAAAAAACGCACCTTGTTCGGTATTCATTGCAAAATGAAGATTGAGCGGGTTCTCACTGTATGGCTCGAGTAGAGCATTCTCTGAAAAAGGCCGGATCCTTATAGGATCCGGCCTTTTTGTTAAGAGGATTTTTTCAGTCATACATTTGTAGCAAAAAACACCGGAGCGCCAATTGCTGTCCAAAACCACATCCTACACCAGCGGTAACCAAGTGTCCCACTCAGCCTTTTTGGCTCCCCTTTCAGAAGTATTTAATTTTCGATCATCGGTTAGAATATAGTATTAGTTTCTATAAATGACAATTAAAGAAAATGTACATATCATCAACTTGTCATCCCCATTTTAGGGCATTTTCTTTTGTTTAACCAACTTCTTTACAGACCTTCATCACACCTGCCATCAACCAAGTTAGATGGCTAAATCTATAGACTCACAAAGGTTTGATTCATTAAGCCTAATTTACATTGGGGAGGGAATGGACATGGATAAACATTCGATTTCAGCTGAAAAAGGCGCCTACATAAGCATTGCCGCTTACATATTCTTGTCTGCTCTTAAATTGTCATTTGGTTATTTCGGTGATTCTAAAGGGCTTTGGGCTGATGGTTTAAATAATACGACCGACATCATCGCTTCCTTAGCCGTATTGATCGGTTTGAAAATTTCAAAGAGACCTCCTGATGATAATCATTCATATGGTCATTTACGGGCGGAAACCGTAGCCTCGTTGGTAGCTGCCTTCATCATGATCACCGTGGGCCTTCAGGTAGTATACAGTGCCATTGAATCCTTCTTTCACCAAAATTCAACAACCGTTCCCAGCATGCTGACCGGTTATGTGGCTCTATTCTCTGCATTTTTCATGTACGGAATCTACCGTTATAACTTATCATTAAGTAAAAAGATCAACAGCTCTTCCATCTATGCCGTTGCCCAGGATAATCGTTCCGATGCCCTTGTCAGTGTTGGTGCATTCATTGGAATAATCGGTACTAAGATGGGAGTCCCTTGGCTGGATGCGATAGCGGCAGCCGTCGTGGGGGTCATCATATGCAAAACGGCCTGGGACATCTTTCGTGATGCCTCCATCTCTTTAACTGATGGTTTCGACGAGCAGCTCCTGCAAAAGATCGGACAAACCATTATATTGACAGAGGGTGTTAAAGACATGAGTGAAATTAAAGCCCGGATGCATGGAAGTGAAATCCTGCTCGAAACTACCGTTCATGTTAATCCTCTTTTGACCGTCATTCAAGGTCATGATATTACGGTTAAAATCGAAGAAAATCTTTTGAAGGAATATAATATCCAGCATGCGATCGTTCACATCGAACCATATGCATTCCATAAAAAAGGTAACCGTCATTAACTTTACGGATACCTTTTTTTGTTATTGATTCCTGTAATCACTGTAATAAAACTGTGTCAAAAAAAGGGATTTATTGATTGATTGCCGAATATTTATCCAATTAACACATGTTAAAAGAACATTAATCTGTTATCATGAAAAAAAGATGTAATTATTTTGATATTTTGTAATTTTATTCAAATACAGCAATTTCTGGGTCAAAAGTAAATTCATTTTCCTACAGTATGGAGGACAAGATGGTATCTAATCGAGAAATGACCATTCACTTTTTATCTTCTCAAAAAAGCAGTATCATTTCCAAATGGAAAGATGAGTTGCTGCATTTACCGGACGGATATCTGGGGTATTTTAAAGGAGAAGTGGAAAATATTTTCAATCTGCTAATGGATCAGCTTGGAAAGTCGGATACTGAAATAGACGATGTACTGAAGGTCGTAGGGGAAAAAATTGCGTCTGATCGAGTCAATAAGCAATTGGATATGGAAAATTTCTTTTCCACTGCTACCATCGGGAGATCCATCATCATAGAGCATGTTTTGAATTCCGAATCATCCAAAGAAGTAATATCGGGACTAATTAAGCAAGTAAACGTTTACTTCGATAAACTTATTCATTTTGCATTATCCCATTATACCGAATTGAAAACGATGGAACTTGAAGAACGCTATCAATTCATAAGCCCAAATCATAAAGACCGGTTGACACTCCTTGGCCAAATGACCTCAAGCTTTGTCCATGAATTCAGAAATCCACTGACTTCCATCATGGGATTCATACAATTGTTACAGGCAGAACAACCTCAGATAAAGTACCTTGATATCATTTCGAAGGAATTGGATCAGCTCAATTACCGGATCACACAATTTCTTAATATTTCCAAAAAGGAAACTTCAGCATCACCACCTGATCTATTTTCCATTGCTCAGCTTGTGAATGAGGTGATTGAATTTTTATATCCAAGCATTTTGGAAGTTAATGCTTCCATTACATGTAATATTGCCGAGGATGCCGTAATTTCCGGTTCTAAAGAAGAATTCCGTCAAGTTTTACTTAATATTATATTAAATGCTCTTGATGTGGTTGCAGGGATGCCTTCCCCATCCATTTACATTTCAGGCTCTGAATCACCACCCGGCATTCTTACTTTAAATATATCGAACAATGGGCCGAAGATACCTGACGACGTCCTGCCGAATATTTTTGAACCATTCATCACCACTAAAAAAAGAGGAACGGGATTGGGATTATTCGTCTGTAAAGAAATCGTTTTAAAGCATCAAGGAACTTTATCCTGTCACTCTACCGATTTCCTTACGACCTTTTCAATACAATTAAAAACTAAATAATGGATAAATATCCTTTTTTCCTTAGGTTTTTAGTGTGAAATTTTTGACTGATTGGCGCCCAGTTACTTATACTAATAGGTAGGTTCCACTACTAATCGAGGTGAATGATTCTATAGATTGAAAATAAAAACAAGAGAAATTTTCATACGAGATAGACGAGACTTATTTTTCATCTAACATTTTATATACTACTATCATTTCATTCATTATTGGTTTTGGGAGGTGACTGGGATAATTAAATCGTTCTCAACATCTGGCGATTCAATTAAGTCCCACACTAATTGGACATATTAAGTTTTTTATTTGTCATTATTTTAATTGCTTTAACGGCCTTTTTTGTGGCTTCGGAATTTTCGATCATAAGGGTTCGCAGCTCTCGGATCGATCAATTGATTGAAGAGGGAAACAAAAAAGCCATTGCGGCCAAGAAGGTTACATCCGATCTTGATGAGTACCTATCCGCGACACAGCTTGGAATTACCGTAACTGCCCTTGGATTGGGGTGGCTGGGACAACCGACCGTCCTCAAATTGGTTGGGCCTTTATTCAAGGCATTGAACATCCCTCAAGAAGTCACAAGCATTCTGACATTCGTTATTTCATTTTCCCTGATTACGTTCCTGAATGTGGTTGTTGGAGAATTGGCTCCAAAGACGGTTGCCATCCAAAAGGCTGAGCAAGTGGCCTTGGCAATTGCCAGCCCGCTGATTTTTTTCCATAAGATAGCCTTTCCCTTCATTTGGGCCTTGAATCATTCTTCCCGATTCGTTGTCGGATTATTTGGCTTTAAGCCAGCATCCGAAAGCGAAATAGCCCATACGGAGGAAGAATTACGTTTCATCCTGTCAGATAGCTATAAAAGCGGAGAAATTAACCAGTCGGAATTTAAATATGTAAATAACATCTTTGAGTTCGATGATCGTGTTGCTAAAGAAATCATGGTCCCAAGGACAGAAATCATGACCATATCCAAAGATGAAACGGTACAGCAATTCGTCGATGTGGCCAAATTGGAAAAATACACTCGATATCCTGTTGTCGAAGGTGATAAAGACCATGTCATCGGCTTAGTGAACTTAAAGGAAGTATTCTCGGATCTTATTAAGAACCGGGAAATCCATATCAAAGCGATTGAAAATTACGCTCGTCCGATCATTCGGGTGATGGAAAATATCCCAATTCACGATTTGCTGTTAAAAATGCAAAAAGAACGCATTCATATGGCCATTTTGATGGATGAATACGGCGGAACTTCCGGACTTGTCACAGTCGAGGATATCCTCGAGGAAATCGTTGGGGAAATTCGTGATGAATTCGATATTGATGAAGTCGCCTCGATCAGGAAAATTAAAGATGGACATTATATTTTAGACTCTAAACTTCTTGTAAAGGAAGTGAATGACCTACTTGGCATTCACTTAGAAGAAGATGATGTCGATACTATAGGCGGTTGGGTCCTTACTGAAAATTATGATGTGAAGGTAGGGGACATCATGGAAAAAGACGGATTCTGCTTTAAAGTGATTGAAATGGAAGATCACGCCATTCGTTTTATAGAGGTCACCAAAAAGGTCGTACAGCTTCCTCTGGAAGAAGACCTTCCTCAAGGATAATGATGAAAAACAGCCACGTAAAAGGTGATTTTACGTGGCTGTTTTTTCGATTTGTTCATTTATCGGGAAACCGTCCCATTTTTTTGACCGTTACGATTGGAGGAGTGCTCTTTTTCTTCCAAAAAATATACAACATGATAAAGATAAAGGAAAAACCAGCAGCCGGAATTAGATAAGGTTCAGTTATTTCCCGGATTTGCTGCCAATTCTCGCCGAGAACCATTCCTAATGTCAGGAACAATATGGTCCAAGGTATGACAGCCGCAACCGTATAAAATATAAACTTCCATACAGACATCCTTGCAATTCCGGCTGGGATGGAAATAGCATGGCGAACCACTGGAATGAATCGAGCCGTAAAAATCACGCCAACGCCATACCTTTGAAACCACTCTTCAGCATTTACTATATGATTTTCTTTTATTAAAATATATTTTCCATACTTCAAGAGAAAGGGCCGTCCTCCATAATATCCAGCCCAATATAGAAAAAGTTGTGCCATCGTCCCGCCTGCCACACCTGCAAGAACAGCTCCCCAAAAATTCATTTTCCCCAGGCCTACCACATAACCACCGTATCCTAGAACTAGCTCACTAGGGATGACTTCAACCATAAGCCCAAATAAAATCCCCATATACCCCATTTCAGCAAACCAATTCAATATCGTCATAATAAGCTGTGATATCATGCTATCGGACTCCCCTTACCGCTAATTTCAAATTGTTTGTCCTTCTATCCTATTTCAGCTCATAACGTTCTATTCGGTTTTTCATATCCAGTTTCACAATGCATCACATTTAGGAATGCATAAAAAAAGACCAGCTGATATGTACTCCGGTCTCATTGCATCAATATTCTTTTAGCTCCCTTTTTTGGGAAAATTGATTAAAAACAGCTGCGGTGAGTAAGGATGAATCATTTTGCGAAACATTAGTGAAAATCTCCTGGCGTGATTTCGTTTTTTCAATATGAATCCCGAGATCTTTATACTTGTTGATTATTTGATTATTCATGCTTACCCTCCCTTTCTGCTGTACCGTTATCCTTTACCTTCCCATTTAACGAAAGGATAAAACCTGTTTAAACCATTCGCTCCAAAAAACAATCAATTGACTTGAATGGTTTGCAGTTGGTGTTCATGCACTTCGTCTTTTTCAACATGTACCTGCACCTTATAGGTTCCCGATTCTTCGAAAGATACCTTATTTAGATATGTTCCATCTCCATCTTCTTCAGCCTTGGTGAAATGACTCTCTTCGCTGCCTTCCTTCCACACCTCGAAATTCACATCTGCATTTGTCAGTGGCTTCCCGTTCAATTCAACGGTCGCTGCAAAGTTCGAACTGTTTCCTGCCTTTACAGGGTTACTTTGAAACTCGATGGATACATCCGTACTAGGATGAACCGATGCGCCTTCACTTTCATGTTCTGGAACGACAACTTCTTTTTCAGGCATTACATGAAGGCCTTTGGCCGTTACATGGGAGACTACAATATATTTGCCTTGTTCTTCAAAAGTATGCATCACTTGATACATGCCACTTCCGGTATTCTTTGCTTCAAGCATTTCCCTTTTATCCTGCCCTGACTTTCTTACTTCAAAGAGTACCTCATCTGCTTCATTCACCAATTGGCTTCCCTGTTTCACTGTCGTTTCAAGAATGACTTCTTTTCCAGGCTCCAATTTGCCTTTAATGGCGATTGATGCATCCATCGATTCTGGAACAGCACTGTTAACTTCCTTATCCTCCGGCATTTCAGACTCTTGACACCCAGCCAACATAACTAACAACGCAGTAAACATATAGAGTTTTTTCATATGAACTTTTCCTTTACTATTTATTAGACTAAAAATCTGTCCATTTCATATTGCCCATCCTTTCCTTTTTTTGGATTTTTATACATCATTCATCAAAAAATAGTTCGCATCACGGTGACTGAGGTCAGCATGGCCACCGCGATGATCGTTAAAAATGAATATAAAAAGATTGAAGTCCCCACAACACTCAATCCGCAAAGAAGCACGCATCCATCAATGATAAAAATCAGTAAACCTACATTGAATCCGCTCTTCCTTGATAGGATCTGTGCCAGCATATCCGTTCCGCCTGTTGATGTCCCATACCGAAGCATCAAGCCGATTCCTAATCCAATCAAACCTCCCCCGATCATTGCACTTACATAAATGGGAAGATTCCAGCCGATGACAGCGTCGGAAAAAATATCGATGCATAATGAGGAAAAAAGCAGGCCATGCAAACTGTTCAGGAATAATTTCTTTTCAAAGTACCAAGCATATATATATAATGGAATGCTGCTCAAAATCACACCCAGGCCTGTCGGAAGTCCTATATAGTAATGAAAAATCAGCCCAATCCCTATCATGCCGCCATCCAATAAATGATAAGGTATCAGGAAAAAATTGATTCCCACGCCTACAAGCATGCTGCCGGCGATAATCGCTGCCATCCTTTCCATGATTTTCATGGCTGCCCACCCCCTTTAATCTGCTTTTAGAACTTGTCTTGGACTCTATAGAATATGTATGAACCATCGAGAAAATAATGAAACTGACCAATTTTTTATGAAACCGCCTATAATTTTCTGAATATTCCATAATATCATACAATAAAGTAGAGAAAACAGTCAAAAACAGCTATTTATTAGCTCAAACTGGTCCTTTACAAGCAATTTACCGGATTTATGGTGCTGAAAGCTATTTGACTGAATGATTAACTCTTTCTATAATGAAAGTATTTAAATTAATTAGATTGAGGTGATTTGATGGGGCATTAAAGAATGTTCGTTTTGACAGGCGGACGCTGATTTGCGTAATGGATATGTACATCCTATTGAAAAATGGCTGTACTCCTTCAGACGGAAATTCTTCTATTTCCCGTCTACGCGTCGCCAATCAGCATATACTATTATTCTCTTCATCACTTAAAGAAATGGGAGTTAAAGCGGCTGGACATCAACTACCACAGCCATTATGAATGATTCCCGATAATATTCAGCAAGGCAAAAAAAATATACTTGTATATTTTAAAAATGTAGGAGGTGTACTCCTTATTCGTCTCGAAGGCGAGTTAAGGGAGACTATTTGGACATAATAAACTTGGTTCTTATTGCCATTTTAATTGCTTTAACAGCATTTTTTGTAGCTACGGAGTTTGCGATTGTTAAAGTGAGAAGCACGAGGGTCGATCAATTAATTGAAGAAGGAAAGCCGAATGCTCTTTCAGCAAAGAAAGTGATATCCAACCTGGATGAATACCTTTCAACATGCCAGCTCGGTATTACCGTTACCGCTCTAGGGCTTGGGGTGCTTGGGGAACCGACAGTTAAAAAGATTTTGCACCCACTCTTGAATCAATTGAATCTTCCAAATTCAGCTTCACATGCACTCTCGGTTGCAATTGCCTTTTCTTTAATAACTTTCATACATGTGGTTGTTGGGGAATTGGCACCAAAAACATTGGCGATTCAAAAAGCGGAGCGAGTAACTTTATTGGTTTCCAAACCTTTAATTGGTTTTAACAAAATCATGTATCCATTCATCTGGGTACTAAATGGCTCTGCAAGGACGCTTACAAGAATGCTAGGATTAAAAGCAGTTTCCGAACATGATTTGGCTCATACAGAAGAAGAGCTTCGTATCATTGTTTCCGAAAGCTACAAAAGTGGTGAAATTAACCAATCAGAGTTTAAATATGTGAATAAAATTTTTGAATTCGATGATCGGATTGCAAAAGAAATCATGGTTCCACGTACAGAAATTGCAACGGTATCCAAAGATGATACGATCCAACAGTTTTTCACCGTCATGGCGGAGGAGAACTTTACACGATATCCTGTCATTGACGGAGATAAAGACCATGTTATCGGTATGGTCAATGTAAAAGAGCTATTCACTGAAATGATAGACAATAACAAGCAGGCAGCATCCACGATCCAACGATATGTTCGTCCGATCATCCGTGTCATTGACAGTATCCCAATTCACGACTTACTTTTAAAAATGCAAAAGGAGCGCATCCACATGGCTATCCTCATGGATGAATACGGCGGTACGTCAGGTTTGGTGACCGTTGAAGATATCCTTGAAGAAATCGTTGGCGATATCCGCGATGAGTTCGACCTGGATGAAGTTCCTGATGTCCGCAAATTAAAAGAAGATCACTACATCATCGATGCCAAGGTATTAGTCAGTGAAGTGAATGATTTACTTGGATTGGATATTAATGATGAAGATATCGATACGATGGGCGGATGGATCCTTACCGAGAATTACGAGGCCAAACAAGGTGATATTCTGACTTATGGTCCCTATAACTTTAGAATAAAAGAAATGGAAGATCACCATATTCGTTATATTGAAATATACAAACAAGCAAAAGTCGTAAGCGAAGTAAAAGAATTCCCGATAATATCGCAAACTGAAATCGTTTCATGATAATAACCCCCGTTCCTAATTGACAATAGGAGCGGGGGTTATTTTTTTCCAACCGGTACATGAAATGTAATAAAAACATAATATATAAAACCTGCTTCATTTTAGATTGAATGATTACATGAAGTATAGTTCTACCTTTATTGTTTCATACTGTTAGAAAAGCGATACTTATTGAAGGAGTGAGGAATCATGAAACTCATAACCATTTGCCAACACTGCAAAGGGAAAGGGAAAACCCGCTATCTGCAATTCTTTTCCCGGGACTGCAATCATTGCAACGGTCAAGGTAGAGCTGTAAAAGATATGTCAAATTTAAGAAATCAGGCAAAAAACATCTAATAATCTTTCATATTTTGAAGTTGGGTTTGATGACACCTGCCCTCTTTAACGTATCATAAACAATCAGTATCGAAGGTCCAAGGAAAAGCCCGATGAAACCGAGCATTTTAAACCCTAAATAAAGGCTGACCAACGATGCCAATGGGCTCAATCCCATATTTGCTGAATAGATTTTCGGTTCGATGGTCCTTCTTATGATCGTAATGACCAGGAATAGGATGATGAGACCAACACCTAGATGATGGTTTCCTTGAGCCCAAACAATTACTGCCCAAGGAACCAGTACAGATCCCGTCCCCAGAATAGGAAGAATGTCCACGACTACAATTAACAATGCCAATGGAACCGTATACTTCACATTCAATAACCATAGTCCTCCATAAGCCATGATGAACGTTATTAAACTCAAAAGGATTTGTGCCTTGATGAATCCTACGGCTGCCATACTTAAATCTTGATAAACTAGCGAAATCTTTTGATAAGTGGATGTCTTTAAATAATGGACAGCCTTTTTTCTTAACTTAGGCAATTCAAGACTAAATAAGAATAAAGCGATTAAATAAATTAAAAAGTCAATGAAGAGCCCGGGAATGAGTGTGACGAACTGAACCATATCCTGAACAAAGCCCTCTGTGAACCCCTCTAAAGCCCTGACTCCCTTTTCCATCGTTTGTTCTATTGACTGTATGAGATTTGGCGGCAACGTTTGGGAATATCGTTCCCATTTCCTAATGACTGGCAATATAGCCGTTAAATACACTTCACGTATGAAACCAGGAAATTCTTCCGAATAGATAATGACCTTCTTGATTAATACCGAAAAGGAAAAATAAGTGATGCTTATAAGCCCGCCTACATATAGAGCAAATGAAATCAACACTGCCCAAAACCGATGCAGCTTTGCCGTTTTGCCAATCATGCGGACCAATCCATCTAAAAGAATGGCGGTGAGCAAAGCTAAAATCAAAGCCCATGAATAGGGAATGACGATTAATATGCATAAAAGGAGAATACCTCTCCAAAACCAACGGAAAAAGACGGCGACATTCACTGAACAAACCCTCCTTGCACTTTCCTGTTCTCCTTATATTTATGAAATGGGGTCACATATATTTCGCTTAAACGTTTTATTTTCTCAATAAGGGGAAAAAGAGATACAAAGAGATGGAGGGATTGACATTGGATAATAAAGATAAAGAAAAGTATCTTGAAGAGCGTAATGATAAATCCAAGGCATTCAAGAAAGATCAGGAAAAACAGCTGGAACGTGATCAAGTGGTCATGCCCATTGATGATTTACCAATTGATGAAATAAAATATGAACGACAAGAAGAACGAAATAAAAAAGAAACTAAACACCGCTCCACGAGCGAGAGGGCTTAACCAAAAACCAGCCACTATAGAGGGCTGGTTTTTGGTTGCAGATATAATTGCATTCAGCTTCAAGGTGATGTGCCGTATTGACTTTTACCAATTCCCGGCGGCACTTTGATACTTGCTAACGGAACATTTGAAGGAAAAATATATATATTTGCCATCATATATTAAGGTCCCTCTTGTCAGCTTTTGAAAATCCAGTACAATCGGAATCTCCCATAATCCATTCGCATTGCGGAATTCCTTCCTCCCCTGCTTCACTTCCAAAAATAAACATTGACTGAAAAAAATGATTCTTTACAATAGACTTTTAAGAATTAAAGAATATAATGGACTGGTCGACCATTATAAAGGAGAATCATATGACGAACCCTACTCAATTATTTCATCAATATTTACAAGTATCGAGATCATTAGTCAGCAAAATGAATGAACAAATTACAGCTCTTGAAATTTACCATAATCAGTGGACGATCCTGAATTATTTAAAGAACTGTGGATATTCCACAATCCCCGATATTTGCAGTTACTTGGATGTTGATAGTGTTATCATCACACGTTCGGTCAACAGCATGGAACAGAATAATATGATTAAACAAGTTCCTGGAAAAGATGAACAGGAAAAACGAATCGAACTGACGCCCCGGGGAAAAGAGGTACATACAAAATGTCTTAAAATTGCAGAAAAAATCGAAGGAAAAGCCCTGGAAGGCATTACCGAGGAAGAACAGGAAATATTTTTCCAGACAGTCCTTAAAATCCTCAATAATATAAGAAACTAAAATGGATACCTTATATCATTGTTGAATAAGTGTGAATCAAGGCCTTTTCCTTATTTTTTCGCATCAAGCTATAGCCATGCCATTTTTAAAAGTCGGATTCCTGCTTTGATTTCATTTTCGGTTAATCCACCGTACCCAATCAAAACAGTCGGATCTTTCACATTCTTAGAATAATAAACCGAAGTTGGGTGGACTTTAACCCCAACACTGGCAGCCTTTTGAATGAGCTCTGCCTCACTGCTGCCGTTTTTTACTTTTAAAAGAACGTGCAATCCTGACTTTTCACCGATTACGGATACACGATCATGGAAGCTCTCTTCGATTGCATTAAGCAGCACCTTATTTTTTTTACGATAAATCGTTCGCATTTTATTCAGATGGCGTTCCCAATGTCCATTTTTCATAAAGAGACAGAGCGTTTCCTGAATCAATCTGGAGACGGTCTGTTTATATCCCATTAGCTTCTCTTGATAGCGGCAAGCCAGCTCCATAGGTAACACCATGAATCCTACCCTGATTGATGGGATGAGCGATTTTGAAAACGTGCCTAGGTAGATGACCCTTCCCTTTGTATCCAACCCCTGCAGGGACGGAATCGGTTTGCCTGAATGTCGGAATTCCCCGTCATAATCATCTTCGATGATATAACCTTTTTTTTCCGCCGCCCAATTCAACAATTCCACCCTTCTAGTTATCGGCATGATCATACCGGAAGGAAATTGATGGGAAGGAGTGACATAAGCAACATTCGCGGCACTCTCTTTCAGGGAGTCCACACTCATTCCACTTTCATCCAAGGGTATGTATGCCATATCAGCTCCCTCCAACCTCAGTACCTCCCTTACTCGATGAAAGCCAGGCTCTTCCAACCCGAATACCCGCTCATCTCCAAGAAGTAACCGCAATAGATGGATGAAATACTGGGTGCCTGCCCCAATGATGATTTGATCTGCCCCGCAGCGAACTCCTCTCGATTGGAATAGATAGGATGAGACTTCAAACCGGAGCCCCCATTCCCCTTGAGGATCACCGCTCATGAACATTTCCCTTTCCTGAAGATACAATGTATTGTTCAAGCATTTTTTCCACACGGCATGCGGGAAAGAATCGACGTCCACCCGTCCATGATTGAAATCTATCTCATTTCTTTCATTCGCAGGACACATCATCCCTTCTGTTACAGGCAAAGGCTCATTCAAAGGTGAGATCGGTTCTAAATCGGCAACGTAATACCCTTTCCTTAATTGACTTTCCACATATCCTTCTGCCATCAACTGATGATAAGCCGTATCCACCGTATTCAGGCCTATCCCTAAATGCACAGCCAGTTTTCGTTTGGAAGGCAGTTTCATTCCGGCCTTTATTTGTCCATTCTGGATTTCCTTTATAAAGTATTTATACAATTGGACATATAAAGCTTCTTTATTCGTTTTATCTAAGTTTAGAGTAACTTCAAACATTGGCTCCTCCTTCAAACTGGTTCCATAAATTATATCTGGTTTGGCCCTTATTGCAGGACCAGAATATTCTTATAATGAAGATATCAATCAAGAGGAGGATACTATGGAACATATCGAATTATTCGGGAAACACGTGATACTCACCCCGATGATGGATCATCATATCGAACCGCTTTACGCCGCTTCCTTGCCAACTGAAATATGGGAATGGAGCGCAACAAAAATTTTGTCATATGAAGAAGCGATTTCCTATGTAAAGGATGGCATTCGAGCAAGGGAACAGGAACTTCATCATCCATTTGTCGTTATCGATCAGACTGATGATTCGATAGTTGGCAGCACGAGCTTAAGAAATATTCAATTTCATAATCAATCCCTGGAAATCGGTGCGACTTGGTATCATCCCGACAAATGGCGGACAGCCATTAACACAGAATGTAAGTACCTGCTATTGCAGCATGCTTTTGAAAAGTGGAAAATGAAACGGGTTGAATTCAGGACGGACGAATGCAACAAAAGATCGCGTGCAGCAATAACCAGGCTCGGCGCCCTTGAAGAAGGCATTTTGAGAATGGAGAAAAAACTGCAAGATGGAAGGATAAGGAATACGGTGGTCTACAGTATTCTCGAGCATGAATGGCCCAATGTGAAAAGGAATTTGGAAGCCTTTTTGAAAAGGTGAAGATATGAAAAAGAGTGCCGTTGTTTTGCACTCTTTTTCTCTTGCTGCTATCTTTCATGTGAGTCTTTATTAATATCCGATAAAAAATCCTTTTGCCTTTTGGTTGATCGAATGAATATGAAAACGACAATCGCAAATAAAAACGGCATTAATAAAGCAAAAAGAAGATAAATCATATCTCCAAAGAACAAGTTCATTCCCCCTAAACCACCATGCGACACGCACTTTTGTCTGTAAACTTTCCCGTCAAACTTGGATGTTCATTGCTTAGTCTAAACTTTGTGACAAGCGAATCATATCCTGGCATTGTATCCCATTTTCATAAATGGCCTCGGAATAGTTTCTATTAAAAAAATCCCGATCGACCCCAGTGATTCTAAACCCGCATTTTTGGTAAAGGGCAAGCTGCCCTATCCCCGAATTTCCCGTGCCGATTTCAATCGTTTTATATCCCTGTTCCCTTGCATGGCCTATGGCGTGTTCAATCAATTGCCTGCCGATTCCTCTTCCATGGTGCCGTTCATCCACAGCGATATTCATTATCTCTATCAGTTTTGGACCTTTTTGCAGTAAAACATAAACACCGATCATTCGCCCATCAGTCAAGGCAACAAAGCATGTTCCGCTTCCCAAGTATTCCTCGACCAATTCCCTTGAAGGATCGGCCAAAAGCAATAAATGCATCGGCGGTGGCTCATCGATGAATAATTCCCTTATCTCCATCTCCATCCAACCCCTTCTCATTTTAATTCTTCTACAAGAAGTTCAACCAATTCCGATGCGGGAAGTTCCCTGCTCAACCTATACCCTTGTCCTGCCCACAAAGCCATCAATTCAGGATTGTTTTTTTGTCCAGCCACTTTTCGCATTTGCTTTGTCATGTGATGGACATGAGGATAGGCGACTGGTGCAAATCCATCATAATCGGTAATAAAGTGATTCACCAACCCGCGTGCTCTCCGGCCGCTGAAGACTCGGGTAATAGAGGTCTTGGTAAACCGGGGATTTCCCAGAGCTTCCTTATGGACGGGGCTTGCCCCGCTTTCGGGACAGCGAAGGAAAGCTGTTCCCAATTGTGCCGCTGTTGCTCCCGCTTCGAGCACGGCCGAGATATCCTTTCCATGCATCAGTCCGCCCGCCGCAATGATCGGCAAGTTCAGCTCACCTTGAATCAACCGTATCAAAACTAAAAGACCGTAATCATCTTCTGTGCGGTTTTCAAAGCTGCCCCGGTGACCCCCTGCTTCAAACCCCTGTACACATAGCACATCCGCACCTGCTCCCGCCGCCCTTTTTGCTTCCTGAAGGTTGGTTACCGTAACGGCTATAAGGGAACCGACACCTTGGAGCTCCCTTATTACGTCTTCCGTTGGACATCCAAACGTAAAACTGACAACAGCGACCCCAGCCTCCTTCAACACCGTTATTTTATTTTCCCAATCATCGTCATCACTATCGGCTTTTCCAATCTCAGCCCCAACGCTCTCGGCCTCTTTTTCGATCTTTTCACGATAGGCAGATAATATATTTTCATCCGCCTCCTCGTTTCCTGGCACAAATACATTCACGCCAAAAGGGTGCCCAGTCAACTGACGGGTCTGCCCTATTTCGTCCTTCATCTCTTCTGCAGTCTTATAGCCAGCTGCGAGAAAGCCCAATCCACCTGCATTGGATACTGAAGCCGCAAGCTTCGGGGTGGAAGCTCCTCCTGCCATCGGTGCTTGAATGATCGGATATCTCATTAACTTTTTTAGCATTCCATACCACTCCTTTTGATTTTTCTTCATGCCCTTATCATTTTTACGTTTTCTTGGTATAATGATTATCTGTAAGAGAAAAGTGTCTAAATGATCACCCTTTATATCTTGCAAATATAAAACATAGGTGGTAAATAAAAATGGAAACAAAACCATATAGAGTTTTACTTTATTATTTGTATGTACCAATCGAGAATCACGAAGAATTCGCAGCCGAGCATCTTGCGGCATGTAAAGCACTTGAATTGAAAGGCCGTATCTTGGTGGCAGCAGAAGGGATCAACGGAACGGTTTCTGGTACGATCGAACAAACCAACAAATATATGGACATGATGAAAAGCGATCCCCGCTTTGCCGATATCGTGTTTAAAATAGATGAAGCTGACGGCCATGCTTTCAAAAAAATGCATGTTCGTCCACGAAATGAGCTTGTAACGCTTCGATTGGAAGAAGACATCAACCCGAACCGGACGACAGGCAAATACTTGAGCCCGATGGAGTTCTTCGAGCAAATGCAAGATGAAGATACCATCGTCCTTGATGCCAGAAATGACTATGAATTTGATTTGGGACATTTCAGGGGTGCAATCAAGCCAGAAATCACGAATTTCCGTGAACTTCCGGATTGGGTCCGGGAAAATAGAGAAATGTTCGAAGGCAAAAAAATCCTAACGTATTGCACCGGCGGTATCCGCTGTGAAAAATTCTCCGGCTGGCTTGTCGAAGAAGGCTTTGAAGATGTAAGCCAACTGCATGGCGGCATCGCAACATACGGAAAGGATCCCGAAGTCCAAGGTGAGCTTTGGGATGGCCAAATGTATGTATTCGATGAAAGGATAGCCGTACCTATCAATCAAAAGGAACATGTCATTGTCGGTCGCGATATTTATTCCGGCGAACCTTGTGAACGCTATGTTAATTGTGCTAACCCTGAATGCAACAAGAAAATCCTTTGCAGTGAAGAGAACGAGCACAAACATATGCGCAGCTGTACTCATGAATGCCGAGTGCATCCCCGTAACCGCTATGTAGTCGAGCATAACCTTTCTGAAGAAGAAGTGGCTGAGAGATTACAGCTAATCGAAGAAACTAGTACCGTAAAATGATAAAGCAAACCCGAATCAGTGGACACGATCCCTATTCGGGTTTTTTTATCCATTTAAATCAAATCTTATTTTCCTATATTAAACCTATGCCTTGGACCTTATCCCACTGCAAGAATGAACTATGATCTTTTAATGCCATCTGCTTCAAATCCACTATTACTTACTCTCTTACTTCTATATCACAATAGAAAAAACCTTCTTAATACGTAAAAAGAATGAATTCAGCTTAAGATTTTAGCGGTCAGCGGTTTTACCTTCAATGAAAAGAGCGATTCCTCTTTAGAGGAATCGCTTTTGCTTCATTAATGTTATTTTTCCTCTGCACTTACAACAATCCCGCAAGCTTGCCTATCGCCTGCATCACCGGCTTTCAAGGTATCCACATCCGGTCCTTTTTCACCATTGGCTTCATAACGGTCAGGAATATTGGCAAAGTTGTCTGGATTCGCATGAACGATTACAGCCAACTCTTCTTTCTTCAGCTGGTCTATCGTCATGTTATCCAATGTTGCCGTATATTTGGCTGTTCCATCCTCTTTCACATATAAAGGGGGCATATCCCCTGCATGTTTAGAGTGCGTGTCATCAGTTGGATTAAAGTGTCCTCCCGCTGTAGTGAAAGGGCCTTCCTTAGCATCCGGCTCACATACTGCTTTTTCGTGGACATGGAATCCATGGTAGCCTGGCTCAAGGCCTTCCAAAGCGGTCTCGATCACCACAGTATTCTCTTCGGCGGTAAAGTTAACTGTCCCAAGTGTTTTACCTTCTACATCTTTAACTTCCGCTTTTACCAGCGGATCAACCCCTGTTTCTGTTCCTTGTCCCACTGTAGTCATGTCCTTGGCATTATTGTCGGACTGATTTGAATCATCCGCTGAATTACATCCATACAGTAAAAGGGCAGCACACATAGGCAGCACAAGTTTTTGTTTATAGTTCATATAAACTCCCTCACTCTCTTATATGTATCTTCCTCTTATTACTTTCCACCATTATGGAAGAATAAACAGAAAGCGGAATAAATAGGAAAATGGATTATTCCGTGAGGGTGAACACCTTACTAATTTCACTGACAGGAATTTTGCATTATAGCTTAATGGTCTCATATTTTACAAAGTGATGACCCCAAAAGTGATGGCTGCAATCGTCATGATGATGGTCGTCCCAAATGCCCATTTAAACAGGAATTTTTGGTGATCCCCAAAATCCACGCCTACAAGACCGATCAATATGAAGGTTGCAGGCACCAATGGCGATAATGGGAACCCTGCGGTCGAATGGCCTAATAAAGCGGCCCTTCCGATTTCTACAGGAGAAATGCCGAAGTTCGATGCCGTTTCACTTATTATTGGCAGAATGCCAAAGTAATAGGCATCAGGTGAAAAAATGAACCCCATCGGAATGCTCGTCAGCGCTACCACCAGTGGCAAATGTGCCCCGATCCACTCAGGAATGACAGTTACGATTGAAGCAGCCATCGAGTCCATCATCTTCGTTTCTGTGAATACACCCGTAAAAATCCCTGCAGCGAAAATGAGTGTACAGATCATCACGAAACTATTGGCATGAGATAAAATCCTTTCCTGCTGTTCTTTTGGGTTCGGAAAGTTAACGAATAGTGCAATCGCAAAAGCAGTGGCAAATAAGATTTGGATCGGCAGCACTTCCATCACCAGCAAAACCATCAGTAAAATCGTCAAGAACCAATTAAACCAAAAAAGCTTGGATGTTCCTTTAGGTGCGGTTTCAACACCTGCAGCCTGTTCTCCCATACCAGGTTGCATGTTCGTCTCCATCGAGCTGACCCCTAATCTCTCCCTTTCCTTTTTACCAAGTACATATGCCGAAAAAAGCGTCCATAAAAGACCGCAAATCATGACCGGAATGAGAGGAATGAATAGCTCCGATACTTCAACCTGAAGGCTCGCGGCCGCCCTGACCAAAGGACCTCCCCAAGGAATCATATTCATGACGCCAGCGGCTAAACCAACAACACAGGCCAATACGAGCCTGTTCATCCCTAATTTGATATAAAGCGGCAGCATGGCTGAAACGGTGATCATGAATGTGGAAGAACCGTCTCCGTCCAAACCTACCAACATGGTTATAATTGCAGTTGCCATGACAACCTTTAGCGGATCTCCTTTTACAAAACTGAGTATTTTAGCGATCATGGGCTCGAATAACCCAACGTCAATCATTAGACCAAAGTATAGAATAGCAAAAACGATCATGACTGCTGTCGGTGTCACCTTTAAAATACCCGCAACCATCATATCTCCCATTTCCGAGGCAAAGCCACCAATCAGACCAAAAGCTATTGCCGTGAAGATGAAAGCGACAACCACTGATAAGCGCTTTGTGATGACTAAGACCAGAAACGTTAAAATCATGCAAAATCCTAAAATCGTCAACATGTTAAAAACTCCTTTAAATGGAAAAGTGAATACCTTTGCTTAAGTTAATTTTTCTGAAAAATCAATATTTTCACATTATATCATTTGCCTATTCATTAAAAAACCAATAAAAGCAAATTCGTTTAATAAATTAGTTAAATTATGTATACTATTATTTAGGAACCCGAAATTTTTTCCGGAGGAAAGAAGTGTTGAATCTAAAATGAATGCTCATAAAATAGCTAAACGGAATCTTTTCATCATGTGGTTCGCCAATTTCTTCATAGGCGGCAGCATGACGATGGTTCTCCCATTCATATCCTTATACATTGGTACATTCGGAGATTATTCGACTCAATATATCCAGCATTGGTCAGGATGGACATTTGGAATCACTTTTGTGACTGCCTTTTTATTTTCTCCCGTTTGGGGACGAATTGGTGATCGGTACGGCAGGAAGAAAATCTTGATTGCCTGTGCCTTTGGGATGGGGCTGTCCATTTTCCTGATGGGATTCGTTGAAAATGTTTGGCAGCTATTCGTCTTAAGGATGTTCACCGGGATATTCACTGGCTTCATTTCCATGTCACAAGCCTTCATATCAACGCAAACCCCAAAAGAAATTGCCGGACGCGTACTGGGAACCTTGCAAACGGGAAATATAACCGGTTCCCTTTTCGGACCATTGCTTGGCGGCCTGCTTGCAGACACACTCGGCTATTCAACCGCCTTTAAATTCACCTCCATCACCATTTTCATCTCCGGACTTCTTGTTTTTGCAACCAAGGAGTACGTAATGGAACGGCAGAAGGGAACAAAGTCGAGCTATACAAGCAGGGAAGTTCTCTCGCATATCTTGAGGAATCCCATCCTAGTCAATGTCATGCTCATTTCGACACTTGTTCAAGTTGCCCACTTCAGCATTCAGCCCATTCTTTCTTTATACGTTGGCCAGTTGCATGGAACTTCCAATCTTGGATTTTATTCAGGTATCGCCTTTTCTGCAGCAGGCCTGGGGAATTTATTGATGGCGCGTCACTGGGGCAAGATAGGTGATCGTCATGGACATGTGAAGATTCTTGTGCTGCTTCTTTTTCTGACTGCTACAGTCTACTTGCCTGGTGCCTTCATCAATCATTTTTGGCAGCTTGTTCTGGTACGTTTCATACTTGGCATGGCAATAGGCGGCATCATCCCTGTAAGGATTGCCTACATTCGCCAGGAAGCTCCTGTCGCAATGCAGGGGGAAGTACTTGGGTACAATACGAGCCTGCGCTTTTTAGGCAATATCATTGGACCCGCGATGGGCGGAATGGTTGCTGGTTTCTACGGATTCTCCGCCGTTTTCATCACGACCAGCACGTTACTCCTCATAGCGGGACTTGTCCTCTATTTCGCGATGCACCGCAATCCGGAATTGGCCAGATCACATTAATCTCACTTTGGCTAGAAAGCCTGCTTTCAGATGGAAGCAGGCTTTCTCATGTTTAATGCTCATACAGCTGTAGTGCTGGATACTTCTGGAACTGGATTTCGTTTCGGTCGTATTCCGATACAGGCAGTGAGGCCAAAAACGAACAAGAGTCCTGCACACATGAAAAAGGAATATTGGAAACCAGCTGCTGCACATGGTTCCCGAACAATAGGTACATAGCGTGCCAAACCTTTCTTCTCTATTTCCTTCTATATTTGGACAATCCCGCTGATTGCTGTTGATACTTAATAAAAGGGGAAGGTTGGCCGCAGCCATAAACACTTCATAACGCAACAAATTTTATGTTAAGATTATTTTAGGCAAATTTTATGAAAGTAAAAGACGCAAAGCCACGGGCCTAACACAACAACTTAGTTGTCATGGCAGCCGGGCTGCCATGATTTTTCTTGAATGGATCACTTTATTATCAATTGCCCCTTTTTAATTTGCCTAAAATTAAAAATAGGAGGGTTATATATGTTTTTTCCAACCATTTATTCAGCCACTACAGATGAGAGACACATAGTTAAAGATAAAAATACTTGTGCATGCGGCACAAGGTATAATGTATTCGCAATGCTGACCAGAAGCGATCTTCGAAAAATCAGGTTCAAGCATTATAAAGAAGTGACATGTCCTAAATGTAAATCCAGTATCATTGATAAGGAATAGACTCTTAACACCGGGAGGTTTCTACTCCAAAAACTTTGATAGAGCTGGCCTTTTCACCTTGTTTCGGTAACAATAGCCATCTTCCTCATGCCTCCTTACCCAGATTACACACAAAATCGAATAAAAAAAGACCCTTTCAAGATCTTTTATCATTGCTATGTAAAGTGAATGTGCGGCTGAATATAGCTGGCTCGATTCAAATCATCAGTTTATAAGCTCTACTCCGCTTCCCGTTTGGTATTCCATCAACTGGGCCAAATATTTCTTAAGTAATAACTCGGCAAGTACAGGGTCTTTCAGGTTATTCAATAGCGTGTAGGAGCCCAATTCGTCAAAATGGCCAAGACTTTTTTCAGGAATCCATTTCGGGGAACATTTTGAGCATGCATGGCCTGTTTGTAGGCATAATAATAATCCTCCAGCTTATTGGTGGTACCGCCCCCACCCCAATAATATCGTCAGGGAAAGCTTCTTTATTATCGGATATTCACTAAGGTAAAGAATTATCCCTTCCCAGTATGAGGATGCGATTTTCCCATTTCACCGGTATCATCAATATCAGCATATCATCCCATTTTGTCACTGATTTCTTTATATTTAAGATAAAGCTGTTCTTTCATATGATCCCATTCCGAGGCTTTTTCCGCTTCACTTTCGATCAGATTCGAGCGGGCAGTAAGTGAACCTCTTCCAGTTTCAAAACGGCAATCCGGTGTGGCCTGTATAAATCATTGTTCATCAATGTCGCATATTCGACTATTTAGCTTATCTTCTATTTTCTCTTCAAACAATTAAGTTATGTAACTATCCTTTACCTCTTCTTCGAGAATTTCCGGGGAACATTCTCCTAGGTGAATGGGAAAAGAATCAGCAAAATGGAGCGAACCTCCTTTCCATACATACAAACGATCATCCTCTCTCAATACGATCGCCACGAAAATTCCAATTGAAATGATTCCACCGTAAAAACCAATGTTTCTTGGATTGTATCGAATTTCACTAAATTCCTTGCAGTCAGTCTTAAATGATTCTCAATCTTTTCCACCAGTTTCGTTCTTTTCTCGCTCTTATTCATAGGAGTAACCCCCATTTTCATTCATAATAAAAGAATAACACATTTAAATACAGAAAAATCTGAATCGTGGCAGCGAAAGCGATTAAGAAGGCTTTGGAAATTTTTTGCCCTTCGTTATTGGATGTTGCCCATCGTCATTTCCTGAAATTCCTCCCTTTAGGCCTTTTACCTTCATTCGCCTATAATACGAAATGAATAGCCCTCGATTTGTCGTTTATATTATCCATATAGATAGAAAGAAGGACTCATGCTATAATTTAGTGCGTTAAAAGAAATGAACACACATATATAGAAAGAAGGAGTATTTCTTTGAATACATCTGGATACAAACAGGAATGGTTTGGCAACGTTAGAGGAGATGTTCTATCCGGTATAGTCGTTGCCTTGGCATTGATTCCGGAGGCGATTGCCTTTTCGATCATTGCTGGCGTTGACCCAATGGTTGGTCTATATGCCTCATTCTGCATTGCCATCGTCATCTCTTTTGTCGGCGGAAGGCCGGGAATGATTTCGGCAGCCACTGGTGCAATGGCACTCGTCATGGTCGATCTTGTTAAAGATCATGGCTTGAACTATTTACTTGCTGCAACAATATTGACTGGTTTGCTGCAAATTTTACTAGGAGTATTAAAAATCGGGAAATTAATGAAGTTCATACCGAAGCCGGTCATGACTGGTTTTGTAAATTCTTTAGCTATCTTGATATTCACGGCTCAGCTCACCCATTTCGTGGGCGAAACATGGATCATGTATGTCATGACAGCCGTTTCTTTAGCTATCATTTATCTTTTTCCGCAGATCACGAAAGTCATACCTTCACCACTTGTCGCCATCATATTCATGACGATCGTTGCAGTTGCCACGGGGGCTACGGTGCGGACGGTTGGGGATATGGGGCAATTGACCGAAGCGCTACCGATGTTCATGCTTCCAGATATCCCTTTGACCTTCGAAACTTTGGCGATCATTTTCCCTTATTCCATAGCCCTTGCGTTTGTTGGGCTGCTTGAATCATTATTGACAGCTCAAATAGTCGATGAGATGACTGACACGGACAGTAATAAAAATAAGGAAGCCAAAGGCCAGGGAATTTCGAATATCATTGCGGGATGCTTTGGCGGCATGGCGGGATGTGCGATGATCGGCCAATCCGGTATCAATATTAAATCAGGAGGAAGGGGCCGGCTCTCCACATTTGTAGCTGGCGCATTCCTTATGGTATTAATCGTGGTATTGAATGATGTCCTTATTAAAATCCCGATGGCTGCACTTGTCGCAGTCATGATCATGGTTTCAATCGGGACCTTTGACTGGTCTTCCCTAAAGAGGCTCACAAAAGCTCCAAAGTCGGATGCAGCCGTGATGATCGTGACGGTCCTCATTGTCCTTTATACACATGATTTATCAAAAGGGGTATTTGCCGGAGTGCTCTTGAGCATGATTTTCTTCTCGGCTAAAATTTCTAAAGTGGCTGTAGTGAAAACGGAAGATATCCAGGCTAAGAAAACCATTTATCATATCCGCGGGCAGGTATTTTTCGCTTCTGTCCAGGACTTTGTTTCGAAGTTCGACTTCAAGGAAAAAGCCGATTCAATCGTCATCGACTTTTCCCATTCTAAAATCTGGGATGCTTCAGCAGTCGGTGCTGTTGATACGGTTGTCCTTAAATATCAGCTTCTGGGAATACCTGTCCAAGTGCAAGGACTCGATGAAGATAGTTCTTTATTGCTTGAAAAACTCGCCACATCAGAAAGTAAAATATCTTGAAGAAGTAAGTTTTGTTGAATAGAAACTTTTCAAACCGACAAAATAGATAACATGAATTATTTCCTTTTGAAAGGGGCGAAAAGCATGACACCCGAGCAGGATTATACAGCAGCAAATCTGTCACCGGATTTATTGAATGAACTGAAAAGCTTTGAAAACAGACTTGGCGAGGAAGCCAACAAAGAACTGATTGTCATTGCCTATGAAAAAGAAAAGGAAGCTTTGAACTAAGAGAAAAGACTCAACCACCATTAATGGTGGTTGAGTCTTTTTGCATGTGCAGAAAAAGGATGCCCATGTTTTTAATGAGCACCCCTTCTCCTGTATTATTTGCTGAATACGTCCGTTAAGATCGGCACGATTTGTTTTTTACGAGATACAACGCCTTCTAAGACGGCGATGTTATTGTTTAATGAAACGTCGTATGCTTTTTCCACTGCATAAGCTGCTTTACCAAGCGCCAAGGCAGCAGAGTCATTAGTCAAGATATCCGTTACGACAAATAGGAATAAGTCCAATTCCTTCTCGGCGATGACCGCTCCTATCGCCGCTTCCAATTCTGCTTGCTTAGCAAGGACTTCGTTCGGATCTACAGCATTGACCTGTGCTATCTCCACTTTAGCCATTCCCATGGAGAATTCCTTTGCATCAAGAGTGATGAGCTGGGCAATCGTTTTGTCGCTCAAGTCAGCTCCGGCTTTCAACATTTCCAAGCCGTATGTTTCAGCGTCGACTCCCGCAATGGCAGCCAGTTCCATTGCTGCTGCAATGTCTTGCTCCGTGCATGTAGGAGATTTGAACAATAACGAATCGGAAATGATGGCAGACAACATAAGACCTGCGATTGCTTTAGGGACTTCGATGCCGTTTTCTTTATAAATTTTATTTAAAATGGTTGCCGTACAGCCAACAGGTTCCGCCCGGTAATATAGTGGATCGCTTGTTTCAAAGTTAGCGATACGGTGATGGTCGATAACTTCCAACACACGGACTTGGTCAATATCTTCAGCACTTTGCTGGCGTTCGTTATGATCGACCAGGATTACGCCTTCAGCTTCCCCTGCAACTTTTTCCACAAGGCGGGGAGCTTCGAATTTGAATTGGTCCAATGCATATTGAGTTTCACCATTCACTTCACCCAGACGAACTGGTTCAGCGTTGATACCTAACTGCTTTTTCAGGTCTGCATAAGCGATTGCTGAACAGATTGTGTCTGTATCCGGGTTTTTATGTCCAAAAACTAATACTTTTTCCAAGATTTTATCCCCTTTTTCTTAAATATTTTTCCGCGAATCCCCTCATCGCAATAAGGGAGAGCCACCTTTACTAGACAATTTATTTTAACACAAAATCGCGTAAAATCAGCGCTTGAATTACCCATTCCCCAATAAATTCTTTCATTCCATCGCACTCTGCCCTCACTTTGTCAATAGATAAGGGCTGGTTTTTTTCAAATATATTAGTTGAATTATCATCGTATATGGCTTACGATAATATAAGCAGAAATACTAGATATTGATTACATAAACATTACTAATAACTATATATAGAATTTTTTATAATCCAAGGTGCCAGTGATGGCTGAAAAGGGAATCCGGTGTAAACCCGGAACTGTCCCCGCAACTGTAAATGTGACGAAATGAGAAACCCACTGTATAGCTCTCTATACGGGAAGGACTCAAAGTAGGATGATCATGAGTCAGGAGACCTGCCTTGAATTTTTCACGTTTCTTATTCTTCGGGGATTGAGATGATGAAACGATAGTTTAACGGCTATTTTTTCATGGCTCTTTTATTCTATCGTTTGATCCGCTCAATTCATTGGGCGGTTTTTTTATTTTAGAAGGAAGTCAACAAGGAGGATTATTAATGACTCAAACATATAACTCTACCATAAGTGAAAATGACACAGAAGCGAAGTCCATCCAGCTCGAGATGTTATCAAAGGAATTCGAAGGCCATCTCGATATGGAAAAGTTCAAAAAGCGTTTTACAAAATGGCTAGATCGCAAAAGTGACTCAACTGAAGAACAGGCATCAAAAAAACTGATTCAGCTCGCTCTTGAAAGTGTGGATATCGATGCTCCGAATTGGACGTTCGTTGCTGCAGCAGAACTGTTGAATACAATGTATAGGGATGCACAAGCCAATCGAGGCTATGAAGGCATGAGTTATGGCCCATTCTATGAGCTGATCGCGGAACTCTCCCAGCTTTCAGAAGGTCAGCGTTATCCTATTTATAAATCAGAACTGCTATCTTCATATACGAAATCGGAAATTGAGGAATTGGGTTCGGTAATCGACCCGGAAAAAGATAAATTATTCTCGTACATAGGCATCTACTTATTGAACGACCGCTATCTGGCCCGCCCTCAAAAGGACAAGGTCTACGAACTGCCACAAGAACGTTTCATGATCATCGCGATGGAAATCATGCGATTGGAAAAAACGGAGCACCGCCTGCAACTTATTAAAGAAGCATACTGGGCCATGTCCAATCTTTATATGACCGTTGCGACTCCTACACTCTCCAATTCAGGTAAAACACATGGACAGTTAAGCTCCTGCTTTATCGACGCAATTGAAGATTCCATTGACGGAATCTACCTATCAAACTACGATGCAGCAAAAGTATCTAAATTTGGCGGCGGAGTAGGTCTTTACGTCGGTAAGGTACGATCGCTTGGTTCTGATATCCGGGGTTTCTCTGGAAACAGTTCCGGCACGACTCCCTGGATTCGACTATTCAACCAGACAGCTGTAAGTGTCGATCAATTGGGGCAACGTAAAGGTGCCATCGCGATTTACTTGGATGCCTGGCATAAAGATATCATGAGCTTCCTCGATTTAAAGACACAAAACGGGGATGACAGATTAAAAGCCCATGATATTTTTACAGGCGTATGCATACCCGATTTATTCATGGAAGCTGTACGCGACAGAAAAGAATGGTATCTTTTCGATCCGCATACCGTTAAGCAAACCCTTGGGTTTTCACTTGAAGATCTTTATGACGAGAAGAAAGGCGAAGGAAGCTTCAGGAATCATTATGCACTTGCTGTCGAGGCCGCAGAAAATGGCACGCTTCCAAACTATAGCTTTGAAAAAATCAAAGCGATGGACATCATGAAAAGCATCATGATTTCTCAATTAGAAGAAGGCGTACCGTATATGTTCTACCGCGATGAAGTGAATCGGAAGAATCCCAATAAGCATAAAGGTATGATTTATTGTTCAAACCTTTGCACGGAGATTGCCCAAAACTTAAGCCCTTCGACAATCACGGATGAATATGAAACAGAAGATGGAGATGTTGTTGTGGTTCGTAAAAGCGGCGATTTCGTTGTCTGCAACCTTTCATCCATTAACTTGCCCCGGGCTGTGGGCAGCGATGTTTTGGAAAGATTGATTCCCATTCAGATCCGCATGCTGGATAATGTCATAGATGTGAATAATCTTCCTGTCAAACAAGCATCCATCTCGAACAAACGTTACCGGGCAATTGGTTTAGGAACGTTTGGATGGCATCATTTACTTGCCACACAGAATATTTATTGGGAATCCGATGAGGCTGTTCACTATGCAGATGCTTTATACGAAAAGATCGCTTACTTAACAATCAAGGCATCCAATGAATTGGCCAAGGAAAAAGGTTCATACCCATATTTTGAAGGATCTGATTGGCATACAGGGGACTATTTCGAACTGCGTGACTATACAGATCAAAAATGGATGGATTTAAAAGCAGACGTGCATGAACACGGGACCCGTAATGGCTATTTAATGGCCATTGCCCCGAATTCTTCGACAGCTAAAATCGGTAATTCCACGGATGGAATCGACCCTTTGTATGAAATTGAATTTTACGAAGAAAAGAAAAACTTCAAATTCAAGGTGACCGCTCCAGGCTTGACGCCAAATACGTATGAATATTATAAAAAGACACGATTTAATTTGGACCAACTGGAAAGCATCAGGCAAAATGCAGCCCGCCAACGCCATATTGACCAAGCAATCAGCTTTAATCTGTATGTACACAATACAATCAAAGCGAAGGTTCTATTGGATATCCATTTAACGGCATGGGAAAGCGGATTGAAATCAACATATTATGTTCGTTCGACTTCTTCCGAATATGACAATGCCTGCGAAAGCTGTTCAAGTTAACGACAATCATAACCCAGTAATCTATTCTTAAAGGAGTTTTCACGAATGACCAATCATATCAAAAAGATTCGGATGCTCGAACCTACGCATCCAACCAAAGCAACCGGTGTTTTCAAAGGAGAAGCTTCAGGCTTCCTTCTTTGGAACGATATTCAGTATGAAAAATTCTATGATACCTATACACAGCTCATCAATAACTTTTGGAAGCCTTCGAGCGTAAACATGATTCAGGATAAAAAGCAGTGGGGCGAATTGGACGAAGATATCCAGGACGCTTTTCTCGATATCCTTACAATGATTGCTGGAATGGATAGTCTTCAAACGCCCACTTTAGTAGAAATCCTTCGGTACATCAAAGATCCGGCGGCAAAAGCTATTCTGGCCAACATGGCCCAGCAGGAATCGATCCATAATGAGTCTTATTCCTATATCCTTGCTTCCTTGATTCCTGTAGGCAAGCAAAAACAGCTATTCGACCGCATTAAAGAACATCCTGAAGTGATTAAGCGCAACCAACCGATCGTTGATGCTTATCAAACGTTCGTGGACGATCCCAGCCCTCAGCATTTATTCGAGGCACTGATCCATTCAACGAACCTTGAAGGGATATATTTCTATCTGGCTTTCGCCTTTTATTATAATTTAGGACGACAAAATTTAATGACTGGTTCCGCTACGATGATATCCTATATTCATCGTGATGAAATGGTCCATTTCGATTTCATTGGAATGCTCGTTCAAATCTTGATGTATGAATATCCTGAGTTAAATAATGAAGAAAACACGAAGTTCATCTATACAACGATTGAAAAAGCAGTCGAACTCGAAAAAGAATGGTCTGAATATATGCTTGATGATATCCAAACCAAAGCCGATCTCGATTTGGAAGAATTCAATGAGTACATCGAATATATCGCCAACAAACGGTTACGTATGCTAGGCCTTGAGAATTTGTATAAAGAGTATGGCGAGAATCCGATGCCATGGATCAAAACGTTCGATGATGAATCCATCGGACTTACCAAAACCGATTTCTTCGAACAGAAGTCAAGGACATACAGTCAAGTAAATGCCAGCAATGGGTTCGATGAGCTGTAAAGTTGCCATTGTCTATCATTCTGCCGGAGGCAATACAAAAGCGCTTGCTGAAGCCCTCTCTTCCCTTTTACCTGAAGCTGGACTATATCGAATGAATGAATTCGACTTACGCACATTGCCGGATTACGATGCATTGATCGTCGGCACCTATACATGGGGCAATGGGGAACTTCCTGCTAAATCAGCAGCCTTTTATAAAGAACTGGAACAGTTGCCTATTGCTCATCTGAAAGCGGGAGTCTTCGGAACCGGTGAAACCAACTATCATCATTTTTGTGGGGCGGTCGATCATTTCCGGGACATGTTATTTGCCAAGAGCCAGTTATTGGTGACATTGAAGATAGAACAGATGTATCAAGAATCGGACTTGCACAGACTTCAAAAGTTCGCCTCGCTATTCCAGAACTGACTGAAAGGGGATTTGCGCATTCGCATATCCCCTTTCAGTGTTTTTTAAAGAGCTTGGCTCCCTCTATCATAAGCAACGGTAAACATGTAGTATAATGGAATAAAAAAGGAGATAATATCCAATAACTGAAAATATAACCTTGTTCTGCCTATCCTTTTTATGCTAGTGCTTGTCGCATTCGTTATATTCATCGTGTTTTTCCTGGCAGGGCATTTTAATCGTTCTAAACGGATCGAAGAAAAATTGGACAAAGCATTAAAGGAAATGGCCGAAAAAAAGGGAAAATAAAAAGACTCCATAATCGGAGTCTTTTTTTATATGCGTTCAATTATTTTTGAACGTTAGCTGCTTGTGGTCCACGAGCGCCTTGCTCGATTTCGAAAGAAACTTCTTGGCCTTCTTCAAGCGTTTTGAAGCCTTCGCCTTGGATAGCTGAGAAATGTACGAATACATCGTCTTGGCCTTCAACTTCGATGAAACCGAAACCTTTTTCTGCGTTAAACCATTTTACTTTACCTTGTACCATGATAGTTCCTCCTGTGTTTGGAAAAATCCATTTTATTACTATTTTTGGTTCTGGATAATGTTTCAAGAGGAATCCTATTACAGTAAATCCTTCTATCAAACTTATTCCGAACAAAAATAATTACTTATATTATATCATGGAAATTCCTAAAAAAACAAGATTATAGCAGTAAATCAACCGACAAATTATCCTAAAATTCTACATATTCCTCTTCTTGCTTTGTCGGAAGCCTTCGTCCAATAAGTAGCGCTCCGCCTCTACTGGACTCTCGAAACACTCCTCAAGGTTCGATCCGGAATACACATTCCAAAGCAGGTCTTCCCTTTCAAGTGTAAGCTCTTGCTTTTCAGGGCCAATCCATGCCCCTTCCAACCTAGCGAACCCGTCTTCCTCTTCTTCGAATTCAACCGGAGGTTCAGATAGATAATCGACGCTTTTTTGGATCAATTCTTTTAATTCCGCTTCATTATAGTCACGAATATTGATAAAACCTTTACGGTCAGTGTCTTTTTTTCTCATATGCCCTGCGTAAACGAATCCATTTCCATTGGGATGCAAGTGCTGAACGACGATTTTTTTCTCCTGGACGCTTTCTGGATAATGAAAGTTCACACGTCCCAATGAAACATCTTTTCGCTGTAATTCCGGAAAAGTTTCAATGATGCTCAATTTTTCTTCAAATGTTAACAAATTTCTTCCTCATTTCATTAGTTCATATTGTTTGTCGATTATAACACAGACTGATTGGAAACAATAATCTCCTTCTTCCATTATAATGTGATGAAAGGGAGTGATACGATTTGATCATGAAAATTCGGGATCTGGACTCCGATTATGGCCAGCAGCTTTTTAATCTTCAAAAAGAGGCCTATAAGGTGGAAGCGGATATGATCGGTTTTGCCGATATACCTCCTCTATTGGAAACATATGAACAATTCATTCATTGTCATGAAACGTTTTTAGGCTATTTAAAGGGTGATGCGTTAGTGGGTGCACTATCTTTTTCAAAAGAGAATCGTCAAATGCTGATTTGCCGAATGGTCGTCCATCCTGATTATTTTCGGCAGGGTATCGCGGATGCACTCTTACATGCCCTTCAATTACAAGGCGATTGGGAAAAGATTTCCGTTTCAACCGGTAAAATGAACCTGCCCGCACGGAACCTTTACGAAAAAAACGGCTTCACACATAAAGAAGACATAGAAGCCTCTACCCACTTTTTCATAAGTATATTCGAGAAAAAGCATTCATTTTATGTAGGTCACGATAAAAAGCATAAGAAATGAAATGACAATAATTACGGCAACCCATAGCCAGGCTAATGTCATATTCCCGGAGTCCATGGCGATATAAATCGCAGTCGGTATGGTTTGTGTCTGTCCGGGAATGTTTCCGGCAAACATGAGTGTGGCTCCGAATTCCCCCAACGCACGAGCAGAACTCAAGATGGCACCTGTGACGATGGATTTGACCGCCAATGGAAGGGATACATTCAGGAACAACCTCAACTCACCCGCCCCGTCAACCCTTGCCGCATTTTCGATTTCTTCATCTATACCTTCAAAACCCGTTTTAGCGGATTGGTACATAAGCGGAAACGCTACCACGGTAGATGCAATGACCGCCGCCCACCACGTGAACATCAGGGGCTGACCAAAAACCCTTTCAATGAATTGTCCCGGCAACCCACTCTTGCCAAAAATTACAATCAATAAAAACCCAACGACGGAAGGCGGCAAAACAAGCGGCAATAAAAACGCTGTTTCCAACAGGACCCTTCCCCTGAATTGCTTTTTAGCCATCATTCGCGCCAGGATTATTCCTAAAATGAAAACAAGGATACCCGATAGTCCCGCTACTTGTATCGATAACCTGACTGGCGACCAAAAATCCCCTGTCATGATACTATCCGCACAACACTGTTAAATATCGGCCCATGCAGATCCTTGTTCGGTATCATTACCCAAATGGCTTCTTTTTCATTAAAGGCAGATTTCATTTCATTTTCTCCCTTTCTTTTTAAAATAACATTTAAGTTTATTTTTCTTGACATCTTGCTGACACAAAGAAACGTTAAAGTAAGAGTATCACAAATATAAAAATAATTTCATTCCAATAAACTTGAAAACTTTGAAGGAGTCGATTTTAATGGTAACAATTTATACTACTCCAAGCAGTCTAGCCTGTCGTAAAGCAAAAGCTTGGCTTAAAAAGAACGAAATTTCCTTTAATGAACGCAACCTATATTCCCAACCTCTTTCTATAGAAGAAATAAAAGAGATTTTACGTAAAACGGAAGGCGGGACAGATGAAATCATCTCAACCCGTTCCAAAAAATTCAAAAGCCTGAATATCGATATAAATAATACACCGCTTAATGATCTTTGTAAGCTTATTCAAGATAACCCGGATTTACTTCGCCGGCCAATCATTTTCGACCATAAGAATTTGCATGCAGGATATAATGAAGAAGAAATGGGACGCTTCCTTCCAAGGAAGGTCCGTCATGTACAATTATGGCGTGCAATCAGCCAATTGGCTTAATAGTTAGCATCCTGCATAATAAGAGGGTTGTCCATTACATCGGACAACCCTTTTTTATACCTGATCCGCTTTCTCTATGACAATCGTGAAGGTGGTGCCCTGTTCATCGCTATCCTTAAGCACTAGATCACCCTTTTGCGCTTTTGCGAGCATCTTACTGAATGGCAGTCCCAAACCTAAACCACGTACCTTCAACTTTTTGTTTTCACCACGATAAAATGGTTCGAACACAAATTGTTGTTCATGTTTTGGGATCCCCCGGCCACTGTCCAGTACATCAATACAGATTCGTTCTTCATCCTTTTCATAAAGGTGAATCGCTATTTTCCCTTTGCCATCAAGTGCATGCCTGGCATTATTCAAAAGGTTAATGACGATTTGCTGCATCCGCAATGAATCAATTTGACCAAAGACCGGTTCATCAGGAACTTTTATCTCAAGAGCGAACGCTTGATCATCATCCTGGGTCACCTGCCAGCGATAGGCGATTTCCTTGATGAATATATTGATATTCTCTTTTTGCAGCCGAATTTTAAAAGCACCTGCCGATATGGCATTATAATTGAGTAAATCCTCTATCATACCTTGCAAACGTTGAGTTTCCTTTAAGGAAATATCGAGGAATTCCTTACTTTGCTCTCCCTTGACGACATCATCCTTAACCGCTTGTATCAGTCCGCTAATGGATGTTACTGGCGTTTTCAAATCATGGGTTACGCCTGCAAGCAATTCCGCCCGTAACTTCTCCATGACCTTCAATCGATTGGTCATTTCCTTAAATGATTCTATCAGTTCATAAATTTCTTCTTCCTTGATTTCCTCTTCCTCTTTGAAATGGATATCATAGTTGCCTTCACGAACTTGGACAGCGGCGTTAGCTACGTCTTGGATGGGACGTGAAATCTGCCTGGAAAGAAAATAAATGACCCCCGTTCCCAGAATCAGCAGGCCTCCAATCATGATCGCCAACAAGCCATGGTCTTGGTTGATTTCCTTCAATGCCCCTTCTTCCTGTGCAATGACCACCCAGCCTCTCGTCTCATCATTAAACGTAATGGGGGATTTGACGACATACACTTTGTTGTCGGAAATCTTGACCTTCTGGATTAACTCCGTATTTTTCATGATGACATCCGGGAGTTTATTTTCATCCGGATCTATATACAATTGTGGCATCGTATATATGATGGTGGCATCGGGATCGACGATATAGATGATTGGCTGTTGGTTCAGATGAAGGATTTTCTCCCTTTCCTCTACAATTTCCGAAAGGATCGGGCCAACGACAATCTGACCATTATCCTTAATCGCCCGATCGGATGTTTCATCAGCTAAGTACTTAAGAAGGCTAAGCCTATATTCCAAAGCCGTTTTTTCCATCCACCATAAGGAAAAAACAGACAATAAGATCAAACCGGAAATCAAGGTCAATACGTATCTCTTAGTCCAATAGCGTTGTAAAGTGGTTCTTTTTTTAGTTTTCATAGACACTCAATTGATACCCCAATCCACGCAATGTTTTTATTTCCCCCTCGGTTACAGGCCATGCATCTATCGCCTTCCTGATCCGTTTGATCGCCAGGTCCACCGCACGGTCACTGCCGTCATAATCCATGCCCCACACTTGGTCGAGCAGCTGTTCTCTCGTGAAAATTTGATTAGGGTGCTTAGCGAAAAAAACGAGCAGCGACAAATCACGCGGTGTCAAGTTTATCTCTTCCCCATTCAAATGCACCATATAAGAAAGATCATCGATGGTTAAACTCCCAAACTCATGTACATGACCATCTTCTGTATCGACCGATGAGGATCTTCTTAAAACGGCATGCACCCGGGCCACGACTTCTTCGGCAACGAAAGGTTTGGAGATGTAATCATCCGCACCTGACTTAAATCCCGATAATCTGTAATCGACATCTGTCAGTGCAGTCAACATGATAACCGGACAATTATCGTTCTCCCGAATTTCCTTCAATATATCCCAGCCTTCCTTACCAGGCAGCATGACATCAAGCAGGACAAGGTCTGGCTTCGTTTCTTCGAAGACCGGAATGGCGTTTAGCCCATCGTAAACTTGGACTACATCAAAACTTTCCCGTTCCAAATATGCTTTCAATACCATCGATATGGCGATTTCATCTTCTACTACAAGAATTTTCTTCATTTATGGATTCCTCCTTCCTGAATTATAGTGGAAACATTTTGCATATGCTAACCTTTAAAAACACCAAGCATTTTTCCTCAATCTTACCCTTTTTATGTGTCAGGATTATGTTCGCAGTAAAATTAACCGATGTTTTCACTTAGTCATTTTAACAGGAATGCTGCTAAATGGTCGTAATAATCATTCAGGAAAAACTATGATTTTCTTATTTAAACTTTTAAGAGGCTGGCTCTATACTGAGCCAGCCCTTTTCAATTACATGTCTCGTGTGGATTGGGACAGCCCGCTTCCTGTCTTTCCACTTGGATCGTGCTATGTTCGATTCCAAACCGATCGTGAAGTAGTTTTTGCGCTTCTGCCAAAACTGAATCGTGATTACCGCTCACATCTATGACAACATGGCAGCTCATTGTCAAAAAACCAGACGTGATCGTCCAGATATGGAGATCATGGACATCGGATACTCCGACCAATCCCATCAAGGATGCTTTCACTTCATCCATATCGACTTGATCCGGTGTGCCCTCCATCAAGATATGAAAAGAGTCCCTCACTACCCTAACACCGCTGATAATAATTAAAATCGCGACTATGACGCTCGCAATCGGATCTGCAATTCCCCAATCGAAAAAATAAATCAAGAGGGCGGCCGCAATGGCACCCACAGATCCAAGCATATCACCCATAACATGTAAAAAAGCACTCCGTACATTCAGATTGTCTTCCTTATCTCCGCTCATTAAAATCCAGGCCGCAATGATATTAACAAGTAAGCCGATGATTGAAATCATCAGCATTCCCAAGCTTTGCACCTCAGGGGGATCCAGGAACCGCTTAATTGCCTCTACGAAAATGAATACGGATATGACAATCAAGGTCAATCCATTCAAACAAGCAGCAATGATTTCAAACCGTTTATATCCAAACGATTTGGAAGATGTTGCTTTTCTTTCCCCTAACCTGATCGCTGTATAACTAAGTCCTAAAGCTGCCGCATCGCTAAGCATGTGACCTGCATCCGACAGTAAAGCCAGACTATTTGTCAAGAATCCACCAATGACCTCGACTATCATGAATGTCGAGATTAATAAGAAAGATGCCAACAATGCTTTTTTATTATTAGAATGGTGGTGGTGTCCGTGCCCATGATCATGGGCGTGACCATGATGATGTCCCATGCCATCCCTCCTCTCGGATTTGAAACTTATATATAGTATGGGATAAATCCAGAATGGTTTCAAATGATTCATTTCTAGGATCTACTGGAAGAAAAAGGGTGGTAAAAACAAGCAGGACGGGACCTTGTGCGAAGAACCGAAATTCAGCCTTCAACCATTCCAAAGAAAAATAAACGCTACAGACATTTCCTGCAGCGTTTTTCCCGTTTATCTATCCTCTTGCATCGTATCATCGACAATGGCGTGCAGATCCTTATTAAACAATTCATCATTACAGACAAGACTATGCCGTTCCATCTCTTCCTGCTCTTGACTTACCTGTTCCAGTTCCTTTTCCTTCATAACGTACCTCCAGCTTCATGATGTTTGCCTATTATCGTATCCACAGGCATGTACCTTTATGCTCAACATTTTCCCATACTTCATCATTTATAAACGTATTAGGCCTGCTGTCCGCCATGGAAGGCACGTATAATGAATTCATGCTCTGGAACTTGTAAACTTTGATACGATAACAGGAACGATGTATTATCATAGGCGACTTTTTCAAGCTTTACCTGTATACCTGTATTTTCAATCGTGACAATGGCATAAGGTGCAACTGGTTCACCATTGCATCCAAGAGAACCAGGGTTCAGGAATATCGTTCGGTCATTTTTAAAGAGGTGGATAGGATGATGATGTCCAAATCCTATTAAATCGTGATGTTGATCTTTGAAAAGCATTTCTAAGTTATTTAAATTCGGTTCAACTATTTTACTAAATGGATTTTGGCTTATGTGCTCATCCAATTTCTTCAAGTCCATGTGATAATGAGTGAAGTAAACGGAGTGATCATTAATGATATGATGTATGGTTCGAGGCAATTTCCCCAATTCATTTATGAATTTCCGATGCATCCTTTCAGCTATCCATTCATGATGCTCCTTTACATGAATATGACCGTCCGGATGCGGCTCCCCGTTAATGATGGCCAGGACAGCTTCATCATGATTTCCAGTTATCATCGATAAATCATTTCTTGAAAATAAAAGTTCAAGGACTTCATTTGTATCAGGGCCAATCCCGACCATATCTCCCAAACAATAGAGACGATCTATATCTTCTCTTTGATCAATATCCTTAAGAACGGCTTTTAACGCTGAAGCATTTCCATGCACATCCGTTATAATGGCAACTTTCATGACTTAGTTCAGCTCCCTTCCCCCACAATCCACATGGTATATTATAACATTTAAAAGGAAATCAAAAAAATATTCGGGCTTATTTCCCCCTTAAAGCCCACGCCCATTTTTTATGAATAAGCTAACACTTCGGCCTAGATTACATAGTATGAAGTATTCCCGGTAAAGATGTTTTGCTAGGTATGTAATTCATAATATGTATTGAGGAGGAAATCAAATGGGTGGAAATTGTAACGAATGTTGCGACGGCGGATTCGGTGGTTTCGATAACGGATTTGCTTTGCTGATCGTATTATTCATCTTGTTGATCATCATCGGATGCAGTTGGGGATTCGGCGGATTCGGCGGATGCTGATAATAATGACATAAATCAAAAAGGCGCCTGATCAAGGCGCCTTCTTTGTTATGAATTGACTTTTAGTTTTTGTCTTTGTTTGTTTTTGAGTCTTCATAATGAACCAAATGATTATAAGTGCGATGGGGATAAGCAAGAAATTCGCATATTGTGAAAAGATGGCTCCTGCCTGTTCCCACCTCGGTCCTAACTTATACCCTAGATAAACATAAACGCTTGTAACAGGGAGCATCGCCATATAGGTATATAAAATGAATTTCCAAATACTCATTTTCAACATTCCGCATGGCAGCGAAACGGCGGTACGAATTCCTGGTACAAACCGTCCCAAAAAGGCAATTCCCCCACCATACCTTTCAAAGAATCGGTCAGCCTTATTCAACTGCTCCTCTTTGATCAAAAAGTATTTCCCGAACTTTAATACAAGCGGTCTCCCGCCATACTTGCCTAAAGCATAAAGCGTCAATGGGCCCGTTACCCCACCAATCGAACCGGCAAGGATAGTCAAGTATAAATTCATATCACCTTGATAAACCCAGTATCCAGCCAGTGGCAAGACGATTTCAGCAGGAATGAATTCAAAAGTCAAAGCTAGCAACACACCGAAATAGGATAAAGATTTAAATGCTTCAATCATATCCATTATTAAAGTTTCCATAGACTTTTCCCCTTTTTTAACTTTTATTACATATAAAAGGGGTGCACCCAGATTGATTGATTCTGGGCACCCCTTGATTTCAAAAGAGACATTTTCCATTGTATCACAGGTTCAATCACATTTTCCCAAAATGTTATCCTAAAACAATGTACCTTATGGAGTCCATTTTATGTTATCGGGCTATTCATATTAGATTGAAGATTGTAAAAAATGATCATATAATTTTAAATGGTCCAGAAATGAAAAAAGCTTGAGGACGAATTGACCTCAAGCTTTCGGTAAATTACCAAGGAATAAACCTATGAACTAATGACAAGATTGGCTCACTCTGCTCTCAGATCATAAAAGGCGCAGAGAGCCTGCTCAATCCATCCTCCATTTGTTTTTTCGCATCTTTCATCATGCCATCAAGTAATTCCTTAACAGTGGGTATATCGTCGATCAATCCAGCGACCTGGCCGCTGTTCATGAATCCATTATTAACATCCCCGTTCATCGCACCATTAATATGATGGACTTCAGAGGTCATTTCACGATAATTCACGGGAGACAGTCCCTGTTTTTCCAAATCCAGGACCTTCTCGGTATATGGATCCTTCAATACTCTTCTGACTTGGCCAAGTGTTCTGCCCAAAATTACCGTATCATTGCCCATCGCTTCGATTAGTTTCTGCTTATATGACGGATGGAACGGTGCTTCTTGTGTAGCGATCAGCCTGGTTCCTAATTGGACTCCTGAAGCCCCCAGCATCAATGCAGCCGCCAAACCCTGTCCATTGCCTATTCCGCCAGCGGCCAAAACCGGAAGGGTCACATGCTTGCTGATTTGCGGAATGAGTGTAAAGGTCGTCATTTCCAGGTTCGAATTGATGCCGGCAGCTTCAAACCCTTCTGCGACCAACACATCAGCCCCTGCAGCTTGCGCTTTTTGCGCGTGCTTGACCGACGCAACGATGGCGATCACTTTTACATTCTTTTTTTGTAATAGTGGAATGAAAGGGGCAGGATTTCCTGCAGATAAGGAAACTACAGGTATATCATGCTTCAGGACTAGATTCACTAACTCATCAGTATATGGACTAACGTTTATTGGAATGTTCAACGCAAAATGGTTATTGGTTTTTTCTTTGGTTTCGAGAATGATGGCTTCTACCTGTTCAGGATTCATGGTACCGCACCCTATTGTCCCTAGTCCTCCTGCATTAGACACTGCAGCCGTAAGACTTGCATTGCTTATATTCCCCATGCCGCCTTGTATAATAGGATATTTTATCGCAAAAAGTTCACAAATATATTTCACTTTTATCCCTCCCTGTCAATTTAATGTTATACTATATTCATTAGAAAAACAATTCTGACTTTTTCGAAAAGGAGCGAGACTATGATTATTCCATATAATAATAAAAAACCAGCCATTGATGATACTGTTTTCGTGGCACCTGGCGCTCATTTAATCGGTGATATTTCGATTGGGAAAGACTCTACCATTTGGTTTAATGCCGTACTGCGCGGTGATGAAGATTCAATAACAATAGGAGAAAAATGCAGTATACAAGATAACTCCACCATTCATTTATTTGAAGGGTGCCCAGTTGTCATTGAAGACGAAGTGACGGTTGGTCACAATGTTATCCTGCATGGTTGTAAAATAGGCAAACGATCCATTATTGGAATGGGTTCAACGATATTGGATAATGTAGAGATCGGTGAAGAATGCATCATCGGAGCGAACACATTGATTTCCTCTGGCAAAATCATACCTCCACGTTCACTCGTTATCGGTTCCCCAGGGAAAGTGGTTCGCAGATTGAATAATAAAGACCTTGAATTGATTCAACTTTCTATCGATACATATGTTCAAAAGGGGAAAGACTTCAAAGGTATACTTGATTAATTATTGCAAAAGTCGATAATGTTAATGTGAAAAGAGCTTCTGCAAGTCGTCATTAGCGACTGGCTGAAGCTCTTTTTCACTTAATGATAAGTGGATGATCCTTAGCATCATAGGTTTCGTCTTTCCGGCATAAATCATTATTTTCCTGAAATACGCTTTCAAAGAAACGGCTTGCTGGTTCAGCCAAGACTTGATAATACTGGCTAAATAAAAGAGCAGCATGGTTCCCATTCCACTTTGAAGGCAGAAGTTCCTTTGGCAGTCCTGGATCGATAAATAAAAATTTACGGTATTCATGCACCAAGTTCGTTCGTTCCACAAAACAATCGGCATCGGACATTTCGCCCCTGTTAATGATGCTTTGATGAACGATGAATTGTTTGCTGTATTTCTCGATGAATTCTTCATATTTATTTTCAATCTCTTCCAAATGCCAGCTTTTCTCTACAAGCGATTGGTTTTCTTTCGGACCTTTGTACTCCGAAATGAAAAAATCAACATATTCTTTGATGTCATATTTCTCGATCAAACGATTGATTTGCTTCTCCAAATCATTAGGGGAAATCCAGCAACCACTTGAAAAACTGCCAAACCCGCTCCATAATAATTCTTTACGGAGATCATCCCGTAATTGCCGCTTATCTTCAGGGATCGTGTACATTAAGATACGCCATTTACCGTCCCATTCATTCGGTTTCATCTTATATATGCGATTTGCCGCTTCATCCATTCTCTGCACACCGCGATCAGTCAAAAAGTAATAGCTTTTATTTCCCTGCTTCTCTGACTGAATCCATCCTTGCTTGACCATTCGTGAAACGGCTACACGTACGCCCTGCTCATTATGGCCGAATTCCTTCAATAAACGAATTAAACTGCCTATCCAGATTTTATTTCCATAGTTACGGATATAATCGCCGTATATCGTAAAAATCATGGATTGAGTGTTAGTACCTATCTTTCTCACCTCGCCCTTACATTGTTACTATTTTCACACGGAAGACATAATAATTATTATATCTTTTTAAAAAGAAAGCGCAATGTTATTCACCAGTAAATCGTGCTTTTCTCCGTTCACTAAATGCCAGGAGCGCTTCCAATCTGTCTTGAGTCGGGATGGTCAATTCATAGGCCTTTCCCTCTATGGCCATTCCGGTTTGCAAGTCCGTATTCATTCCTTGGTCAATCGCATATTTGGCTTGTTTAACTGCAATCGGCCCATTTTTCATGATATTGGCTGCCAATTCCTCACAGGCTGACATAAGTTGATCCATTGGCACGACCCTCAAAAGGATCCCTAATTGACATGCCTCTTCTGCAGTCAGCTTTTTAGCGGTGAAGATCAATTCCTTCGCTTTCATTTCCCCAATCAATCTCGGCAGCCGCTGTGTACCGCCTGCCCCAGGAATAATGGCCCAGCTAGTTTCAGTGAGCCCCAAAGAAACACCTTCGGCAGCAATTGCAAAGTCACATGAAAGCAGCCATTCAAATCCTCCTCCCAATGCATATCCATTGACGGCAGCTATCGTTGGCTGTGGAAGCCCTGCAATACTATTAAAAACATCGCGAATCGCTTTAACGTTCCTTCTTACTTCCGCATCATTCAAAGACTTCCTTTCTTTCAAATCCGCGCCCGCGCTGAAGGCCTTTTCCCCTGCACCGGTAAAAATGACGGCACGGATATCGCCGTCATAATAAACTGCATCGATGACATCCTGCAGTTCACAAAGTGTCTCATAGTCGAAGCAGTTCAATACGTCGGGCCGATTCACTGTTACATAGCCGATTTGATTTATCACTTTATATATAACCTTGGACATGAGTCTCTTCCCCCTTTAAAAAATGACCCTTATGCAGATAAAACTAATAAGGGCCGACCACATCTTCAATCTTTTTCAATATTTTCTATAATGGCGGAAATGCCTTGTCCAACGCCTACGCACATCGTCGCAAGACCATAGCGGACATTCCGTTTTTTCATTTCGTGTACGAGCGTCGTTAAAATACGCGCCCCGCTTGCACCGAGCGGATGGCCAAACGCTATTGCCCCGCCGTTGACATTCACTTTCTCATGATCCAATTTCAATTGGCGGATACACTCCAAGGATTGGGAAGCGAATGCTTCATTCAATTCCACTAGCCCGATGTCTTCCATCGTCAAACTTGCCCTCTCCAATGCTTTTTTGGTGGCATGAATCGGGCCAAGGCCCATAATGGACGGTTCTAATCCCGCTACCGCCCCTACCACATATTTGGCCAGAGGTTTCAACCCAAGCTCCCGTGCTTTTTCTGCACTCATCAAAAGTAATGCCGAGGCTCCATCATTTACGCCTGAAGCATTACCGGCCGTTATAGTGCCGTCTTTAAAGATCGGTTTGAGTTTTTCCAACTTTTCGATGGTCGTGTCAGGGCGAGGGTGTTCATCCTTCTCTACAATGACTTCATTCCCTTTACGATCCGTATATCGAACAGGTACGATTTCATTAATGAAACGCTCATTTTCCACTGCTTTTTTCGCTTTTTGCTGGCTTTGATACGCGAATTGATCTTGGTCCTCCCTTGAAACCGAAAAACGCCGGGCGACGTTTTCAGCCGTTTGAGGCATCGAATCCGTGCCATACATTTCTTTCAGTTTCTCATTCGTGAAGCGCCATCCGATCGTTGTATCCTGAAGCTCCATTGACCCCCGCGGAAATTCACTCTCAGGTTTGGCCATGACGTACGGCGCCCTTGTCATGCTTTCGGTACCGCCTGCTATATAAATATCGCCTTCACCTACAGCAATGGAGCGTGCAGCATACATGACGGCATCCAATCCTGATCCACACAAACGATTTATTGTCGTACCAGCCACATTTACCGGAAGACCGGCTAAAAGGGCGGACATCCTGGCCACATCGCGATTATCCTCTCCTGCTTGATTTGCATTCCCGAAGATGACATCTTCAATTTGATCTGGCGGCAGCTCTGGATTGCGATCGGTCAGCGCCTTGATTACAATTGCACCGAGGTCATCCGGGCGAACGCTTTTTAAAGCTCCTTTATATCTTCCGATTGGTGTTCTCACAGCATCAATAATCACAACATCCTTCATTTCTTCACCAGCTCGCCATTTTTTGTATAATCATACACACCTTTACCTGTCTTACGGCCAAGCCTGCCAGCTTTAACATACTGTTCAAGAAGAGGGGCCGGGCGGTATTTCTCACCAAGTTTACTATGTAAATATTTCAAATTATTCAAACGGGCATCCAATCCCACCAAATCACCTAGCTCAAATGGTCCCATTGGGTAATTCAGCCCTAACTTTATTGCCTTATCGATTTCTTCTGGTGTACCTAAACCTTCTTGAAGCATAAAGAACGCTTCATTACCAACCAAACAGCTGATCCTGCTGGTTACAAACCCAGGGAATTCATTAATGACCACGGTTTCTTTCCCCATTTTTCCGGCTACCTCTTTTATTATGGCTGCCGTTTCATCACTGGTTTCAAGACCACGTACAATTTCAACGAGCGGCATCTTTTGTACAGGATTGAAAAAATGCATGGCAATCGTTTTTTCAGGACGCTTTCCATAAGAACCAATTTCTGTCGGGCTCATCGTGGAAGTATTGGTTGCAAAGTAACAGTCTTCTTTTGCATGGACTTCAATCGTTTCGAAGACTGCCCTCTTAATTTCCGCCTTTTCCGGAACTGCCTCTATGATCAAGTCCGCATATGCTGCTGATTCTTTCAAATTGGAAGAATAAGAAAATCTGCTTTTTGCGGCTGTCGCTTCTTCCTGGGTGATTTTTTGGTAGCGTACACCCTTCTCAAAAATTCCATCTATCTCTTTTCTTGCACTTTCCAAAGCATCCTGATTCACATCCACCAGTACTACATTAAAGCCTCCTGTTGCTCCTACATAAGCTATTCCCCTGCCCATGACACCAGATCCGACAATCACTAGATTTCTAATCATTCGTTCATTCCTCCTTCAAAAATAAATAGGGCTGGCTACGATGAATCAGATCAGCATTCATCCATTCCTGAATTACTTTTCCGACATACCGATCAGCCAGCCACCTATTTTATGTTTTATTGAATTCCAAAGGGATTTAAGGGACGGCTTCCATGATAGGAAATGATGCTTTTCGTTTCTGTATAAAGATCAAGTGTCTCAATACAAAGTTCCCGGCCGAATCCTGATTGTTTATACCCTCCGAAAGGTGTTCCAGGAAATGCTGAGAATGGGCAATTCACCATGACGATTCCCGCTTCTATTTGATTGGCCACTCTAGTCGCACGCCCGCCATCTTTTGTCCAAAGGGCCGAACCCAATCCGAATTCCGTATCATTTGCGAGTCTCACGGCTTCTTTTTCATCTTTGAATTTCATTATGACAACGACCGGCCCGAATATTTCCTCTTTCACTACATCCATTTCATGATTGACATTCGCTATGACTGTTGGCTCATACCAATAACCGTTTTCGAATCCTTCAATGACAGCTGGCTTTCCTCCTGTCAGGATTTTCGCTCCGTCGGTAATGGCAGATTGTACATAATTGTCGATGACATCCAATTGCCCTTGATCTATGACTGCACCGACGTGTGTTTCTTTGTCCAGCGGATTGCCCAATTTCAATTTTTTCGTTTTTTCCACGAATCTGGCAACGAATTCGTCGTATATGTCTTCGTGTACATATAAACGGGATCTAGCTTCGCAAGATTGTCCAGTATTGTAGAATATGCCATATAATGATCCATCGATGGCAGCTTCAAGGTCCGCATCTTCAAAGACAATATTAGGGGACTTCCCGCCAAGCTCCAATGTCACCCTTTTTAATGTCTGTGAAGCTTTGCCCATGAGATCCCTGCCGATTGGCGTAGAACCCGTAAAGGCAACTTTATTCACTTTCGGATGCTCGACAAGGTAATTCCCTACGTCCGATCCTGGGCCTGGAATGATATTGACCACACCGGAAGGAACACCAGCTTCTAAACAGATTTCCCCTAATACAATTGCCGTCAATGGCGTTAACGAAGCAGGCTTAACGATGACCGAACAGCCAACTGCAATTGCAGGTGCAATTTTCCACGCTGCCATCATCATTGGGTAATTCCAAGGGATGATTTGAGCACAAACACCTACTGGCTCTTTTTCCGTATAGTTATGGAATTGACCAGGTACATTATTGACAGATCCGCGGTGTGCAACCAATGCGCCTGCATAAAACTCGAAATCTTCAATTGCCTGCATGACTTGGCCTTGTGCTGCAGAAATGGATTTGCCGCTGTTCAGAACTTCCAATTCAACCAATTCATTAAAGCGTGAACGCATGATTGCTGCAATTTTGTTCAATACACGAGAACGTTTATTAATCGGAGTCCTCTTCCATTTCCCATTATCAAATGCTTCACGTGCAGCTTGAACAGCTTTTTCTGCATCTTCCCTTGTTGCCTTTGCAACCTTGGCAATGATTTCACCAGTTGCAGGATTGTACGCATCAATCGTGGAACCATCAGAGCTTTCCACTCTTTCTCCATTAATGATCAGATGATAATAATCACGCTTCATTTCCGCTTTTTCGAATGCCGCCTCTTGAACTCTTACCATGTAATCCCACTCCCTTTTCTATATTACTTGCCTATGAATTGAGCCTTCCTTTTTTCAATGAATGCTGCCACACCTTCTGCATAATCCTTCGTTAAGCCAGCAATCCGCTGACCCTCCGCTTCTTCTTTTAAGTATTCTTCCAATGAAAGGTGATAGGACGCCTCTAAGTATCTTTTAATTAACCCGATTGCTTTCGTTGGCTTGTTCGCGATATTCTCTGCAAAGGCTTTCAATTGATCGTTCCATTCTTCCACAGCGATCACTTTTGTAGCGAGCCCGATACTTTTCGCCTCGCTAGCCGGAACCTTTTCCCCCAATAAAGATAATTCCAAGGCTTTCGCATGGCCAACGATCCGCGAAAGGTAATACAGATTCCCCGAATCAGGTATCAATCCGATATTGACAAAAGCATTTACAAAACTGGCTTTTTCAGAAACAAGCCGGAAATCGCATGCCAGTGCTAGGCTGAAGCCAGCCCCTGCAGCCACTCCATTGACTGCGGCAATGATCGGTTTTTCACAGTTTGCTATTTGCTCCATCATCGGACCGTAGGCTTCGCGCAGCACCTGGCCTAAATTCATGCCTTCATCAACATCCGATAAATCTTGTCCTGAACAAAAGGCCCTGCCTTCCCCTGTAATGATAATGGCCCGCACTTCATCCGACCCCGCAGATACTTTGATCGCTTTCTGTATTTCCTTATTCATTTGGGACGTAAAGGCATTAAGTTTATCAGGACGGTTCAAAGTAAGCCAAGCCACTCCATTTTCAATCCCATATTTGATCGTTTCGTACATAGAGCACCCCTTATCCGCCTGTAAATTTCGGCTCCCTTTTTTCAACAAATGCTTTCATTCCTTCTTTTTGGTCCTCTGATGCAAAAAGAATATAGAAGTTCTTCCGTTCAAATTGCATGCCCTCATTTAAGGGATAATCAACTGCCTTATTGACGGATTCTTTGATCAGCCTTACTGCTAACGGGGGTTGCTTTGCTATCTTTCTAGCAAAATCAACCGTTTCTTCCATTAACAATTCAGGTGCCACGATCTTATTAATGAAACCATATTGCAGGGCTGTCTTTGCCTTTATCCTTTCAGCCGTCAACATCCATTCAAGTGCCTTCGTCTTGCCCACCAATTTCGTCAACCTTTGTGTTCCCCCTGCACCAGGCATGACTCCTAGTGTCACTTCCGGAAAGGAAAACTGGGTATCGCTGGCGGCAATCAGGAAATCGCAGGATAATGCAAGTTCAAAACCACCGCCGAATACAAAACTTTTCACCGCACCAATTACAGGCTTCTTGACTAGGCTTATCCGGTCCCAATCAGCAAATTGGTTCGTTAACTCCATACTGATTGGACTGTCGTTCACCATCTCGTCGATATCAGCTCCAGCGGAAAATGCTTTCCCATTGCCCGATAGCAAAATCACCTTCACTTGTGGATCCCGGTCGAATTCTTCCATGGTTGAAACTATTTCCCTGACCATTTTCCTGTTAAGGGCATTCAGTTGTTTCGGCCGATTTAAAGAGATATAACCAATGCCTTCCGTGATTGACGTTTCAATGAATTGAAGCGCATTCATTTTATTTCTTCACCGATCATCATCGTTACAAGTTTCCCTGCAAAGCCCATTAGGTCCTTCCCTGATGCTTTTCCTTCCGGAGAACGCATTCCTTGCTGCAATGCTTCGTGGTCTTCATAATACATTTCACAAAGAATGTAATACTCGGAGTCTTTGCCCATTGGGGTCCCTACAATTTTGGTGACCTCCATTTTTTGGAGACCTGGAATTTTTTCCGTTATCGGACCATGTACATTGAAATAGTGCTCATCGAATTCTTCCTTATTTTCAGGTTGTTTGTATAGGGCGATTAACTTTACCATTTTATAGAACCTCCATTGTTTTAAATTATTTTTATCATCGGTTTCATCGCTTCGAACGGATTTTTGCATGCTTTACAATATAAAATGCTGCGGCAGGCCGTTGGACCGAAGATATTTTCCATCGTGACATATGTCGATTCACAATATGGGCAATCCACATGCCATGATCCATCACTTTTCATTTGTCGAGGAGGAGGGGAGATTCCGAAAACCTTCAATCCAGCTTTCCCTTTTTCCGTAATTCGATCGGATGTCCACGAAGGGGAACGTAAAAATTCCACATTTACATTACTTACGGCAGGCAGCTGTCGAATGGCTGTTTCCACATTCTTTTGGATGATCGACAATGCCGGGCACCCAAGAAAAGTTGGCAGCATTTTTACCGAAACATTCTGGCCCGTAACCGTCACGTTTTCAACCATCCCCAAATCCAGGATACTTACTGTATCGATTTCGGGATCTTTAACGTCTTCCAGGAGCTTATAAATTTCTTCTATGTTTAACTGTATGGTCGACATGGTACCCCTCCCCTTTTCATTGATTCACCATGAAGCTGCTTTATCGGTTGCGTACACTTCACTTAACGTTTCTAGCGCCTTTTCCAAATCTTCCGTATGCTGGCCATTACGGCCATCACCTCTTGCCATGCCTATTTCAATAGTTGTTGCTAAGCCTACACTTTCAAAAATCGGGGTGATAGCCTCTATCCACTTTTTCTGTAAGTCAGCTTCGCCTTCTATCAAGCCAAGCTCCACCATTTCCTCTCCATATTGCCCAAGTGAAAATACGCCGGCAAATTCCGGCATTGTTTTCCCAATTGCCGCTTTCATCCTAGAAACCGCTTCCACGTGGCCTGATCCCAGCAATTGGACGAACCAGGTTTTCCAGTGCATTAAATGATAGTAAAGTTCCATCTGTACCTTTTGTGCCACTTCAGCAAGCGGTTCATATGAACATGAATGAAGGGATCGAACCTTAATCGCTTTGGCTTGGGTATAAAAATAATTCCGCACTACCGCAAACGCCCAATCATATTCCGGGTCTTTCATATAGTAACCAGGACCATTGACCAATTCGAGAATGATCGCATTGCGCCGTTCCTTTGCGGGACGGTCATGAGCCAGTTTATCTGCATCGCCTTCACCGAGTTCATCCAGCAATTTATAATATATGGCTGCATGCCCCATCGTGTCTTGAGATATCGAAGCGGATGCAACATCTTCTTCGATATGCGGTGCGAGTCCAAGCCATTCTGCACCACGGTATGAATGGATGAAGTCATCATCCGCCAGTTGAAGCAGCAATTCCTTGATTGCGATGTCCTTCAATGATTCATTCCTCATTTTTTACACCTCCAGCCCAAGACATTATCTCTTTTTCATCGAGCATTCCCTGCTCATACTTCCGCCATTTTTTCTTTAAATACCCGTACCCTTTTGTGGTCCTGTAATCTTTATTATCGATACGTTGAAGCGTCTTCTTTTCCTCGGCCGTCATTTTCCGTATATTCCGTCTTTTCACGACCCAGATATCATCAACCGCTTCACGTCTCATGAAGTTTTCTTGTGCCATCATGATGGCGATATCCTCATTTGGGGCCAGCAGGCTGAAGTGGTATTGAACGGGTGATGATTGCGTTTTACGGCTGAATACTTCAAATTCTTCAAAGTAATTTTCTTGTCTAGTTTCCATATCGTCCTTCCCCCCTCCATTAGATGACCTTTGGCGCCAACGCCTCACGTACCCATTTATTATTTTCATAAGAAATTCTTCGAAGGCTTAAGCGATCCTGCGAACGGGGGCCTTCATTCCTTGCGAGCACCTTCAATTTCCCCCAATCGGGCTGTTTGTAAATCCAGGTTTCAGATGCTTTATCAAACCTAAGCGTTTCATCAGGAATGCTAAAACCGAGTGAAAGGATCCGTTTCACATATTTAGAAAAAAAGGCTTGTCGAAGCTCTTCATTCGTACTGGTTCTGATTCTGTACTTAATCGTTATATCCTGTTTGGATGTGCCCACTTCATTCTTGCTGGGAGGTCCAAAGAAAAGTAATAAAGATTCCCACCAATAATCGATGGAGTCTTGAACCAATTTCCTTTGTTCTTCCGTCCCTTCAGCCAAAGCCATGATGATCGCTTCACCATGTTGGGCGTGAAAAACTTCTTCCGCGCAAATCCTTTGTAATGCCCGGGCATAAGGTCCGTATGAGGCGCCAAGCATGTTCGTCTGGGAAATGATGGCTGCACCATCAACCAGCCAGCCAATCAATCCAGCATCGCCCCAGGATTTGGCTTCCATATGGAAAACATTATGAAACTTTAAATCTCCTTTAAACAAATCTTGCATTAGGTCATCCCGTTTTTTTCCGTACGGCTTTAGCAAATCCTCGGCGACCCGAAGCAATAATTGCCCATGCCCCATTTCATCCTGCACCTTTGCCATGATTCCAAGTTTTCTATTTAAGGTCGGGGCTTTGGGCACCCATTCCTTTTCTGGAAGCGCCCCCATGATTTCACTGATTCCATGCATCGATATTAACTTGATTAAAGTGCCCCGGTATTCATCCGGCATCCAATCATCAGCTTCTATCTTTTCTCCTGCTTCGATTCTGGCAATGAATTGATTTAGCTTTTCTTCTCCTGCCATATCATTTAAAAGAACGTTCATCCAAATCACCTCTTTTTATAATATAACGTTTATATAACGTTATTATATTTTATTGTTATATTCAATGCAAGACTATTCTGTCTTTTTTCATAATAAAAGGAAATTATCAGTGCATTTCAAAATCTTTTAATCCACTAAAACTTTAAAGGGCGAAGTTTCCACTTTAATTGAATCTGTTGGGCAGCCTTTCATTGCATCATCCAGATCATCAAATAACTCTTCCCCGACCTCTGCAGTTCCTTCATTTTCATCCAGGATGACAAACGCCAGCCCCTCATCATTGTAATCAAAAATTTCCGGGGCAGCAGCACCGCATGCACCGCAGGCAATGCAAGTTTCTTGATCAACAACTGTATATTTAGCCAAGATTCCCTCCTCCTTCCCTATTTCGTGATTGGTCCTTATCTCCGCTTCCAATAAGGGATAAACCCATGGTCAACCACGAATGCATCCGCTTTATGTATCGCGTTTTCGCACCACTTGTTCGAGTTCTTTCGCTTCCCGTATTTCAATTGGTACATGTGCAGTCATATACTGAACGTCAGAATCATGTTCATGAGCGTGGAATTTATAAACTAATGACTTCATCCTTCCGCTTATCAACGACACGAATGGCTTTTCCTTCTGAACGGGGTATGCTTTTTGGAATGTTGACAACAACATCCATCGTAACAAGACATGTGGATTTCAAATGATGCTGTATCGTTTTCCTTAATATCTCTACATTCCCATGCGATAAGTCTTCTTCAATCTCCCTATAGAAACCGCTTTCAATTTCAATATGCAGTTCAACACCGTCCATTTTCCCCTTCTTAACGAGATGAATCTGATAATGAGGAACAATTCCATCCATTTGGAATAATACACGCTCAATTTCAGAAGGAAATACATTCACTCCCCTGACTATGATCATATCATCCGTTCTGCCTTTAACACGTGACATTCTAGTTGTGGTCCGCCCGCATTTACACGGTTCATGGGTAATTGAGGCGATATCTCCCGTCCGATAACGAATGATTGGCAGCGCTTCCTTTGTAAGGCTGGTAAAGACAAGTTCCCCATCTTCGCCGTCCTCCACTGGTTCGAGCGTGTCCGGGTTAATGACCTCGACAAGAAAATGGTCTTCTGCGATATGCAGTCCATCCTGTGCTTCATGACATTCTATCGCAACGCCGGGCCCCATGATTTCACTTAGTCCGTAAATATCGATGGCTTTCAAATTCAGTTTTCTCTCAAGTGTTGCCCTCATCTCCTCTGACCATGGCTCAGCTCCGAAAATCCCATAATCAAGCCCATTATCTGCAGGATCAATTCCCATCTCTTCCATCTTTTCTGCAATATTCAAAATATAAGTAGGGGTTCCACAAATGCCGCGAGGTTTAAAGTCATTGATGATCGTAATCTGCCGATCGGTATTTCCCCCTGAAATGGGCACTGTCGCAACTCCTAGCTTTTCTGCACCACAATGCAAACCAAGGCCCCCGGTAAACAGACCATATCCATATGCGTTATGGAAAATATCTGACTTGCGACCCCCTGCTGCTACAATTCCACGTGCGACGATTGTTGCCCAATTTTCCAAATCATTTTTCGTATACCCGACAATTGTAGGCTTTCCGCTTGTTCCGGATGAACCATGAATGCGTGTGACATCCTCCATCGGAACGGCGAATAAACCGAATGGATACTGATCACGTAGAGTCTGTTTTTTTGTAAAGGGAAGCTTTATCACATCGTTTAGGGTTTGTATATTTTCTGGTTCCAGGCCCATCTCCCTGAATTTCTCTCTGTAATAAGGTACATTTTCATATACATGGCCTATCGTTTTTTTTAGGCGAGCCAATTGTAAACTTTCCATTTCAGCACGCGAAGCCGTTTCAATTTCCGGATTGTACATTGTTTCAGTCCCCCTTAATTTTACTATTGTCCCACCCGATATGCATAACGGTAATAAAACGGAGATTAAGTTATTGTTATGATTCATTTCAAGATTAATACGTCATTTCTACGTTGTCAATAATGTTTTTTAATTCAAAAAAATGACCGAACAAACAAAAATATTAATTTACTAAATTTTCAGACTATGTTAATTTTAACAGTGATATATCATTTTATCAAACACTCGTTTTAAAAACGTACTACACTAAAAAGGGGGCTTACTATGGAATCACCAGCTAAAACTGAACATTCACCATCAGGACATGACAGCGGAAATAAGTATCGTCAATTAATTGAAACAGAAGAATTCAAGTATTTGCTTCAAAAGAAAAAAGCTTTCATCGTACCTGTCACTCTCTTCTTTCTTGCTTTTTATTTTGTTCTGCCTATTCTAGCTGCTTATAGCGAAGTATTGAAAGGTGAAGCTTTTTTCAATATTACTTGGGCATGGGTATATGCACTTCTCCAATTTGCCGTCGTATGGGCAGGAGGAATTGTCTATATCAAAAAAGCGGCGAAGTACGACAAGCTGGCTAAAAATATCTTGAAAAAATATGAGAAGGAGCTTGGCGAATGAGCATTTTATCCCTCACACTTTTTTTAGGCATCATATTGTTAACGCTTACAATAACCTATTACTCTTCTAAGAAAACGAAAAATGCCAGTGATTTTTATACTGCCGGCGGCGGATTGACAGCATGGCAAAATGGATTGGCCGTAGCAGGCGACTTTATGTCAGCCGCTTCTTTCCTGGGAATTACAGGTGCAATCGCACTGATTGGTTTCGATGGCTTTTATATGAGCATCGGGAACCTTGTTGCCTTTCTTGTCTTATTGTACCTTGTGTCGGAGCCACTTCGCAATCTAGGTAAGTTTACGCTGGCAGACATGATTTCAGCACGCTTCAAATCAAAAAAAGTGCGAGGAATAGCTGCCGCCAATACACTTGTCATTTCAATCTTTTACATGATTGCACAACTTGTTGGTGCAGGGGGATTAATTAAACTGCTGCTCGGCATCGATTATTGGCTATCCGTCCTACTTGTGGGTGTGCTGATGACGATTTATGTAATTTTCGGCGGGATGAGAGCGACAAGCTGGGTGCAGATCACCAAGGCGGTTCTCTTACTAGGCGGTTCCGCTGTGCTGACGTTCATCGTATTTTCCCGTTTTAATTTCAACATATCAGAGATGTTCCATCATGTCCAAACTGCAACACCACTCGGAAAGGAATTTTTGAATCCTGGAAATAAATACACCGATGGACTCGACATGATTTCATTTAATATGTCACTTGTCCTTGGAGCAGCAGGCCTTCCGCATTTACTCGTCCGCTTCTTTACAGTAAAGGACGCAGCTACTGCAAGGAAATCCGTCGTATATTCCACATGGTTTATAGGGATATTTTTCATCATGACGATTTTCCTTGGTTTCGGTGCTGCATCTTTCGTCGGTTTTGAGCGGATCGTCGCAGCAAACTCGGCTGGAAACATGGCCGCTCCCCTTCTTGCATTAACCATGGGCGGTGAGTTTTTATTCGCATTCGTTTCTGCTGTGGCATTTGCCACGATTTTAGCGGTTGTATCCGGTCTTGTTTTAACATCAGCATCCGCTTTTGCACATGATATATACGGTGAAATCATCAAGGAAGGAAAGATTACGGAAAAACAGCAAATACTCGTCGCCCGAATGGCTTCTGTCGGTGTAGCTGTCATTTCGATTTTACTTGCTTTATTTGCACAATCAATGAATGTCGCTTTTCTTTCAGTCCTTGCGCTTGGAATTGCTGCAAGTGCCAATTTACCGATCATCCTTTGCACAATTTATTGGAAACGCTTCAACGCAACCGGAGCGATCACAGGAATGTTATTCGGGTTACTCAGTTCCATCATACTGGTCATGCTCAGTCCCAATGTATGGAATCCGGAACCTGGGATGGGTATTTTCACAGGCAATCCCCTCTTCACGATGAGCAACCCGACCATTTTCACCGTACCGCTTGGCTTTATTGGAGCCTACTTAGGTACAATCTTGTCAAAGGCAAAAGATGAGGAAAACAGTTTTCCTGAAGTACTGTTCAAATCCAATACCGGATATGGGATAAGTTCAGCAAAAGACCATTAAAAAAAGGGGGATTTCCATGACCACACATTTAGATCAGAATGTTCATGAATTGCATTATGACCAAATCAAACAAGTACTGGTTGAAGAACCATACGCTTCTTTTCTAGGGATGAGATTGACGAAACTCGGTCCCGGCACAGCGGAAGCAGAATTGATTCCTAGTGACCACATGCTCAATGCACATGGAACGGTTCATGGTGCCATTATCTTTTCACTTGCTGATTATGTGTTCGCAGCAGCCAGCAATTCATATGGCAAAATAGCGGTTGGCGTTTCAAATAACATCAACTTCTTATCAGCTGGCAAACGGGGGGAGACTTTAACCGCTAGAGCGAAAGAGATTAAGAAAAACCATAAACTGGCATGGTATAAAATAGACGTGTTAAATGAAAGGGAATTGATCGCAACCATGGAAGCGATGGTGTTCAGGAAAAATCAATATTTCGTCGACCACGTTGAATAAGTAACGTTTGAAACCGGACAAACAATCCACTTGTCCGGTTTCTTTTCGCCTTGATTTGCCCATGATGCATACGCACTGCTGATGAAAAGAAGGGATTCCCGATTCGGAATCCCTCCCTTATAATGAATTCAATTGCCCAGAACCTTATTTGAAAACCCTTCTCCCTAGTTATTGACTGCACTACCGGAATCCATCACTTTTAACCACTCCCTACGCTCCCTTCACTTATTAAATCAATCTGATATACTATTTTCCCATTATTAATGGTACCCGTGATTAGGCAAGAAAAGGTAGGGCCCATATAAACGCTTTGCTTATGTTTTGTGAACACGCTTCAAAAATATTATGTATGGCAGGATCTTTCAGTTCATAAGGGCATGGTGAGTGGTCGGAAGAAATCATATCGAATTTCTCTTCTAAATCAACCTGATTGAATAATAAATAATGCGGACACGTCTCAACGTAAAAGGGTGAAATCATCCGCTCGTTCAAACTCCTCATTTCCCGTCGCTGAGAGAAAAGCTTTAAACCCAATGACTCCGGATTTGGCGAGATCCACTAAATCATCGATATTTCCCGGGATCATTCCTCTCCATAATCCAAAGTCTATAACCGACTTCATCTCACCGAGCTTGCCCTTTTCAAGGAGAGCCTTTCGAATGACTGTTGAAGGAATTCCATACAATGGCATATCGAAATATGTGGTGCAGCCTCTCGCCGCCATCATCTGCGATCCAGTTTCAAAGCCTTCCCAATGAGCGCAGCCAGGTTCGCTGAAGATGCACAAGGACATCAATTACTCAAAGAGATCCTTGTGATGCTACCACTTTCTCCGTTTTTCCTACATACACATCAAGCGCAGCCTGCAAAGCCTCTCCCCGATTAACTTGGAACCCCTGGCGCAAAAGGACAGCTTCCAAGGAGGCCAATACAAACAGGATGTTTTCTTTCCTGCAACTGAACCCCATGGTTCCGATCCTCCAAATTTTCCCGTGAAGCGGACCAAACGAGGAAGCGATTTCGATACCAAATTCATTCAACAGCATGGCTCTAACAGTTTCACCATCGATTCCTTTTGGAATTCCGATGCAAGTTACACATGGAAGTTTGTTTTTCCCATCCCCGAATAACGTAAGTCCCATTGCCTTGATCCCTTCAACGAGAGCAGATTCGTGGAGTTCATGGCGGGCAAAGCGCGTTTCCAGACCTTCTTCGAGTACAAGGCACAACCCTTCACGTAACGCATAAATCATGGAAGTAGCTTCTGTATGGTGATTCAAACGGCGCGGCCCCCAATAATCCTGCAGCATGCTTAAATCGAAATAATTACTGGCGATTGGCCGGCGGACCGAAACCTTTTGGTTGTCTTCAGCCGTCGCAATACCACGTTCCACCTTTTTGCGGGACTGGATGATTTCTTCTATTCGCTCATTATACGTAATCGGTGCCATACCCGAAGGAACGGATAAGCATTTTTGTGTCCCGCCTATCAATCCATCAATACACCATTCATCCACCTTTACATCGGTGCCCCCGATGGAGGCAACCGCATCCACCACAAGCAGGACTCCCAATTCACGGCAAGCCAACCCGATTTCCTTCAAAGGCTGCATACAACCAGTGGAAGTTTCCCCATGGACGATTGCTGTTATTTTAGGGGAGACCTTCTTGATTTCCGCGATGACGGCTTCCGGTTCGAACACCTCCCCCCAAGGACATTCCATCGTATGGACTTCAGCTCCGTATCGCTCACAAATTTCCACCAACAAATGACCGAACCTGCCGAATATAGGAACCAGAACCTTATCTCCTGGCTCAATGATGCTACATAGAATCGCTTCATTCCCCGATCTTGAGGTACCATCTATCGGGAATGCCCATATATTTTTTGTTTGAAAAACCAAACGCAGCATTTCCATCACTTCATTCATGATAGTAGTGAATGCAGGATCGAATTGCCCTAATATTGGTGTGCTCATCGCCCTTAAGACACGCGGGTCCACTTCGACCGGCCCTGGTGTCATGATCGTTCTCATCGGTGCATTCAATTCTGAATATGCCATTTTAACCAACTCCTTTAATAGGCTAATTTATATAGTATTTCACTTAAAACGTCGATTCCCTTTTCCATATCCGCAACACTAGTAAATTCCTTAGGCGAATGGCTAAGCCCCCCTTACTTGCAACGAACAGCAGCAAGTCGGACAAGGCGATTCATTTCCCGATCCATCGCAACAGGTTTAACATCCATTCTGCCAAGTGTCGCCCCCCCCATCCTTGACCGGGTCTATATGAGAACCGGCCAGAATGATTCCACCGGAGGAATCCGTTCCCTCAAACCTGCCAAACAAGTTGCCTACACTATCAAAATATGTAATAAGGTTTTCTTTTTCCATCTCAGCTTTCATTGCTTGCTGAGCGCTCATCCATTCCTTGGAATATAATAACCGGGTCACCCCATTACTCTCTGTTGCCCTCGAAGGATGCTAACCATTTTTTCATCGAACGCAACATCATCCTTTTCATCTATGAATTTTTCGTTTGATTGCCCATCACATCGCTTCCCTTCTCAATATCCATTCACGTTATTAATATTCACGAAATTTATATCATCTAATATTTTACTTGCTTTCGCATTTAACTTCATTGACAATTCTGTTAGTATTTCGGTGTTTTTTTGTGCAAAATAACCAATGGAAGCAAACCAATAATGTGTAAAATATACAGATTTCTATGATCAAAAGAAGTGGTACTTATTGTTATAGTTAGCACCTTATCATATTTTTGATAAATTAAGATGCTAATTCTACTTATGCCGTCCGATTTAACTTCTGATGGTCTGCGAACCTAAAAAGATGAAGACTATTCTTATTACTTCTAATTCACATATGTTTACTTAGCTTCTTCTTTTTATAAGGCTCTTTTCATAAAGATTGTTGTTTTTAAAACGAAACGATTTAAGGTTGATTGGAGCGCAAGTGCAAGACTCCTGTGGGAGCAGCGGGACAGGTGAGACCCCACAGGCGTTTACGCCGAGGAGGCTCACCGCCCGCCCCGCGGAAAGCGAGCATCTGGAGGGGAAATCAACCACACCGCATTACTTGGTAAATAGCAACAAAGTATGCGAAAACAGCCTTTTATAAAGAATTAAACCAAAATGGGGAACAAGTAATTTTGATCACTTGTTCCCCATTTTATCGAATAATACGGGATACCCTAACAATAAATAGAAAAAGACAATTAGTTTTTTCTGCGCTAAGCTTTATGAATTTAATAACATTGCATCCTGGTTGGTATGGATGCCTTAGAAATTTTACTTATTGTTACAACTTATTTTTCTTCGCCTCAATGCGTCGTCGATGCAGGATAGGCTCAGTATAACCACTTGGTTGGTTATAGCCTTGAAACACTAGGTCGCATGCCGCTTGAAAAGCCACTGAGTTGTCGTAATTTTCCGCGATACATTGATATGATGAATCTCCAGTGTTTTGTTCATCCACTACTTTAGCCATTCGTTGTAAAGTCTCCAAAACCTGTCCTTTCGTACAAATTCCGTGGTGAAGCCAGTTAGCCATATGCTGACTCGAAATTCTTAGTGTGGCACGGTCTTCCATCAATCCTACATTGTTGATATCCGGTACTTTGGAACAACCAATTCCTTGATCTATCCAACGTACAACATAACCGAGGATACCTTGAGCATTGTTATCTAACTCTTGCTGAATTTCTTCCGGACTCCATTCGAGGTTTTGAGCCACTGGGATTTCTAAAATATCATCACGTAAATTTACTGGATTCTTTTTCAACTCATCTTGTACCTTTTTTACATCCACTTGATGATAATGAAGAGCATGCAATGTCGCTGCAGTTGGAGAAGGCACCCATGCTGTATTCGCCCCTGCTTTCAGATGGCCAATCTTTTGCGTTAGCATTTCCGCCATCATATCAGGTATTGCCCACATTCCTTTACCAATTTGAGCACGACCTTGAAAACCGGTTGCTAAACCTACATTGACATTCGATTTTTCATAACCTTGTAGCCATTTTGATCCTTTCATGTAATTCTTGAGGATCATGGGTCCGGCTTCCATAGAAGTATGAATTTCGTCTCCAGTTCGATCTAAGAACCCGGTATTAATAAATGCCACTCTTTCTTTAACTTGGCGGATACAAGCTTTCAAGTTTAATGAAGTTCGACGTTCTTCGTCCATAACACCAATTTTCAGTGTATTTCGCTGTAGACCTAGCATGTCTTCCACACGATCAAAGAGTTCATTGGCAAAAGCCACCTCTTCGGATCCATGCATTTTGGGCTTAACGATATAGACTGATCCTTTAGAGGAATTATAATATTTACCATTACCTAACAGGGAATGTTTGGCAAGTAAACTAGTCATGACTGTATCCATAATCCCTTCAGGAATCTCCTCACCATTAGCATCTAGGACTGCGTTTGTGGTCATTAAGTGTCCCACGTTACGGACAAACATAAGTGAACGACCAGGCAAAGAGAATTCTTCTCCATCTGGTGCTCTGTATAAACGATCCGGGTTCATTGTACGTGTCATCATTTTATTATCCTTTTTGAAAGTTACAGTCAGATCACCCCTCATAAGACCTAACCAATTTCGATATACCAGGACTTTATCATCAGCATCCACTGCCGCAACAGAATCCTCACAATCCATAATGGTCGTAAGAGTAGATTCCATTAGAATATCCTTAACGCCTGCTTTATCTATTTTACCGATCATGTGACTTCGATCAATCTGAATTTCAAAATGCAAACCATTATTTCTCAATAATATAGCCGATGGCTTTTCGTATTCACCTTGATTGCCAACTAGCTTAGATTCCTCTACTAAACTCGTAATTTCTCCATTTCTGAGTGTAACAGCTAATTTCCCATCTACTACTGCATATTTCACAGCGTCTTTATGTGAATAATCCTTTAAAGGAGTTACTTGATCAAGAAAATCCTTTGCAAATGAAATGACTTCTCCCCCGCGTACTTCATTGTAGCTCCCTTCTCGGTAGGCTCCTCCTTTTTCGCTAATAACATCTGTTCCATATAGAGCATCATAAAGGCTTCCCCACCTTGCATTTGAAGCGTTAATAGCATAACGGGCATTATCAACCGGGACAACTAGCTGCGGCCCAGCTTGGAAGGCTATTTCATCATCCACCCCTTCTGTCGTAATATGAAAGTCTTCTCCTTCAGGTTCGAGATAGCCAATTTCTTGTAAAAATGATTTATATTCAGCAAAGTCAATCTCTTTATTTTCTCTATGCCATGTATTGATTTTGGTTTGAATTTCATCACGACGAGCTAACAATTTTTTGTTTTTTGGAGACAATTCATGTACCAATTTTTCAAAATCAACCCAAAATTGTTCCTGATTCAGTTTGCTTCCAGGTATCCCATCTTTATTGATAAATTCAAAAAGTACCGGGGCCACTTGAAGATTACCTATTTTTACATATTCCCCCATGGTGTATTCCTCCTTTAAAAATTAGTTTGACTCCCGGCATACGCCGAGAGGAATTTTCTTAAACTAGGTGATCTCTACTACCTTTGAACGGGTTCAATACTTCATTTGCTATCGATTAATCAAGTTCTCAATTTATTGTTTTCTTATAATCAATTTCAAGTTTATCGTTAGAAAGTTGACCATTGACTTCAACAGATCCAAAGTAGTCAATTTTATATGAACTCCTTTTTTCTCCAAATGTTGTTGCTCATTTTTCCATTTCCAGGTAGATATATCGATTACTGCCTGACTTCCAACTTATTTGTCAACTTATTCCAATCAATAAGTTTTTCCAAAAAAATCGATATAATGACACCCATAATGAGACCATTTGTAATGAAAGGCTGCAAGAGGACAGGAATACTGCCGAATGATGCTGGCGGGATATTCATAATGCTAACTCCAACTAGGACTGGACCCGCTAAACGGAGTATCGTTTCAGAGTTGAATAACGTTCCTTTTAAGCTGTTTAATGCGGTCCCAAACAATTGAAGGTATGCGACAAACAAAACAGCGTTACCTATTGTTAGTGGTATTGTTCCTAAGAACCTCCCTAATGGCGGAATAACTCCAAGGAGAATAAACAAGAATCCGCTTATCATAAATGGCTCTCGTTTAAATAACTTGGTACTTTGTAAAAACCCTATTGTAGATGTAAATGGAGTAAAAGGGACCAAGCCAAAAATCGAAGAGATAAACGCAAAAATACCTGTTACAAAAATAGATCTCCTGTATTGACTATGTTCCACCTTTTCCTTGTAAACATCTGCAACAGCTTGAATAGAAGCGAAAGAATTCGTTAAATTCAGAAGGACCGCAAAAAAGGAGACAAGAATAATACCAATATCCAAGTTTGGAGTTCCAAGGGGAAAGAAAGTGAATGCCATACCTGAAGAGCTAGCCGTCGGAATATCTGAAGGGAAAATAATTCGATATAATGACCATCCTACGATAATTCCGATTAAGATTGAGAAATTGCCTAGTATTTTCCCTCCTTTAATCCTTAAAAAGCCAACGAAGATGACAATCAAGATTGAAAACAAACTGACGGGGAGATCAATTGTTCCACTTTCGGTTATTTTAAACATACCTTTGAAGAAAATAAAGATGAGCTGAAAGGTTAGTAAAAATATATAAACACTTATCACCATCGGCTTAATTACTTTCTGTATGATATAAATCAGGTTAAATGCCGCAAGCAGTACGGTTACAGCTCCCGCCAGCAGAATACCTGTTGCAATTCCCCCTCCTACGGTTGCAAAATCCAATCCGAGTGCAGATGCAGAGATGCCCATATTTATCATCAGACCCCACATTAGCCCCGAATGGCTGTCCAATAATGGATAACGATGCCCAATCCAGGCCTGCAGAATAGAGGCTATTCCTGTAAAGATAAAGGAGCATCTTATCGTCATTTCAATTGTTTCTGAAGGAAGCTGGAATGCTGCTCCTACAGAAATTGGTACGACAACCGTATTGGCAAAAATAAAAAAAAGCCACTGTAAAGAGGACAATAATGTTACAGTAACTCCTTGCTGTGTCATCTTAATCATCACCATTTCCTTTATAAAATCAGTTTGCGAGTTTTTAAGGAAGCCAATTCTTAAAAGTATTGATTTCCTGTAAAAATTACAAATCATCTCTTCTACATAAATAAAAATATAAGCGAAGCGCTGTCTTGATTACAATCGCTTCGCCTTAATCACTTTTTTTGTTTTTTGAAAGAAGAAACTTAAATTATATTGTAATTGTTTAATAATCTTAGCCTTTTTCTAATATCTTGTTATATCCATTGGCAATGTCCCTGCAGCAAAGCCTACAAACATGAATCGACTGTTTCCTGTATTACGCATTCCATGAATTTGATTAGGCTTGGCCAATACTACCATTCCTTTTCTGATCGTAATCTCATTCTCTAAATCAGGAAAGTATGTTCCTTCCCCCTCAATGCAAACCCAAATATCATCAACATTCGAATGAGAATGTAAATATACTTCCTGCTCAGGTTCAAGACACCAAACTGCCCCAACAGTTTTATCCGTTTCATAGAAATAATTTTTTTGTGGTGCATTGGAATCGAATTTTGCTATTTTATCGATTTCAAAAACTCTTTCCTCTATTATCGACTCTTTGTTCAAAATTACATTCTGGTCCATATCTCAGCACCTCTTTTATATTTAATGGGTTTGAATTACACTTACCAGATCTCCCTGTAATACAGATTCTGCCCGCATTAAATCTCTTGAAGTTGTCATCTACGCATTTCTTCTAAATGATGTGACCTTTTACAAGGATGCATCACGATTACAATCTTTAGAGTAAACATATGTTAAATTTTCTCTGCCTACCGCATAGGCTGCTTGATGTACATATGGTCCCATAAAAATGTAATCTCCTTTCTTTACAGGAACCCACTGATTATCGAGGTTATACATCCCTTCTCCCGAGAGTAAGTAGGCGCCATGTTCTTGCACATGTGTTTCGATGAACGGATGAGATGCAGCAGGATCAAAGGAAAGAATATGAAAATTCATATCAAAATCTATATCAGCAGGCAAAAGATCCTTAAGATGGACATTATGCATATCATCATAAATCCTGAATTCAATGTTGTTCGCATGGTTTGAATGAACCCATGGCCTCCGTCCTTCAAGTGGACGATACTTTTGCTTATATAGGAATAGTTTAGAATCTCCATCCGATTGGTTTTCTAAATACATCTTTGTTCCTGGCGGACAGTATAAATAACCGCTTTCATCGAGGACAAACTCTTGTTCACCTGCAGCAGCTTTTATTTTCCCTTCAATAACATAGACAAATGTCTCAACATCCTCTTGTCCACCAAACCCCTCGCTGTTCTTTCCTTCCTTTTGCATTGTCACAATGTAATCGACAAAGCTTGCTCCAAGCTTTGGAGAACCCAAAATGGAAATGATACAATTCTCAAATCCTGGAACAACATTATTGACCAATCCTTCAGGTGCAATTAAAGCATATTTACCGTGCTCAATTATTGATCTGCTTGCTAATAAATCTTTAGGATAACCCATATTTTAAACTCTCCTTTTAATCGTATTTTGTGAGCTAATTCATATGACACCAATCAACGTTTTAATCGTGAGCCAATATAAGCATGTGAATCATGGTGTTCCCTGTTACCGATATAGATTAACTTATAATTGAAGCTTCTTTTCATATATTAATAGCTTGTGCCAGAGACCATTAAGTCTCTTCATATAAATGTTAAACGCTTTCATTTAAATAGTCATTATGCCTATTCGATAAAAACGATTTATATTTTTGTCTATTATAGATAAAACATCTTCTTATTTCTTCATCCATGATTTTCTCTTTTATCAGCCCCAGTTCCTTACAGGCTTCTTTTTCCTTTAAGATTGTGTAAGCCTAAAACAAATGTCTGAAAGCGAATCAGCTAATAAAATGATTAAGATTTTCTCAGTCCTTTATAGCTTAACAACTCTAGATTTTACTTTTTCCACAGTGGTAATGCTTCCATTTTCAAAAACAATAGCCCCATTGACGATCGTCGTCGTTACTTGCCCTTTGAATGTCCTGCCAACATAAGGCGACTGCTGATGGCGGTAGAACAAATCTTCCTTTTTTAGCTCGAAGCTTCTGTTCAGATTAACTATCGCCAAATCAGCATCGCTATCAACCGCTATTATCCCTTTATGGGGATAAAGGCCAAATAACTTAGCTGGATTCGTTGATGTTAATTCAACAATTTTCCCCAGAGGAAGATTACGGTTAAAATGCCCCTCTGTCAACATAATATTGAGCGTAGTTTGAGCACCAGAAATCCCACCCCAGGCACTGAAAAAGTCTTCATTTATTACCTCTTTCATAGATGCAGGTGCTGGTGAATGGTCGGATGCTATAACGTCAATTTCACCGTTTGCTACAGCTTCCCATAATTGTTCTACTTCTTCATCATCACGCAGTGGAGGGCAGCATTTTGCCAATCCGCCTTTTTCCTCTAAGTCTTTTAATGTCAAAGATAAATAATGGGGGCATGTTTCTACCGTAATATCTAGGCCTCTTTGCTTTGCCTGATTAATGACGTCCACTACTTTCCGGCTGCTCGCATGAACAATATGCAGTTTACAACCTGTAGCTTCAGCATATGAAATTATTCTTCTAACCGCTTCAATTTCGGAAATTATCGGTCTTGATTCGACGAAGTCCTTTGCAGTCGTTTTATTTTGTCTTTGTTTTTCTTGTGCAAGCTGATCACAAATGACTGTGCTTTCAGCATGAACGGCTAAAAGTGAACCTACAGAGGCAATTTCTCTCATCCCTTTAAAAATCGTATTATCATCGACATGATTGAAATCGATAATTCCGCTCGGTGACATAAAAGCTTTAAATCCAATTACTCCATTTTCATCAAGTTCCTTAATATTCTCAATATTTTCTGGTGTAAGCCCACCCCAAAAGCGGCAATTGATTACCGACTTTTCTTCGGAGCAAGCTCTCTTTAATTCCAAATATTCTTTATTGATTGTTGGTGGTGTACTGTTCAATGGCATATCAAAATAGGTTGTTACCCCACCTGCCGCTAAACTTCTGCTACCAGTTTGAACACCTTCCCACTCAGTTCTGCCTGGCTCGTTGAAATGAACATGCGTGTCAATTAATCCTGGGAGGATGTGCTGCCCCTCAGCATTAATTTCTCTTGTTGCAATAGCATCAATATTTTTTCCGATGGACACTTCTTTAATTTTCCCTTCCTTAATTGCAATATCTCCTTGAACAATCGAATCAAACATTACAAGATTTCCATTTCTAATGAGTAAATCATATGTAGCCATAGGTTCATTCCTTTCTATGGGAAATCAAAGCCAATCCTGTTTTACAGTTGCATAATGAAGAAACCCGCCAAAGCGGTCAATAATGAGTGTACTTTCCCCTTCAACGTTTATTCCTGCCTAAAAGTATTTTTTAATATTCGGACTATTACACTGACTGTTTCACATTCCCATCAATTAAGCCCCTTTAACCACATCCTCTCGTTCCTGTACTTTTCTTGAAGAAAATATCTAAAAAACAATTTTAACCATTGAAAAAAATTATGATTGTATGTGCTTCTAAATATAAATATAGTTGCTGAATAAATATAAACTTGATATTTATGGAATGCAAAATAATCTTGAAAACAGTTTCATTACCTTTCAATCCTCTATACAATTGATTATAAGCGGATTAATTCACAAAATCATTATGCAATGTAAACAATTACCATTTAAATTTTTGTCCAAATTTAACAACATTCGTTTGCTTCCTTTCTAGAAATAAAAACTGACAAAATGTAGAATTAGAAGGTGTATGATGAAAAAGGTTGAAGATTTATTTATCGTTGATGTGTTTCGAGAAGCCAAAATTATTGCTGGACATGCCGGACTTAAAAGGAAAGTAGAATCAATTGAGATTTCAGAAACACCAGATGCCATCAATTTTTTAGCTGAAAACTCCCTATTATTGACAACAGGGTACGCTTTTAAAGACGACCCTCATGCATTATGCAATCTCATTTCCCAAATTAATGAACTTCCATGTGCAGGGATCGCCATTAAACTTAAAAGGTTCATTGATAAGATACCGCCGGATGTAATCGAATTAGCTGACTCATTAGAATTTCCCATTATTCAAATTCCAGAGACATTAACATTAGGTGCAGTTGCTCATCAATTATTAAGCTTTATATGGGATAACCAAATCGAAGAGTTATTTTATGCGATGCATATTCACAAGGAATTTACCAATATGATGATAAAAGGCTACAGCCTGAATTCTTTAATTGAAAATCTTGGCTCCCTATTAAAATGTCCTGTTCTCCTACTTGATCCTATTGGTGATGTGACATCCTTTTCTCATCATTTTCGTACAGGAAATATGAAAATCGTTATGAAAAATGTTCAGGAACACATAAAAAGTGATATAGAAACATACCTAGAAAAAAACCAGCTCACAATCGACATCCAAAATACTGACATTTCTATAAAAATGTTTCGGGTGAAAACTATGCGTCCCTATCCATATTTACTAATAATTCTTCACCCTGAGAAGCTTTCATTCCCATCTTCCCAATTAGCTATAGAGCAAGCATCAACAGTCATTTCATTCACGCTGCTTAAAAACGAGGCAATTAGAGAAAACAGTCGTTTGTTAGAAAATAACTTTTTTGCTTCCCTTGTTGATGGAAAGATTTCCAACAAACAAGAAATTATTCATAGGGGAAAACAGCATGGCTTAATCGACAATATGAAATACGCATGCATTGTATGTAAGATTGATTATGATAAACAAAACGCTTTACAAAAAAGTGCAGAAATTATGAATAGATCATACGACTATTTATATAAATTTTTACATAAATCATTTTTAAAAATAGATACTAACAACATCGTTTTTATGAAAGATGGTTATTTTGTTATTTTGATGCAATCTCCTCTGAATATTAATGATTCGATTAAAAGCATAATAGAAGAAAGGCTGAAGGAATTCCAGAATGAGGCTTATTCAAATCTAAAAATTTCGTTGTCGTTTGGAGTTGGTAACTTTTCTAATGACCTTACCTATATCCACCTTACATACGAAGAGGCAGTGGAAGCATGGACACATGGGTCTGAACTGTTTCAAAATAAATTTATAAACTTTTACGAGACCAAGCAATTAATCGAACTTATTCGGTTAATTCCCGAAAAAGATTTAAAAAAATTTTATGAAAATACTTTACGTTCTCTATCCTATCCGAAAAATAAAGATGAAAAAGACTTAATTAATACCTTATTGGTATATTTGGATAATAATTGTGAACTTGCGATTACATCCAGGAAACTGTTTGTTCACCGTAATACCGTTAAATACCGAATCGCCAAATGTGAGGACATTTTGAATTATTCCGTCCATGATTCAAAAAACTCACTTCATTTACGTATAGCTTTACTCATGGGTTCAATTTTCAGAGATAATAGTGATTAATAAGGAATTGTAATTACTACTTAAGCAGGTATTGACTGAAGGTAAACTGCCACGCAGACAGAGATCAATATGAAGAGTAAAACTCGGCTTCTTTTTCTGAAGTGACGCTACTGAACCCTTGGATTATGAAGGAATCCAGGAATTTCAGTGGCTTTTTTATGAACATGATAAAGAGTCCATACAGAACTCCTTTTGTAACCATCGGATCTGTGTTGATACGTATGACTGTTTTATCGATTGAAGGATCTCTATCTTAAATATACTTCTTATCGAATGAGCTTTTCGAAGCATTCAATATTATAGGAAAATGCTTCTAATAACAGTTGACTGATTTGTTCAAGAGGTACTGATTGAAATGTATTCTTTTTGAAAAAACTCGTGATCCGATACAGTCGGATCACGAGTTTTTTTGTAAGCTAGTCTTTTATTCTCTATAAAACCTTGTTTGTCCCTCAATATTGTTTTGTGGCTATTTTAATTACTGTAGAGTAAAGAACTCTAGCTCCTACACCCATATCTTCTACAGTAACGAATTCATCAGGGTGATGACTAAGACCATCTTTACAACGAACGAAAATCATCGCAACATTCGTTACATCCGCCATAGCCATTGCATCGTGACCAGCACCACTTACAAGGCTGATGACGCTTCCATCTTGTTCGATTATGGATTCTTCGATTACTGTAATCAATTGTTCATCACAGTATACAGGATCGGCTTCCATGACTTGTTCAAAATGAATTTGGAGTCCTCTAGCTTTTGCTACTCTTTCACTTTCAGTTAATATGGCATCAATAGCTTTTTTCTTTCGATCAACATTTAAATCACGGATATCCAGCGTCCCTGTTACAAGGCCAGGTATTACATTACTAGCACCCGGACTTACAGTAAGTTTACCAATTGTCGCTACTAATGGTTCATTTTGGATAGCGATGTTCTCAATGTAGGAAATGAGATCACTAGCTCCTAAAAGTGCATCTTGTCTAAGGGCAACAGGAACTGTCCCTGCATGTCCAGGTTTCCCGATAATTTCAAAATAAAATCTTGTAGCACCAGCAATCCCACGAACTATTCCGACAGGTTCATTCTCCTTCTCAAGCACAGGCCCCTGTTCGATATGAAGTTCCAAATAAGCGAGAAGTTCTTCTGGAGTACGACTAGCCTTTTTATAAGCATATGGGTCAGCAATACCAATTCCTTTTAACGCTTCAGCAATTGTTATTCCTTGTTCATCTGCCCTTTCTAAATCTTCAGCAGTAAAAGTTCCTGCAATCGCTTTACTACCGAGGAAAGTTGAGTGAAACCTTACTCCTTCCTCATCACAAAAACCTACCACTTCGATTGGATTGTATAATATAATGCCATTATCCTTAAGAGTTTGAACCACTTCTATTCCAGTTATAACTCCTAAAATACCGTCATATTTACCTGCTTCAATCACGCTATCTAAATGTGAACCAATCATTAAAACTGGAGCTGCAGGATCTTTCCCTTCATAACGTCCGATTATATTGTTAAGAGCATCTTTTCTTACCGTCATCCCAGCTGCTTTCATCCACTCTTCAACTAGTATTTCTGCTTTTAAACTTTCCACTGTGAAAGGTAGTCTAGTGACACCAACAGATGTAGATGAACAAGCAGCAAGTTCTTCGGTTCTATTGTTGATTCTTATAGCATCAACATCCTTCTGAAGTTTAACCAATCGATCACTTCCTTGCCAATTAATCTCTTAAAAATTTTTGTTATTTATTACAAATTCCATTTTTTTAATGCAAGGTCATATTAACACCTTATTTAGTTGTTGCTCAATAGGAATTCTGCATGATAAGCTTAATAAATTTTAGATTAAACGGTGACAGGCAAAAGTGCTTGTCACCGTTTAATACATATAGTAAATATATAGGTAGGCTAACTAACTAAACGCCCTTTTTTTGAATGTAATAATGACCATGCATCAATGAGAGTACGTTTTGACTGTGCAATTACAATATCTGATGATTCTGTACCTACAGGTTTCACTTCAAAAGCGACTATATTCTTTATACCTTCACCGATGTAACCAATTTCTAATAGAGATCGTAAATACTCCGCTAATTCAGAAACATCAACTTCACTTCCTGGATACCCGAAACGCGGATGCTGATCTCCGTAAGCAGGATCAGAAGTATCTTTAATATAGCAATTTCCGATATGGGCATGGTTAATATAATCCCGAGCAACCGTCAATGCATCATAAGACGTTTCACGTTGCATTGGTAAATGACTTAAATCAAGCATTAAACCGAAAGTAGGATCTACTTTACGAACTTCTTTTGCAACTTCAACAGCAAGTTTATTCGAGCCGATTAGACATTTCTTATCAGTCTCATCATCAAATGTTTCAAGTGAAAGTACTAAATCACCTTTAGATTTTGCATAATCGCATAATTCTTTGATGGAATTCGTTAGTAATTGTAATGCAACATCTTGTTGAGTATCTGGTTTACCCCCACTTAAGAAACCAAGTTTAGCAGCATTTACTTCGTAAGCTTGGTCAATTCCGCCTTTTACTAAATCGATAGCCCTTCTACGCTCAGCTTCATCAAAAGAATTAAGGTTTCCTTTGTTTCTTAATAGAATCGGTTGTGCACCGAATCCTACAGTCATTCCACCAGATTGTAGAATTTGAGTAGCCTCTTTACGTTCTTCAGGATTGTTAATAGATGTAATTTCAATTCCGGAGAAAAAATCATCTTGTACAATTTTCTTAATTGTTTCAACAGTTGGACCATCTCCACCCATCGTTTCCGGATAAGCCATAAAGTGAACAATTCCGACTTTCATAGAATTATGAAGATTTTCTGACATTGTTTCGCCGATTTTTCGGCTTCCCTCCTTTAATAAACCCATTATTTAAGTACAGTCTATACTACTTTTTATTACTAATATGTTTTTTGAAGCAATAGGTTAATATCCCATTGCTTCAAAAAAATCACTTCCACCGAAGGTAATGATTATTTAGAATAATCAATATCTTTGGAGTATTTGAATCCATTAAGTGCACCGTTGTTAGAGAATTCGCATGCGTTTTTAGGATCTGGATCAACTATAACTTCGATTAAATATGGTTTACCTGAGTCAACTGCACGTTGTAGAGCTGGTTTGATATCATCATAATGTGTAACAAGCTCACCACGAACACCCATACCTTCAGCAGTTTTAACAAAGTCGATTCCTCGCTCTTCATTATCACATAATTCATTTTTGTAAATTAAGTCTGTAGAAATTTGGCGTTCATTATAGAACCAGTTTTGTTGTTGACGAATTAATCCCATTAATGAGTTATTCATACAGAAAATAATTACCGGAATATCATGTTTTGCAGCTGTAGCAATATCTTGCAATGACATACCTAAGCTTCCATCACCAAGGATGTTTACACTTTGTCTTTCAGGGAATGCAAGTTTCGCTGCCATTGCTGCACCAAGCCCCCACCCCATTGTACCCGCACCGCCAGTTAATAAGTATGTTCTTGGTTCATACGTTTCAAATAATTGACTAGACCAGATCTGGCTGATACCACAGTCATGTGATACGAATGCATCGCGATCTAGGAATTCACGAAGTTCTCGCAATGCACGCTCTTGTCTGATTGGAAGTGTTGTGTAATCAGTTTTACGTGCCCATTTCTTACGCTCTTCAGCTAAGTTAACTTTAGTACCTACTTCGGCAGTTGCAGCGACATGAGCGCCAAGTGCTTTATGGGCTTCTGTAAGTTTAATCATGAAAGCTTTAACATCAGAAACGATACCTAAATTAGTTGGTACAACTTTACCAATTTCTTTATTATCAAGGTTTACGTGGACAATTTTCTTACCGTTTTGTGTGAATACCGAAACATTTCCAGTAGAACGATCAGCGAAACGTCCGGCAAGGTTGATTACTAAGTCAGCTTCAACAATTGTTTTGTTACCGAATGGAGTATCAAGCATCGTTCCCATACGTCCAGCGAATAAAGGGTGATCGTTGGGGAATGTATCCATACCCATGCCAGAAGTCACTACAGGGATTTGCAGTTCTTCAGCTAACGCTTTTAATTCAGTAGTAGCGTTTGCAATGTTAACCCCTCCACCAGAAAGTAAGACTGGTCTTTTAGCGTCTTTTAATAATTCTAATGCTTTCTCTATATCAGCATCGGAAGCTTGTGGTAAGTTATCGACTGGAGTAGAAGCGATAAGCTCATCTAAGTCTACTTCTATTTCTACCTTTTGTTGATCAATTGGTAAATCAAGAAGGACTGGACCTTTTCTACCAGTAGTTGCTGTTACCCATGCTTCGTGAATGAATTCAGCGGTTTTCGAGCCGTCAGTTAAACGGTAAGCAGCTTTCGTTACAGGTTTCGCCATTTCAACGATAGGCGCTTCTTGGAATTGCATGGTTCCAATTAGACTATTTTTTTGTTGACCAGTAATTGCTATCATTGGTATGGAATCCATCCATGCACTATAAAGACCTGTTAAGAAGTTAGTTCCACCAGGACCTGATGTGGCAGCACATACACCCACTTCACCAGTTGCTCTTGAATAGCCGTCAGCCATGAAAGCACCAGTTTGCTCGTGACGGACAATATATGATTCAATTTTAGTTAATTCTTTTACTGCATCATAGAATGGTAAAATTGCAGCTCCCGGTATACCATAAACGTGTTTCACTCCTCTTTTTTCTAAATACAAGGCAATTAGCTCAGCAGCTGTCATTTTTTGTTTAGCCATTTATATCTCTCCCTTTTGATCCTTTTTTATATTTTCAAAGATTTGAGCAATCGAATCTTTATCCCCAACGTTGCCTGGAAATACGATATAAGGTGTATCTTTGAACTTAGCTTCACTTCCGGTTAACCATACTGGAACACCGGCGATCGCTTGCCCTAAAACTTTTGCATATTTTATTTCTAAGCCGTCAGTTGCCACATCACTCGAAGTTATACCACCTTTTGCAATGATAAATTTCGGCTTTACTTTTAGTGAGCGAATAACTTTAACTAAAGAACTTGAAACAGTTTGACTAATTTTTAAGTTTTCTTCCTTATCTTTTGCACTAATTAAATCCCTACTTGTATAAACAAGCGTATCGCGATTAGAAGAAATATTACGATCTACTAATTGACATACTCGTGTTAACTCTTCAGTTCTTGTTTCTTTATTCAGAACTTTAGCGACATTAATTTCAATTTGTTCAATCGGGTATTTATTCATTAGTTCCTTAATTTGATCCGTAGTTTTATTCGTGTGAGAACCTACTATAATAAATCCACCATTGTTTTGGTTTTCATCATTTGAAACAATCTCATTAGCTGATAAATATGGACGATCCTGAATTCCCGCAATCGATTTTACAATAGATGCTGCAGTTCTAAACAAGAATTGCTTGCCAGATTCAATTGCTTTAAGGACAGCTAATGATACGATGTCTAAATCATAGTAAGATTTTGCATTTACTATAATAGGAGAATTATTGTTGGCAGATAGTAAAATCTCATAAACTTTATCAATGCCACCATCATGAATATCTTCAAGTGAAATGATCAAAGCTGACTCTGAATTTACGCTTCCATTTGTCTTCTCTTCAATCCATTTCGGCAAATTAGCAGTATTGAACCCGAAAACTGAATCATTCGCAAATTCTGTTTCATTTACTGGGACAAGCTGACCATCCATACCTAAATAATGAGTATTATCCAAGGTGTAACGATGTGCTTCAAAAAAAGCCGGTATGATTAAATGACCTGAAATTTGTACATTAGCAGTTTTTAATAATTCATCTTGGAGCACATTAATTTCAAGTGGATAATGCCCTCTTAATGTTGAGTCACTTCTACTAATAATCGAATAATTAATACCCATTTCCTTAGTAACGTCAACAATGTTTTGGACAATCTCTCTATTGATGTTTTCCGTTTTTTCTGCATTATAACTTCTTGTGTTTGTTAAAATATAAAGTACACTTCTCTCATTAGATAACCCTTTTTTAATCCAATCTTTTCCCCAGTCCGTGATGACAAAAATATCATGTACCGTTTGGACACCAGTTGGATCATCATCTAAAACGATAAACTTATGTTTTGTTTGTTTTAAATGAGCTTTGATTTTAGCACGAAGGCTATCATCCGTTTTAGAGAAGAGAGGATTTTCTAAAGTATCCTTTAAACTTGGATAATGGCTTACGTTTGACAAAAACCCTCCCCCTTTCATTATCTAAAAATGTGATTAGCTAGTTACTCTATGCCCTAATAATTCATTTGCAGTAGAAACAATACGGTGTGCTCTTAATTCAAAGAAATCAAGTAATTCATCCATTTTTCCAGAAACTCCAAAACGGTCATTTGTACCGATTCTTCTTAATTTAGCTGGTTGGCTTTCTGATAATACTTCAGCAACAGCACTACCTAATCCACCTATAATTGAATGCTCTTCAACTGTGATAACATGTTTTGTTTTCGCAGCAGATGCAATAATGGCTTCTTTATCAATTGGTTTAATTGTATGGATGTGTAAAAGTTCAGCGCTTACACCTTGCTTTTCTAATTCACCTACTGCTTTTAGTGATTCATCAAGCATTATCCCAGTACTGATGATTGTAATATCAGATCCTTCACGGTAATTAATTGCTTTACCTATTTTGAATGGTTCTTCCTTTTTTGTAACAATCGGTACTGGTAATTTGCCAACACGCAGGTAAATAGGTCCGTCATGGTAATAAGCAGCTTCTACTGCTTTTTCCATTTCAACCGCATCTGCTGGAACGATTACAGTCATACGTGGAAGTGAGCGCATTAAAGAAATATCTTCAAGCGGTAAATGTGTTGCACCTTCTTGAGCAGCTGAAGTACCAGCGTTATGACCAACAATTTTCACATTGTTATTTGAATAACATACAGAAATTCTCATTTGATCAAATGCGCGCCCAGTCAGGAAGTTTGCATAAGCATTCGCAAATGGTACTTTACCTGCCACTGCCATACCAGCTGCAGTACCCACTAAATCACATTCAGAAATACCGATGTTGAAAAAGCGTTCTGGAAATCTATTTTTATATAGATTTGTCATATTTGATTTTGCGCAGTCCGCGTCAAGTACCACTAAATTGTCATGCTTTTCTCCCAGTCTAATCAGTGCATCAGCAAAACCTTTACGTGGTGCTTCTTGATTTGCCATCTTAAGCCAACTCCTTTAAAGCGATTTCTAATTGCTCATCATTCGGAGCCATTCCATGCCAATCATGTGTATCTTCCATAAATGAAACTCCCTTACCTTTAACCGTATGAGCTAGAATTGCAGTAGGTCTACCTTTAGTGCGTTTAGCTTCTTTATACGCTTCATTAACTGCATTAATATCATGACCATCAATTTCAACAACGTGCCAACCGAAAGCTCTAAATTTATCACCAAGATTTTTTACACCTTTTACATTTTCAACAAAATCATCAAGCTGAATTTTGTTCCAGTCGATAATCGCACAAACGTTATCAAGGTTGTAATGTGCAGTTGTCATTGCCGCTTCCCATACTTGACCTTCTTGTAATTCCCCATCACCAATCATGCAATATGATCTTCTATTGCTACCATCTAGTTTTGCAATTAGTCCAACACCATTAGCTACTGATAATCCTTGACCAAGTGATCCTGAAGATATGTCTACACCTGGAATATGCTCTCCACATGGATGTCCATGTAGCCTACCGTCAACATCCCTGAATGTCATTAACTCTTCAACTGGGAAGAAACCTTTTTCAGCTAATACTGAATAAAATACAGGTGTACAATGACCCTTAGATAGGAAGAAACAATCTCGGTCTTGCCAATCTGGGTTGTTAGGATCAACATTCATGTGCTCAAAAAATAGAACGGACATTAGTTCAGTTGCTGATAAAGAACCACCGGGATGACCACTTCCTGCATGGTTCGTCATCTTAACTATGTGCCGGCGAATTGTTTTCGTTAGATTATTATAAAATTTGCTTTTCTCTTTAGAAAAATCCACTATTACTCCTCCTTTTAGTTTCGTAATAAGCAACGTAGTTTCATTTAATAATTAAAAAAAATAAGCATTCTGTTGCTTATTAACTAACCATGTTTCTTATTTTGATATTATCACCGTTTTTTGAATATTTCAAGTATTTTTGTCAATAATTTTTTTATAAAATTCTTCGAAGGACAAAAGATCAGAGTGCCCATTCGAAGATAAACTTGAATCAATAAATTGCCACAAAAAAAGAATTGGTCTGTTACCAATTCTTTTTTCACATTATTTAATTGTCTGTGTAACCAAGCCTTTTGGAAATCTTTTTACCAATATCCATTATAATTGGTTTAATTTCAGTTAATCTTTCTTCAGTCATTCGGATGCTTGGTCCTGAAATACTAACGGCAGCAGTAATTTTCTTCCGATTATCAAAAATTGGCGCTGCAATACAGGTGATTCCTTGTTCATTTTCTTCAATTTCTCTACCAATACCTTCGTTCCTTATTTTCCCCAATTCTTTAAAAAAAGATTCTTTATCTGTAATCGTTTGTTCAGTATGCTTTGGTAAACCATGCTTGTCAATTATATCTACGATCTCATTTAATGGCAGATGGGCTAAGATTACCTTCCCGACTGCCGTACAATGCATTGGGGCCCGTCTTCCTACTTGTGAATGTGTTCTAAGGGTTTCACTTCCCTCAAGTTTTTCAATATAGATTACCTCTCCTTGATCATATACGGTCAAGTGGATCACTTCATTAATATGTGATTCTAACTCTTCCAGAAAAGGTTTAGCTTGAGTTCTCAAGTCAATAGATTCAAGCAGCATCGAACTTAATTCTAAATATTTATAGCCTAATCTATATTTTTTAGTTTCAGGATTTTGTTCGATGAATCCATGATCTACAAGAGTACTTAATAATCTGAATATGGAGCTTTTATTTAAATCTAGATTGGAGGCAAGCTCAGTAACCCCAATCCCTTCTTTACGCTTGCTTACTAATGAAATAATTGTTAACGCCCTATCCACTGACTTAACCATTTGCATTACCCTCCGATTAAATCCTATATTACTGATCCTGTTTCTTATCTTACCACAATAGCAATCCCCAAACATAATACCATTCAAAAAATAAAACAAAAAGAAGGTATGACGCCATCAAGAGCAACTTAAGTGCCCTTTTAGGTCAACCTTCTTTAGAGAATTTTATGCTTTTACGAAACTACTTTTTGCTGAAATAAACTTCCCGATTGGCTGACCTACAATCCCTTTCTCAAAATCAAATACTAGTTGTCCCCTTACAAACGTTTTCGTCACTCGACAATTAATTTTCCTTCCAACATAAGGGCTTTGTTGATGACGGTAATACAAATCTTCTGGCTTAACGGTGTACGATTTATTTGGATCAAGGAGAATGATATCTGCGTCATAGGAAACTTTAATGCTTCCCTTATTTCTTAAGTTAAATATTTCTGCAGGCTTTGTTGCAATCATCTTTGAAAATTCACTTACAGAAACCCCTCGATTCTTAACAGCCTCGTCAAACATTAAATCAACATTATTTTGGCAGCCACTAATCCCTCCCCACACATCAAACATATTATTTGTGTTGCTCTGCTTCATATCTGGAGGACATGGGGAATGGTCTGATGTCAGGATATCAATTTTCCCCTCCTTAAGAGCTTCCCATAATTTATCTTGTTCTGTATTAGAACGAAGCGGCGGAGCGCATTTCGCAACAGGTCCTATCTTTTCAAAGGTTTCCGTATCTAACATGAAATAGTGAGGACACGATTCTATCGTAACCTCTTGCCCTTGTTTACGTGCTTTAAGGATTTCTTCAACAGCCTCTACACTACTAATATGAACGAAATGTAATGTACATCCAGTCTCTTTACCTAATAACAAAGCACGTTTTACAGCATCAACCTCAGTAAAAATTGGGCGGGACTCGACATAATCTCTTGCTGTTGTCTTCCCTTGTTTTTTCTTTTCAATTGCCAGTTTATCAGTAAGCTCTGCATTCTCGGCATGTATAGATAAAATATGCCCCAATTCCGATAGTTTTTTCATACCTTGATATAGAGTAAAATCATCAACATTTTTAAAATCTCCAATTTCCTCACTACCACATGTTGCCATAAAACATTTGAAGGCCACAACACCTTCGTTAGAAAGGTCCTCTAAATCTTCGAGATTATCAGGAACTAATCCACCATACAAAGCATAATCAACATACGCCTTATTTTCAGCAGATTTTAATTTTAAATGCAGTGAACTCTTTGTAGTCGTTGCCGGCAAAGCGTTTAATGGCATATCAACAAATGATGTTGTCCCCCCTGCAGCTAGTGCTTGAGTTCCTGTTACAAACCCTTCCCACTCCGTTCTTCCTGGCTCGCAAATATGGACATGGGCATCTATCATCCCAGGCATGACATATTGATGAGAAGCATCTATAATTTCAGTAGCTTCCCCGACTATTTCTTTTGAAATTCCTGCAATTTTACCATTAAGTATACCGATATCTAGTTGTTCTACTGTATGTTCAATTACTACATTTCCGTTCTTTATAATTAAATCAAACTTCATTCTTCCAACCCCTTTTTCAAAATTTTCCGTATATTCACATTACTCAACCACCTTGTTTATTTCATCCTCAGATTACATCAATCAAATATAAATAGACAGAGTGAATAACCCCTAGAAACCTAGAAATACAGGTTTACTTTTCAAAAATAGTACCCTTTTTGAATTTTGAATCTTTAAATGCAAATTTCATCAAAAGCAAATATGTAATACCTGCCACAAAAACACCGATAATCCATGCCAGCTCCACTTTCATGAAGGCTGCTCCGGCGCCGATAAGCAATGCAAGCACCGCTGCCGGATTATACCCGGCAAATGGACCGTCTTCCTTATACAAATCTGCAACATTTACTTTTTGCTTTCTTAATATATAATATTCGACTAATAATATAGAAACAATAGGACCTAAAAATGCGGAATATATAAGGATGAAAATACCAAGACCCTTTGCCGAAGAATCCTGTACAAGAACCCAAGGGAATGAGCAAAATGCAAGCAGCCCGGTTATGGTAACTGCAGGTTTATATTTCATTTTTGTAAGCAGGGTAATAACATAGGTTGGCGGAATAATATTGGCAACCATGTTTACTGCAACTGCACCCAAAACAATAAATGCGGATACAAAGAGTGTAATATAAGAGTTATCCACCACTACCGCAAACGCTTTCACAGGGTTGTTGATGCCGGTTGCAGAAGCAAGCATTCCACCGATTGCAAGTGTCAAGCCGTACGCTATAAATATAGGAAGAAAGTACAAAAACCCGCGTTTTGCGTCGCTAATACCAGATTTTAGCTCTCTTGAATAGTCCGCTGCACTTAAAAAGATAGCCGCATAATTCCCCATAAACATCATTATCAATGCAAAGAAAGGTAAGCCCCATGATCCTTCTGCATGAACCCATTTTTCTGCAATAACCTCGCTATGGGAAGTTAGTAGAACGCCAAATACATAGAGAAGAGCTAGTACAATAACAATAGACGCAAGAGTTTCCACCCATTTAATGGCATGGAATCCATACAGCGAAAGCCCAATTTGCACCAACTGTAGCACTACAAAGCAAATGGCAACATTATCAAAGGCGCCGCCCGTAATAATCTTCGCAATTTCATTTAAGGCAGTACCTCCAATCCAACTTTGAAAACCGTACCAAACGATGGCGGGAATACCGCGCATCAGTGATGATATTACGGAACCTTTCAGCCCAAAGGACATTCTAAGCTGTACTACATATGGTATTCCCGTTCTGTATCCGAGCCTGTCATTTAAAGCAAAAACAGTTGAAATGATACCAATTGCCATGATAGCTGCGGCAAATGTCTGAAAGATGTTTAACGTAGCGATTCCCGCTACAATTATACTAGCTCCAAGCGTCATATTACCTAGATTAACACCGTCTCCAACCCACATAAAAATATAGTTTAACGGACTTACCGTCCTACCTTCCTCGGTTTTCGGATTAAGTGATTCATCCACACCCGTATCATGTTGGATCTGCGTTTCTTTTTGAACGTAACTTTTTAAATTTGTAGACATGATACATCCAACCCCTTTTTTATTGTTTTCCGCATTTCTTACATATGCATTGGTTAACAAGTTAGGTCTTAGATGTTTGCCAAGGCTATGATATGATGCAATCTTTCTTCTAAGTGTTCTTTTCTGTTCTTCATTCACAGGAATTAAAATACGAATTTGTTTTGTTAAAAGTACTATTTCCCATCGATCCTCCACCATCTTATTGCGTTTGACTCGAGGTATCGTCGCATATTAAGCAACATCGTTTCTTAAAAATCGAAAAAAAATAACATGACAACTACATTACGTTTGAAAATGATTTCGATGGACTGTATCACCTCCTTAAAAAATTTAATAGTAAGCGCTTTCAATGAATCGTATACCAATTTACAATTAAAGAAATATATCTGACAAGGAAGACGAGATCTGTAATTCCTCATTAAAATGAAGATTCGACTCAATTTCACTAAGATGAATGAGAGATAAGCGTTCTGCAAGATCACCATCCCTTTGCCTAATAGCATTAAAAATTTGCAAATGATCGTGAGAACCACATGTTTCCATTTTACCTCTTCCATAGATTGCTATGATCACATAAGTTAGGGAAATTAAGTCTTCGAGATATTGATAAAAATACGAATTCCCTGCGATTTCAGCTATTTTCAAATGAAAATCCCCAGATATTTTTAAAGATTCATAAAAATCTAGACTACCATAAATATGTCGTTCTTCTTCAACCAGAGTCTCTAGCTCTTGTAATTGTTCCTCGTTAAAGAGTCTGCAAGCTCTTCGCACTGCCTCCCCTTCTAAAATTCTCCTCATTTCAAATACTTCTTTTGCTTCTTCAATTGTTGAACAGGATACAAAGGTACCTTTATGCTCTTTAATTTTCACTAATTTTTCATATTCCAATCTGCGCAGAACATTTCGAACAGGGGTACGGCTTACCCCAAACGATTCAGCAAGATCCTTTTCTATTAGCTGCATATTTGGCCGAAGCTTTTGCTGGATAATAGCTTTCTTGATTTTATTATAGATATCCATTTCTAAACTATTCAACACTTTATACCTCCCCTCAATGAAGAATTCAAAATTGAATGCAGTATTGTATACAATATTGGGTAAAAAAATATTTAAAATTGGAAATGATAGAATCCAAATTTTATACAACCTGGTCATTTAGATTAAGTTCTTTAACATACTTCAATCTATCCGTTTTCAAATATCATTGCCAAAATTTAAAAGTCTAGCCGCCCCTTTCCGTCCCTTAATAAACAACAACGTTTCGTTAAATGAGTATAATATAGCATTTATTTCTATATTTAGTAAATTCTTTGCATTTTTATACTATCACCACTATCTTAGTTTTTCAACAAAAAATCACAAAATTCAGAATACTACCTACTCCTTTTTAACAAAAATTAATTTAAACTTTAACCCTATTCCTTTAAGGTAATAATAACTTTTTTGTCTCAATGTTTGTACCTCACCACCCCATTAATAAAACCATTAGTAGAAGAGGCTGACCTTTTGTGAGGCAGCCTTTCTATTTTGGGATTAGAATAAAATAAACTGAGAAAAAAAGATTTTAATGCAATAAACATTTTACTTCTTAGGATTAATGAAAAATAATATATGTCCTTTAAGCATAGTGTATATTGCTTACTTATATCACTTTTTAACTTTTATCAATGACTTAATTGCTTCTATAGCTGCTTCATACTTTGGATGTTCCGTAATTTCCGGAACGTATTCAACATACTGTACGACATCCTTTTCATCTACAACGAATACTGCACGGCATTCTAAACGATGTTCCTTTATATATGTGCCATAAGCTGTTCCAAATGACATCTTAAAATGATCTGAAAGGGTTTGGGCTTGTTCTATTCCTGCTGCTCCACACCATCTTTTTTGTGCAAATGGAAGATCCGCACTAATTGTTAACACTTCTACATCATTTCCTAGATTGCTAGCTAATTGGTTAAATTTCCGTGTTTGTGCGTCACATACTCCTGTATCAAGAGAGGGAACACATGAAATAAGGCGGACTTTCCCTTTTGAATCTTCAAGTGTAACTTTTGAGAGATCGTTTGCTAATATTTCAAAATTTGGCGCTTTATCACCAACACGAATTTCACTCCCAATCAACGTAACTGGATTACCTGCAAAGGTTACTAAACTAGACCTTTCTATAGACATTTTATTTTTCCTCCTATTACCTTAGCAATTCTTCTAAAAAGTTATCTTCGACGATAATTAGTATAACCATCCATTATGTGGTTAAAGAGTTTATCTTATGTGACTAAAATAAGGGGGGTATAGTTCAAAGTTAGTATAATATTACTTCTTAAACATAATAAGAAGCGCTATCGCTACTTATCAAAAAGTTTTCAATTTTTTCTTTTACTACGTTCTGAACTGCGTTTTGGACTAAAGTTAATGTTTCAGTTGGCAGTTCCGACCACTCTTTTTCTGTAACATAATTTTCTCGATTAAGGGTTTTTATCATCATATGTTCTATATCTGTTGCAATATTCACTTTACTAATTCCACCATTAGGAATTTGAATTGCATTCCTAATCATCTCTGAAGGAGTGCCTGAACCGCCATGTAACACTAAAGGTACAGATGTTAATGCACGAATTTCTATTAAACGTTCAATATCAATTCTTGGATTTTTAACAAGATAAACACCATGTGAAGTTCCGACAGAAACCGCCAATGCATCAATACCTGTCTCCTCAACAAACTGTTTTGCTTCTTTAGGCTCTGTAAATAGCTCTTCATCAACGTCGGTTTCAATAAAGTCGGTTGTCCCTATCTTGCCTAATTCAGCTTCAACAGTTACGCCTCTTGAATGTGCATACTCAACAACCTTTTTTGTTATCTCAATATTTTTCTTGAATGGTTGCTCTGATGCATCAATCATAACAGATGTAAAACCAACTTCGATGGCTTCAGAAATTACATTGAAATCCTTCGTATGATCTAAATGTAAAACGGCAGGGATCGTAATATTCTCCTCTTGGATCACACGATAAAACTCTCGGCTAAATTCCGCTAAACTAATTCCGTATCGTTCCTGCTCTCTCTCAGAAGTTTGAACAATAACCGCAGATTTCTTTTCTTGGGCCGCTCTAAGTATAGGAGTTACCATCTTTGTAGCTCTAGGAGTAAACGAACCGACAGCAAATTGATTTTGCGTAGCTACTGCAAGTACCTTTGTTAATGAACTAACATTGCTTGGTTTTAAATTTACTTTCATTCATTCAAACTCCCTTTAAAATGATTTAATTTATTTCGTTTATTCACACCCTTTCTGTTACTTAATAAGCAACGGTGTTCCTTTTTAATTTTAATTACTTTTCTGAAAATTACAATACTTTTCTTCCTCTTTCTTACCCAATATCTGAAAAAAAGCGTCTGCATTGTGTAGATTATACAATTTTCAGTCATGATTTCACTGAAATTAAAAAGCGCCTGCCATCTGACAGCCGCTTATCAAGGGTTTTGTAAATATACTGCTATTACCATTTTAAAAAACATCATTTTTATTATATTGCCATTCTCAGCATAGATGAATGAACCCATTTACTTACTGATGAATTTGCAATTCAAATTAAGCTTCTACTATTGTTTCTGAATTCAATGAATTTTCTTTTTCGGTATTATTGCCAATCGTAAGGGCAATAATTGCTGCTACAATAATTGCTGCAATCATTAATATGAAAGATGAATTGTAAGAACCACCGCTGCTTTCAATCATATATCCCATTAAAAACGGGGCGATAAATCCTGCAATTGATCCGAAACAGTTAACAGTAGATGAGCCTGCAGCCATTATTTTCGCAGGAAGTGTGTCAACGACCAGACCCCAGAATGCTCCTTGAGCTAAGAACATGAAGAATGCTGCAACACATTGATATGTAATGACCATTGCAGTGGAAGAAGCTTGAAGCATCAATAATAATGCTAAACCACCAATTACAGCATTAGGGATAAACACCCATTTTCTTTTTCCTTTTACTTTATCTGACAAGTACCCACCAAGAACAATTGAGACTGTACCAACTAGATACGGTAAGGCACTGAAAATACCAGTATCCATTAAAGAAAGTCCTCTAACATTTATCAGATAAGATGGAAGCCAAGAAGTAAATCCCCAGAAAGTAATATCAAAGAAGAACCAAATAAGCGCCATTTGCCATAAAATAGGCTTTCTTAAAAGTTCCTTAAAGGAAACTCCAGATTTCTTTTCTTCTTTCGAATTTTCTGTCTCACTGTCTTCTTCTAATTCTGCAAGCTCTTCTTTCGTCATTTTAGGATGATCTTTCGGATTATCTTTGAATTTAAACCAAATATACAGACCGATTATAGTGCCTGGAATACCCATTACGATAAACACTGTACGCCATCCAAATGCCGCAATAATTGCTGCCGCAGCAATAGCAGCAAGCGCCGGTCCTAACGTATTAACCGTTGACTGAATTCCTGTGGCCGTCCCGCGTTGCTTACTAGGAAAGTAATTAGCTATTCCTTTGTAAGCAGCACCTGGTAAACATGCCTCACCTAAACCGAATACGAATCGAATAATTAACATAAGTGGATAAGAAAAAATTAAGCCAGTCAAAGATGTAAATATTGACCACCATACAATCGCAATGCTCATCACACGACGAAAGCCAAATTTATCTGATAACATCCCGCCCGGTATTTGGAACAGTGCATAACCTGCAAAGAAAATACTTAACAATAGCCCTTGAGCTGTCGCTGTTAGATTTAGATCTTCACCAATAAAAGGCAATGCAATAGTGATAACCATTCGATCAAGGAAAGAAAACAGCCAACATAACCATAATACAAATAAGACAGTATAACGAACTTTCCATTTAAATTTCTTATTCATCTGAAGTTGTTTGTTCATTAATCAAAAACCTCCTGAATGATTTCATTTATATGGCTAAATACACTGGACATTACCCACTGAACTTTCATACAAGCGCTTACAATTCCACCACCCAAAAAATAAATCATTAGCATATTTACATCGACATAACTTTTATTTGTGCTGTTAAGCTGATTTTAGATATTATTTTCCGTTAAATTTTCTATAGTTCGATATCGATGAAGCGCTTTCAAATTATCTCTCACCCCTTCATAAATAGATTTGAATAATATTAAAACTGAAGAAGTAACCAATGGTCATTGTTTCACAATAAGCAACGACGTTTCCTTTTATTGCCGAAAAATCTTTTATAAAAAGAATTATTAGCTAAGTCGTTATGCATAACAATCATTGTGCTGATTTTTGATGTTTTAAGGTAGATAGTATGACTGGATGCTTGGATGATGTAAATAGAGGAGATATTTTTGCTTTTAAATAAGGAATCGTTTATTTTTTACCAATTCCCGTAGACTTTATTTCCTATATAGATTCTCTTCAATCCTTCCTTATTGTTTTGTTGCTTATTAAGAAACGAAGTTTCACCACAATTCCAATATTATTTTATTTATAATATTCTTACCTGAAATGAATTCTAACATGTGCAGGGATTAATTTCAAGAAAATTCTGAATTTTATGTTCTTACCTACTAAAGTTTAATACACAGCTTTTTTCCTTCATAATAATGTAATAGTAAATGATATTTTATTGTTTTGATTTTACAAGAAAATTGCGGTAATCCAAAAAGATTGATCTTACTTCCTATCATTTTCGTTAGTCAAATTATCCTACTAATTAAAAATAGCCTCTTAAAACACATGACAAAACCCCACCTGTTCCCAATGGCAACTAGTGGGGTTTCTAACTGGCTTCCACATCTACATCAACCGGGAGATCCATCTTGTGCAATCAAGTCCTTTCATTTAAACGGCTAATTTACTGTATTCATCCAACTGATCTTTGGTTAAATTTTTGATGAAGTGATCAAAGTTTATCGACTCGATTTGGTACCTTTCACAAATCTTTAAATAACTTTCATAGGCTTTATCCTGAATGTTCATCATCTTGACTCCTCCCACTGTTATATAACAATAAATTTAACTTATTAATAATATATAACAACTGCAATTTCCCGTCAATATATTTTTCTGAAAATTCGGTAACATTTTCATTCTCTTAGTATTTCCCACATTGTTCTTCTCTAACCGTCTCACTTAACAAAAAGTAGTACGTTAGGTGTTAAATACCTCCTCCTTTTATTTCTGCTTTTTTGCTCAAAAAAAGAAGCTGCCTTAAAGACAGCTCCGATCTAAATTAACCTTATGGAAGTCAAAACTATACAACATTGGCCAAGTATACCCGACTTTGAGAAGAAAGATACTGCCTTATTTACGATATGGTAAGCGTAAAATAAGACAGCAATCCCTACATTGAAAACAAATTTAGCTTGATGGATATATGATGTACCTGATAAGGAAAAACACCTGCTTTATTATTTATTGATTAACTGAACAGTGCTTTGTTCGCTCCCTTTTTTGAAGGAGATGGGGTTTTGAAGTATTTCTTTTTGTAAAATAGGGCCGTATGTATCGACACGACGGTCTCTAAAGAATTGCAGCATTTTTCTAGTCTCTTCTATCTCTTTTAAATCAATTTCCTGCACAATAATTCCTTCTTCATCATCAAGTGAAGCTAAAATATTCCCTAATGTATCGCTAATGAATGAACCACCGTAAAAATTCATGTCCTTTTCCTGGCCCACACGATTTGTTGCAGCAACAAATACACCATTCGAAATGCCATGAGCGGAAATTGCCTTTTCCCAGGATGATCTTGTCGATATCTCGGGATGATCTGGCTCTGAACCAATAGCGGAAGGATAGAATAATATCTCTGCACCTTGTAAGCTCAAAATTCGCGCAACTTCTGGATACCACTCGTCCCAACAAATCCCGACTCCTATTTTTCCATAAGCCGTTTCATAGATAGGATACCCAGTATTGCCTGGAACGAAATAATATTTTTCATGATACTGGGGACCATCCGGAATATGATTTTTTCTTGTAATCCCTAAACATTCTCCATCAGCATCAAATACAGCTGCACTATTAAAATAAATACCAGCACCTGCTCTTTCGTAAAAAGGTACAATCAAGACAATTGCTAATTCCTTTGCTAATTCACCCATTTCGGCTAATGTACCGCTATCTACATCTTCAGCTAAATCATAATTTTTCACACTGACCGTTTGCGGAAAATATTGCGAAGAAAATAATTCCTGTAAACAAACGATTTGTGCACCTTTATTTACTGTTTCTTTTATTTTCTCTATCGTTTTTTGAATATTTTGCTCAATGAATTCTCCGCAATGAATTTGGACAAGACCAACTTTTACTTTTGACATCTTCTCACTTCCTCACTTTTATTTTTTTATCTTATACAGTTTGGACGACCGGGTTTTCATATACGATCTTTCCATCCATGATCGTCATCTTCACTTCTGTTTCAAGAATTTCCTCTGTTGATATGCTAAATAAATTTTTATTCAATACAGCGATATCCGCTATCTTCCCTGCTTCCAATGTGCCTAATTCATTTTCTCTAAATGACCCGTATGCCGGTATGGCCGTGTAGTATTTTAAAGCTTGTGCCAATGTTACTCCTTCCGACTCTTGCCACGCCTCCCCTGTTAAATCTTTTCTCGTGATTGCCTGATAAATGCCCATCATGGGATTTAGGGGCACTACAGGAAAATCTGTACCAAAGGCAATTTTAGCACCAGTATCCACTAGTGTTTTGATCGGATAATAGAGAGGTTGCTGTGTTTCACTGATTCTGGCTGTATATGCCTCACTTTCCATTAATTCAATGTGTTTAGGTTGAAAGGAAGCAATTACATCCAATTCCTTAAAGCGATGAACATCATCCGGATGCAATACCTCCACATGTTCAATGACATGTCTAGCATCTCTTTCTCCATTTACGTTTCTCGCTTCTTCAAATGCATCCAATGCTAAACGGACTGCACCGTTACCAATAGCATGGAAACGAATTTGAAAATTTTCCTTATCTGCCTTTTTTACTAATTGTTTAATTGTTTCAGCTGGATAAGTGGTTCCGCCTTTTGTATCTGGACGGTCTTTGTAAGGTTCCAATAAAAAAGCAGTATGACTTGTCACAACACCATCTATAAATTGTTTTAATCCAGAAAAGGTGAGCTTGTCTGACTGATAATTTGTTTGTAATTCCTTTGCTGCAGCTAAATCCATTTTTAACTCCGGCGAAAAGTGAATTCTGGTTGTAAGTAACCCTTCTCTCTCAAATTCCTTAAAAATTTCAAGATCATCTAATGGATTTGGCGCAATTTTAGCTCCATATAAATCATTAACAGATGTGATTCCCAATCTTTTTGTTTCATTAAGGAAACCTTGGAATAGGCTTACACGTTTATCTTTCGGTAATTTGTATGCATGTTCCGATGCATACCCAATTGCCTGTTCAAATAGAAGGCCTGTCAGTTCCCCATTTTCATCTTTTCCAATTTCCCCATATTCCGGATCTGGGGTATCCTTCGTTAATTGAATCATTTCCATCGCTTTACTATTGATCCATGCGTAATGCACTTCTGCATTGAATAATAAAACAGGGCGATCACTAATATATTTATCTAGTGTTGTCCTATGTGGCAGTACTTTGTTCTTCCAATTGGTATGATCCCAACCCACGCCGAATATCCACTCATCATTTGGTCTCGTTTCTGCAAATTCACCTACTATTTTGGCTGTATCCTCTTCTGAAGCTGCAACAAATAATTTGGCACTGTCCTTTTGTAAAATGCTTCCCATCATAATGTGCATATGAAAATCATGAAATCCCGGAATAATTAGTCCGTCTTCCATGTCATACACTTTCGTTTCACTTCCAAGGAATGACATTATATCTTCTTTAGAACTGATTTTAATAATTTTATTACCTTTAATAGCGATAGCTGCTTTTATTGGCTCATCTTGTAACCCAGTGAATACATGTTGACCAGAAAGAATGATGTCTGCACTTACCATTTTTGTCCTCCTTAATGAATATAGCTTTTATGCTTGAATTTCTTTTTCAATCGCACTATCAATAGAAAGCTCTGGTGGCCGCTTACTAAACATTTTCGTATTAGAAAGGAGCATGATGAAACCAATTCCTAACCATCCCAGTCCGAGTAAAAGCGCCTTTGAATCAAGACTGGTCCATAACCAAATTGTGAAACCAGTACCAATCAGCGGCAATATCAGGTACTTTAGTGTGTTAATCCCGCTTCGCTGTTTTTCTTTAATGAAATAATGGGAAATAACCGAAAGATTAACAAATGTAAAGGCAACGAGGGCCCCAAAGTTAATAAACGATGAGGCAGTTACTAAATCAATAAATAACGCAGATAAAGCAAAAATGCCCACTAAGATGATGTTGTGTGTTGGAGTTTGAAATTTTGGATGAATATGACCAAAAATTCTCTTTGGAAGAACTCCATCTCTCCCCATCGCATACAAAAGTCGCGAAACACTTGCATGAGCTGATAAACCAGACGCCAGCCCCCCGGTAATATAACCTGCTAGAAAAATAGATTGAAATAAATTACCCCCGATATACATAGCAATTTCCAAGGAAGCGGAATCTGGATCTTTAAAGGCTTGGAAATTTGGGTAAATAAGGTGACTGATGTATGAGATGGTGACAAACAGACCACCCCCTATTAATGCGACGAGGAAAATAGCCTTTGGTATTATTTTTTTCGGATTAATGGTTTCCTCTGAAAATGTGGTAACAGCATCAAATCCTAAAAAAGATAAACACAAAATGGAAGATCCTGCCAATACTAAAGATAGTGGTATATCTCCATTCACAAATGGAGAACTCATGAATAATGTTCCTGAGCCCATTCCGTTAAGTAACCCTTTAATCGAGAGGAATGTAAAAATAACTATTATTAAGAATTGACAGGCAACTAATAAAAGATTTATTTTTGTTGCTATTTTCACTCCAATTATATTTACAGTGGTGATTAAAATGACAAAGGTAATTAACCAGAAGGAAAAAGGAACGGAAGGAAAATATGCGTTTAAGTAAATGGCGATCAGTAATCCATTAATCATTGGCAAAAATAAATAGTCCAATAGGATAACCCAGCCTACCAAAAACCCAAGGTGATGATTAAAAGCCTTTTGAGTGAATGTATATGCAGAACCGGCAACAGGGTAGGCCTTAACCATTTGACCATAACTATAGGCTGTAAATAACATACCAACTAAAGCTATGATATAAGCAGCAGGCACCATCCCTTTCGTTATTTCCGCAACAACCCCATAAGTAGAAAAAACTGTTGTAGGTGCCATATAAGCCAATCCAAATAGCACTAAAGGAAACACTGTTAACGAACGTCTTAATTTTGCATTCTCCATGTATCACTCCACCCTTATTCGTGATTAATTAACTAATATGCAAATACCATACCAAGTGGGGATTGATTATTTGGCGATTTAATTATCGATATATTCCCAATAATTACAACATACAGATTATTAATTAGATTACTAGTGTTATGCAATATTACATAAATTATTTATAATTGCATAGGTAGTCGTTAGCTACCGAAGATGTCTCACCGTGTATTTTCTTGGTTGTTTCGAATAAGGTTCAAAAAAAGCTACGTGCCGTAATACAATAAAGGTTCGCTGTTAAGCTGTTAAATTGTTTCTTGAAATCTTGAATAGCTGCCCTTACCGGCGTTCTTGAAGTATTTAAGCCTTCCGCTAATTGAACTTTTGTAAATACTTCATCACCGGTAATGCCACCAAATAAAATCGCTTTTTTAATTTGCTTATAAACTATCTGCGTGGTTCTTTCCTTTTCGATTGGTAAATGTCCCGACCATTTATATAACAGAATAATCAAGAACATGATAAAACAGACCATTATGTTATCAATTCAATTAACCTCTTTGTTAGCAATAAATTTCCAAACGGTTAATACTACAAAATACATTAAGGGGAACCTGATGCTTTGCTTAAACATAATATCGCCGACTTCATTCAGATTTTTTCTACAATTATCTGTTATTCATCTATCCTGCCCCTCGAGTTCCATAAGAAATGAGCTGCTGATCAGCTCCTGATAATGAAGTAAAGCACCCATTACTTGAATTAGAAATTTAATTAGCTTTTCTTGGTCTTCTTAAACAATAAAAAACCTTCAACACCTAAAATAGAATCTATACCTCCGAAAACAATAACTTGATATATCATATCCCCTAACCTTACCTGTTCCCCTATTCAAAAATACATTCCCTTATCCATATACAAGATTTTTCAAAAAAAGGGTTCAACTGATAGTTTTATAAGAAAAAGAGCTGCCAATTTCGATAATATAAGATTTATTAGGAAAACTTGGAATTTAAGTTGTTGTATATTAAGATAGTATATGATGAAAATTTTCCCATATATAGGAGGAGACATATGAAAAAGAAAATTCTACATACGGTACTTTCGATTGCAGTAGGAGCAGGGATATTGTCCGTTGGCGGTGTTCCTATCCAAGCTAAGAGTCAAAATCAAGAGATGAAAAACACATACGCAATAGCTTTTAAAAGTGGATTACCAGAGAATTATCAAGAGGTAATACGGAAAGCTGGTGGTAAAATAACCAAAGTTCTTCCCGAAATTGGAGGAATAGAAGCTCAATCTGACGAGCCTTCTTTTCTTAAAAACCTAAAAGGTAATTCTTTAATAGAAGCTGCTAACAGAGAAATTCCCCTAACCATAGACAAAACAGAAGTCAGCCCTTTTAACCATGAGTCTAGCATCATCAGCCAGCAAGATTCAGAAAGTTATTGGGACTCCCAATGGGATATCCAAAGGGTTACCAACGAAGGGAAATCATATGATTTAGAAACAGGCGGATATAAAAATAAAGATGGTAGTATTACTCATAAAGCAGTGGTTGGAGTGATTGATACTGGAATTGATGAGTCTCACCCAGACTTAAAGAATAATATAATAGGTGGTCGTAATCTTGTTCCTGCTGGAATGGATGAATCTGAAACAGGTGATCCTACCGATATAAAAGATCGCAATGGGCATGGTACTCACGTTGCCGGGATCATTGGAGCAAATGGTAAAGTAAAAGGTGTAGGACCAGATTTAGGAATCCGATCCTATCGCGTATTATACTCAGAGCAAGCCCTTGGATTACCAGCTTGGATTATAGATGGAATTATTGCAGCAACAAATGACAAGGTGGATGTTATTAATATGTCTCTTCGTTTCTACAATAATACCAAAATGACAATTGAGGGAGAAAGTTATAAATCAGTCGCTGAAACGTTACTTTGGAAGAGAGCTATTCAATATGCAGTAAAGAATGGAGTAACTGTAGTAGCCGGTAGTGGTAATGAAAGTTTAAATTTAGATGACAAGAAGGAAGTAAACGAATTTTTAAATAAATTGTATGAACCATATGGAATGAGCGTGAAAGGTCCTGCAACTGTAGTACCAGCTCAAATGCCAGGAGTCATTAATGTGTCTGCCTCCACAAGCTGGTCAACTCAACAGCTTGCTTTCTACTCTAATTATGGAAACAGTGCTATTGACGTGGCAGCTCCCGGAGGAGATTATGGGCCTAAATATGCAGAAACCAATGATCCTGCGGCGGCTGATCCAAGTAACTTAATCCTAAGTACATGGCCTACCTATTTAGGTACTTCATATGAGTTTAATGCTGGTACTTCCATGGCCACTCCTCAAGTAGCTGGAATTGCAGGAGTTATTAAGGCAGCCCACCCGGAGTATAAACCTGCCCAAGTAACAGCACGTGTTAAGCAAACAGCTCTTGACTATGGAAAGAAAGGACAAGATGCTTTATTTGGTTCAGGAGAAGCAAATGCTTATAGAGCATTAGAAAATATAAAGAAGTAGCTTATGTTTCTAAATAAGATGAAATATTAAAACTACAAGAAAAGGAAATCATCTTTTCAAAAGGCTCTTTTCGTAAAGATTGTAGTTTTTAAAACCAAACGATTTAACGTTGAGTGGAGCGCAAGTGCGAGACTCCTGCGGGAGCAGCGGGACAGGTGAGACCCCACAGGCGTTTACGCCGAGGAGGCTCACCGCCCGCCCCGCGGAAAGCGAGCATCTGGAGGGGAAATCAACACACCGCTTTACTTGGTAAATAGCAACAAAGTATGCGAAAACAGCTTTTCAAAATAAATAAAGAGGCCACTGATTAGGTGAGTGGCCTCCATCTTTAACTCTTGCGCCCGTTAGTTCTATAAATTCAACAAACATTATACATTTCTCCGCGATACGCTTCCCACTCCCTCCCAATCTGGGCAAGGTGTTCTCGAACATGCTCAACACGGAATTCCAGCAATTGCTTAAATGTTTACCGCTCTGCATCGTCATCCCCCCATCCGCCCACTTTGTTCATTTGTCAGATGGTCCAGAATGGGCTGTATACTGGAACGCAGCAATTGGAACAGGAGCAAATACTGTTCAAGGTCCATCGGATCATCCCCCAAGCCATTCGCCCCTCCATCTTGGTCAAACGAAAGCAGAAGTGGCTCGTGCTCTGCCATGACTTTTTTCAGCCGATGTGTAGACAAGACCTCAGCACCCGTCACTTGGATGGGAATTTGATGGATGCTCCACTTGTCCGGTGCGGGCTTGAACGAAGCTCCTCCTTCGCTAATCATTCGATTGCTTTCCGGATCATTGCGTATCCACGACCATACTCTTCAATTAACGCTTCCATTTTTGTCCCACCTTTTCTTATTCAACTTATCTGTCCCAATAGTTCTATAAGATTTATCATGTTTATAACCGGTTAAACATTTCTGATTGGATGTTGTCAGGCGCGGATTCCTACTATTGCTGTACTAATTCTAAAATGTTTTCTATATTTTTAGCTGTAGTAACAAAGGAAAAGTTTTAAAACCAAAAACCTTCTTATAAGTACTATCGTCTATATATTTAGGGAAGGAAGTGTGAACTGTTTTGGAGGAGTTTGTGTTGAAATGGCATCAAATGAAAGATGACGAATTCTTACTGGATGAAATTATGTCCCTTTATGGCCAGGATATTCTGCAATTAGTCTATTCCTATGTAAAAGATCCAGTTGTGGCAGAGGATCTGACACAGGAAATTTTTATCAAATGCTATAAGTCGCTTTCCACGTATAACCAGCAATCAAATATTAGGACGTGGCTTTGGAGGATTGCAATTAACCATTGTAAGGATTATAGGAAAAGCTGGTATTTCCGAAAAGTTTCGACTGCGGAAGAGGAGCATGAATGGACTTCTACCGATGATGTGGAAGAAAAGGTCATTCAGCATGATGAAGACAGGCAGCTAGCAGTTGCCGTTATGGAGCTGCCTATCCAGTATCGCGAGCTTATTTACCTTCATTATTTTCAGGAAATGAAGCTCAAGGAGATTTCTGAAATTACTGGGGTCAAACTTGGAACGGTGAAGACCAGGATGCGCCAGGCGAAAAGACGGTTAAAAACCTATTGGGAGGAATCCACCGATGGAAGATAAATTATCACGCTTGAAATCGGCTATGGAAAAGCATACATTTCTTGATTTGAAATTCACGGAAAAACATAGAAACTCCATCCATACTGCCATCGAAAAGCAGGATGTAAGTAAGGAAGACATTTTGATTGGTATTTTCAGATCTTTGGATAAGGAAAAAAGTGGTTATCAAATTAATGAATCTCTTTACCAGAAAGGCATCCGGAAATTTGAAAATAACGAAGGCTCCTTGTATGCTGCGTTGCATGAGCTTGAAAAGGAAGGCTGGCTCCAGTCTTTTTGGGAAACGGAAGAAAGGAAGCTCTATTCCTTGGATGAACGTGCGAAAAAGTGGCTTAAGAAAAAGGAATCCAAAAGCGGTTCCGCTTCTGCTAGTTGGCGGACAGCGTTTGAAGGAGGAAGAGCCGATTGAGAAGCAATCATTTTTTAAATGAAGTTTCGTCGTATATCCGATCAAAAGAAGCAAAAAAATATATAGAAGCTGAATTAAAAGCCCATCTGCATCAAGCTAAAACTGAACTGGTCAAAAAAGGATATACAGAGGCTGAAGCAGAGGAACTCGCTGTCCGGAATATGGGAAGCCCCTCTGACATTGGGCAGAAGATGGACAAGCTGCACAGGCCGAAGATTGATTGGAAGCTAATGAGCATGTTTCTGTTCATGTCAGCTACGGGCCTGTTTTTGTTTTGGTTCTTGTTTAAGGATGGTAATTCATTTTCAGTGCTGAAGCAGGTATATTCTGTCATAGGAAGTGTAATTTTGGCCTGTGTCCTTCTTTTTTTCGATTATCGGAAATTTCAGAGATGGGGCTGGTTTTTCTTTACGATAGGATGTCTGATTCTTTTTCAGTTCCAATTTTCCAATGTATTTGTGAACGGCAGTCCTCGAATTAATATTACGGGTTTATTGTCGGTCGATTCTATTGTGGTTCTGCCACTTTTTCTGCTTGCCTGGGCCGGAATGCTTCAATCAAGAAAGATGAATGTTTATTTGGCTGCCATTTTATACGTTTGTTCTGCCTTCCTGTTTCTGAATACAGTCAACTTACAGGCGTCAATGCTTTATTCATTGATGGTTGCTGTTATGGTCTGGAAGAGCGGCCTAAATAAAAGGAAAATCCTTGTCACTGCAGCGGTCCTGCTTACTGCATGTGTTTCACTTCTGCTTATATCCTTGAAAGATATAAGGGCCTATCAATTAGAAAGACTTTTTGCGTTCGTTACCCCTGAAAAATTCAGTGAGACATCGGGGTATATGTATTTGGAACTGGAAAAGCTAATTGAGGATGCCGGATGGTTTGGCCATTTTAATTCCCTCGGGGAGTTTTATTATTCAAATGAAATGATGACGGATTTCATCTTTGTAACGATTACCTATACGCTTGGCTGGGCCGGGTCCTTGCTCATTGGTCTGCTGTTTTTATGGATGATCTGGCGAATTTCCCGTATATTCCAAACTGTGAAAGACCCATTTGGGAAAATGCTCGTTTCCGGCAGTTTTGCCATATTCACTGCACAGGTAACTGTCAGCATCGGAATGTCTTTCGGCTTATTACCAATAACAAGCGTATCCCTGCCATTTATGAGTTATGGTGCTTTATCAGCTATGATTAACGCCTGCTTGTTTGGTCTGGTTTTAAGTGTATATCACAAAAAAGATATTATACTGATGAAGAAAATATGAGGTACTGTAGCTCATATTCTCTTTTCTGAAGAAATTTGGAATGGGCAAACCAGAACCCCCACAGCGTAAATAAAAAGAATCATTTTGAAAATAGATTGATTGAAATGGATTATTTTCTTGCGATACAGTATACAGTTTTTATAAAATAGTTTGATTATTTTTAGTAATCGTTAAAAAACTAACGCATAGCTTAAGCATTACATTGTATAAAATGTTTATAGATTGAAGAAAAATCAACTTACCGGAAGTTCAAGCATTAGCAAAAAGGTAATTCTGCTGAATTACCTTTTTTAAGTTTCGTTGTTCACTTTCCGGTAGTCGAGCTAATAAACCCTTTATAACCTCTTCACTAGATATTTACGTTGTTCCATGGATTATATCCCCCATTCCCCCTCGATCATGAAGTGCGAATAATAAGAGAACTATTAAATTAAAAGAAATGAATAAAACGGAATTAGAACATACCATAAAGGCTGTTGGTCAATATTGAATGGGAAAATCGTGCTTAATGGTGAATAATTTGGTACACCTAGCACACAATCACAATTAACGGCAAAAAAAGAGTGCCGGCTGCCATGCGTTTGGCATTCACGAAATAAGGTTCGCGAATATTCCAATATGACTTTTCTTTGTTATCATGAACTGTGACAAGGTGTTTTTTGTTTGGAAGGAATTTGTAACTTTTAAGAATAATTATGAAGATGATCAGATAATAAATTTTTACACATAAGGAGATAAAACTATGGCAAAAAACAAATTACTAAGAATGGACAATGTCGGCATCGTTGTAGAATCCCTGGATGACGCAATCTCTTTCTTCGAGGAGATTGGCTTGACCCTCGAAGGGCGAGCCACTGTCGAAGGTGAATGGGCTGGCCGCGTAACCGGACTGGGTTCTCAGTGCGTAGAGATTGCTGTGATGGTTACCCCAGATGGCCACAGCCGACTTGAACTTTCGCGATTTCTCACCCCACCTACTATAGCAGATCACCGGACTGCTCCTGTAAACGCCCTCGGTTATCTACGCGTCATGTTCACCGTTGAAGACATTGACGAAATGGTATCCAGACTCACTAAGTATGGTGCTCAGCTCGTTGGCGAAGTGGTTCAGTACGAAGACTCGTATCGGCTCTGCTACATTCGTGGAACCGAAGGACTTCTAATCGGTTTGGCGGAACAAATCGGTAACAAATAGGTAAGTGACGTTTTATAAAAAGCCTTTACTGAAATAAAAATTGAAACAGAAAAGCAGTGTGAAAGTAACTCGAAGAAGTCGGGTATGTCATATAACACAGCATTCACGCTGCAGGACTCCCCGAGCCACTGGTAGCCAGGAGAAGAAGCAGGGAAGAGATTCAGGCGACACCCCTGCGAGCCTAAGAACTTCGTTCCAAGGCTCGCAGGGTTCGTGATTGAGAAAACGTTATATGCCAATCCGTCTCGATTTGAAGAAAATTCTTATTCAATAAAAGGGCGCGATTGCGGAAAAAGTAGTACAGAGTGATACATATTATACATGACTAATATGTATCACTCTGTATTTTTTTATGACATTTTACGATTTAGGTCTTGATAAATACAAGACGGTACGATTTTATTTTATAACTACAGAGATTTTCTAAAACAAAAAGATTGATGGCTTAATAGTCGAGTAGTCTGTATTCACGGAACATAATTTCTACCGTTACTTAATCATTTTTTCTATCTTATCAGTGTCAGAATCAAGAATACCATAAACAACTCCTGGCATATTATAAAGATAACTTTCATTATCAAAAGTATATGAAAGGATAGGTGAAACAGTCATAAAATCAAATTCCTTTTTACCTTGATAAAAGGTATTAATTTTATGGAGATAAAGAAAGAATCAATAAAGATAAGGAGATTTTAAAAAATAACCATAGGACCAACAGCAGCAAGGCTTTAATCACATTAACTCATTCCATAAGTAAACAATCCAAGTCCAAGTATTTTAATAAATAAATGCGAGTCCAAAGTCAAACTGACACCGATCAATGTAATTATTAGGCTAAAAGAATAATATTTTTTGCTTACCGTGTGGAATTCCCTTTACTCCCATAAGAAAGGAGCTGCTAGTCAGCTCCTGAAGAAAAGTACCCTTTAGCTAAATATCGGTTATTTATACAAGATATCATCTCTTAATGAAGCACTTTAGTTAAAGCTGTATCTATGTCAGCTTCATTCACTCCAAAGTGAGCAAGTGCATCGTTTAGATGTTTTACAATGGTATCAAAATGGGCTGGTTGCAGATTCAATCCTTGGTTAGCATTTGCCATGGATTGTTCAGAGTATTGTTTTGGACCAACCTAATGCAAAACTAATAAATTTCGTCTGATGACGGCGTTGTTTTTCCATATCCGTCTTTTCAAAAAAATGATTAACTGTATCATCCTTAAGAACCAACTCGGAGTAAAAGTAGTCCACAACTTTTGCTATCGCTTCTTCTCCGCCGACTTTTTCGTAAAGTGTCTGTTCCATATTTTCACTCCTATTTTGTAGTTAATAGCAGTATTTTCTGTAGATAGACTCGTTTTTGTTCCTTATCTTTCAATTAAATCCACTTAAAAGATAAACTGCTCCGGGACCTTTCGATCTTATGCAACTATCCTTTCCCTTTAGCTCCATAATGTGCTGCCAAAGCAACCTCCGATAATGAAGCAAAGAACCCGTAGTTCATTAGCCCTTTGGTATCCTGCTGTTTGAGAACAAACTCGAAAAATAAGGATAGGTCATCATCCATTAGAGGTTATTGAATTCCACAAAAAAATAAGTATGGACTAACACTATAATCGCTACTCTCTCCTCTTCTACGCAAAGAATCATAACTTGAACGGTAAATATTAATTTTAAGATAAAAAAGTCACCAGCTTGGTCAATAAATAAGTATAAGAATGTAATAGATTGGATAAACTAATAAAAAAGGAGTGGGAGATTATGGAGACAAAAATTAAAGAAGGCACAAAAGAAATGTGGAGCGAAATTAATGAATGTATAACTAGGAAAATTAATGAAAAACATGATTTATCCTTTCAAAAGAAAAGTAATGATAATTATATGAATCTATATATTCAAACAGCAGTATTACACACCCTATTTGAACTATCAGATGAGTTCAGGAAAATCGAACGAAAATATAACCGATTGTGATGCTTCTGGAAAGGCCATGCACTAAAAAAACCAACTTAATGGTGGATTAGGATTAAACTCTTCAAGGGAGCCTTTTTAATCCTAATCCACGTTTTTTCTTTCATCATTACCGCTGCCGACATTTGACTAACACCTTTACTGTACCACCTGCTTCCCTTCCCTATAAAGCCCTCTTTTCATTCAAACTGGAATCCATTTTTCTTACCTTACGTTAAAACAAAAGCAAAGATCATCCGACAATCAAGACAGTATACTAAAGCTTAAAACATGGCCCCCCACCTTTTCCTATTACAACCGGTGGGGTTTCTAGTTGTGGTTTCTACATCTACGTAAACCGGGAGGCCCCTCTTTTGCAACCACGCCGGATAAATTGGCTTCAATGTGTAAAGTAGTTTTTAATGGCAGATTTCCAAGGGAGTTGTTTTTTTGTTGTTTTATAAATACCTAAAATCTTGTATATTTAATATAACTTACTGATTATTGAATCAAATGATCCGTTACAACAGAATAGTTTTATAACTAACTAAAATCATTGAAACTAATATTTTTGAAAGAGAGCTGAAAGCTGATGTTGTGGTCACCGCTATTCGAAAATGATGTACCTGCAGTTATTCTTCCTTAACGGTAGAAAATTGCATCTCCGTTAGGGACTGGAAATGTTTAGTTAAAACGGAGGGTACAAAATGAAAAACACTATATTAGGTTCTTTATATTTATCACTCGCTGCTAGCATTTGGGGCGGGATGTATGTTGTGGTAAAAGTTGTGGTAGACGTTGTTCCACCACTTGAATTAGTATTATTACGATATGTGATTGCGATTTTAGCATTGCTGACAATTGGTTTTATAACAAAACAATCTTGGCGGATTGAAAGACGAGACTGGCTTTTGGTTTTCATTATAGGACTTGTTGGAAACACAATTTCTATCGTAACCCAGGAAGTCGGTACGCTTCTATCCACTGCACAAATGGGAGCCATCATTACTTCGACAACACCTGCTTTTATGGTGATATTTGCACGTATCGTTTTAAAAGAAAAGATCACTTTAAAAAAATCAATTTCTGTTATTTTAGCGACGATCGGTGTCTGCATCATTGTCGGAAATGCCCATATCGGCTCATCTCACCAACTTGGGGGCGTATCGCTGCTGATTGCTGCATTAACCTGGGCACTTATGTCAGTTCTAATTAAACGGATTCCTGGGCAATATTCACAAATTGTTATAACGACCTATGCAGTGCTTGTGGCAATTGTCTGTTTAACACCCATTACGATTAGTCGATTAGATGAGCTTGACTTTCAAGCAATCATGCATCCATCCATATGGGGCGGCCTTTTATACTTGGGCGTTATTTCCACAGCATGTGCCTTTTTATTGTGGAATCGCGGACTGCAAATGCTTACCGCATCAAGTGGCGGATTATTTTTCTTTTTACAACCTATAGTGGGTACTTTTTTAGGTTGGTTAATACTAGGTGAACAAATCGGCTTGTCTTTTTGGATCGGTACAATATTAATTTTTATAGGTGTGTTATTAGTCATTCGGGAAGAATAACCCACATTAAAAAGTTTATTAAAGTTATATATTTTAAAAAGTACTCTATAGAGCAGTCACTTTAAAAAGGTCTGCCTATAGGGTACTTTTTGTATTTTTACCTGTTTGTTTTTCTTGCGCAATCCAATTTTTATTTCTTAACACAAAAAGAAGTTTTTTTATTTACTTCAACCTATTGCATGGAAAAATACCTTTTATACATTCATTACGTAATTATCATCATGATTTCATGTACATTTCGAAAGCATTTTTGTTATCATTAATTCATAATCATGGAAAAGAATTCTAAAACCAAGGAGGAATGTTCTTGAAAAATCCATATACGGAATTGACGTTCGGGATGATGAGAACGGGGATTTTAGGTTTCGGCGGCGGGCCATCTGTCATCCCGCTCATCCGCCACGAAGCAGTTTCCCGTTATCACTGGCTCGACGATGATGAATTCGGGGACACTTTGGCGATTGCCAATACACTCCCAGGACCTATTGCCACTAAGATGGCAGCATATCTTGGTTATAAATTAAAAGGCTGGCCAGGAGCCTTCGTCAGCGTGGCCGCTCACGTTTTACCTTCATGCATTGCGATGGTTTTCTTGATTGCATTCATTAATGTTTTAAGTAATTCGGCCATGATCAGTAATATGATCGCTGCTGTCATGCCGGTTGTTGCTGTCATGCTTGGTCAAATGGCTTATGAGTTTGGCGAAAAGGCGGTGAAAGGGTTAGGAAAGGTGCTCGGAATCACCTTTTTTGCGATTTCCTTTTTGCTTCTGCAAGTCATTTCCCTGCATCCTGGTATCGTCATTATGATTTTCCTTCTATATGGGGCGTTCCATTTTAAATTAAAGGAAAGATTGAATAATAAAAAGGTGAATAGGAAGGAGGAATCCGGTTAATGGGTCTTATTATCCCAATAGGTGTTGCTGTTTTTCTAGCGTTTTTCATTGCCAATATTCTTGGTTATGGCGGAGGTCCAGCCTCGATTCCGCTTATGTATGATCAAATCGTCACCCGTTATGGCTGGCTTGATAATGCCGAATTCTCACAAATGCTTGCGTTAGGAAATTCACTTCCAGGACCTATCGCCACGAAAATAGCCGCATATGTCGGATATGATGTATATGGCTGGCCAGGATTTCTAGTTGCATTGGCAGGCACGATCATCCCTTCAGCCGTAGCTTTGATATATTTATTAAAAATCCTGCGAAAATACAAGCATTCGCCTATCGTAAAAGGCATGTCCCTGCTTGTACAGCCCGTGATTGCAATCATGATGTTATTGCTCACCTGGAATATGGCCGAGGATGCCGTCGGTTCCATCGGCTACATCCATTCAATCGTCATCGCTGGATTGGCCTTTTTGGCCCTAGGTAAATTCAAGATCCACCCTGCCTTCGTAATCATTCTTGCTTTTGCGTACGGCGGCTTTATCATCCCGCACACCTAATAATAAAAAATCCACCTATATAGGGGGATTTTTTCATTTAAAGTTTCATGCCCATCCGGCTTTTATAACGTTTAATGAGAATTTGGCAATCAACGCTGACAACACCGACGACGGCATACAGCTTCTCATTGAGAAATCGTTCCATCTCCTGGTTATCAGTAAAGATTCCGTGCATATGGAGTTTACTCGGACCGGTCATATGATATAAACTCGTTACTGCCGGTTCACTTTCTAATTGCTGTGCGACCGATTCCAGATATTTAGGCTCAACCTCAACGTTAAAGAATGCCGAAACATGGATGCCGACCTTGGCTGGATTTATGACCGCAGTGAACCTCTCGATCACACCGTTTTCAACAAGATGATTGATTCTCATCTGAACCGCAACCCTGGAGAGCTCCACTTTCTTCGCTAAGTCGGTATACGAAATCCGCGCATCTTCATGTAAAACCGATATGATTTTCTTATCGATCTCATCAACTTTCAAGCTAGGAATCTTAAAGTCCTCTGCCATCCTGCGTAACCCCTTTTCAATTTCTTTATTCCATTATCGCAGAGAACACCATCGGATCACAACGATCTTCCTTTTCACTTTTGAACCTCCATTAAAAACGGCGGAAATTAACCGATAGCCAAAAAATAAGGCCTGCCCATTTTCAATAATCACCCTCCAATTTGCACATGATCGTCCACCATATATGTAGTTTTTAAAAACTTAGGATACATCATTTCGTCCAGCTGTATGGCTAAAAACGAAGCAATCAAACAGATGAAAAATCCGATGGGAATCAGAGCGGAGCAAATTGATAACACCGGCGACACACCCTTAGGAGACAGTATGGGAAACCATCCTCCTCCGTAATTAGTGGGAGCAAATGAGTTCCTGCCAGTCTGCAACTCCCCCTCCTCATTCGAAAAATTGAAAGGCGGGGGTTTTACAGACCTATTAATGCAGGATGAAAGTTTATGAATAGACCCAATGGACACTTCCTCAATCCTTTGTTTGAAAAGTCTTTGCGATGTTTTTATATTCCTCATCATTGAGAATGCCCATTTTTTTGAATAATGCGGAATAAGCGATTATTTTTTTCTGCGTACGGTTTGTACAATTCATATGGTTCAACTCCTTTTTTACATAGTATTCACTTACGATAAAATGTTTCCTTAATGCAAAATATTTTGAATGGACTAAATAAAAAGAACTGCCCATTTTCCTGAAAATCCCATATAGTTATAGGTGATTAAAATATGACCAGCATATTTAAAGTTCAAGTGATGAATAATCATCTTTTTTTAAGCTCTTTTCGTAAAGATGTTGTTTTTAAAACGAAACTATATAAGGTTGATTGGAGCGGAAGTGCGAGACTCCTGCGGGAGCAGCGGGACAGGTGAGACCCCACAGGCGTTCACGCCGGAGGGAGCTCACCGCCCGCCCCGCGGAAAGCGGGCAATGGAGGGGAAATCAACCGCACCGCATTACTCGGTATAGCAACAAAGTATGCGAAAACAGCCTTTTTTTAATAACAACGGGATGCAATCCGAAACATCTTGTAGTGGTTGGCAGTTTTCATATGTTTACTAACACGCAACCCCTCCCTCCAACATCAAACTGATGACCTCGGCAATTTATTGGCTTGTTCCGTTTGAAAACCGTATTATTGTTTAAGAAGAAGCGCAGAAATTGAAAAAACTGCATACTTTCTTCATATTTTTTCGCTAAACTGACTTTATTCTATAAGAAGGTGAATGCTCCTGAAAATCTCACTTAAGCTCGGACTATCTATATTTGTTTGCATTTTTTTGTTGGAAACCGTTTCCATGGTTTACTTGCATAATAAAGTGATACATTCGCGTGTCAATCAGGAATTGGAGTCACTGAAGGCCCGTGGCAATAGTCATCGTGATGTGTTGGAAATTACATATTCTGGCTCAACCCTTCAGCATATCGGCCTGATGGAATCACATACCGATACGGATGTTGTGATTACGGATACAAGAGGAGCTATTCTGATCTCTTCCGAAAAGGTAAATGGGGGAATGAAAAAAATTTTAGCTAAAAACCTCCCGTATGTCCCCCGAAAAGGTCTGATCATCCAATCGAGTTGGAAGGATGAAAGATATATAGCCACCGTTACGCCATTTATCAGCGATGAAGAAAACAAAGGCTATGTTTATATGTTTAAGGATACAAGAGAAGTGGAGGATTTAATCGCACAATTGAATAGGCATTTCCTTCTTGCGACTGCTTTGCTCCTTTTCTTCATGCTTGTCATCATTTATTTTCTATCAAAGGCTTTGACCAGGCCACTGATATCGATGAAGGAAGCGACAACCAAGCTCAGCAAAGGGAATTTTTCTGTGGCTGTGCCCGTACGATCTCATGATGAACTTGGGGAGCTTGCCCAATCCATTCAAAGCTTGGCTGATGAATTGAACTATTTAAAGAAGGAACGCAATGAATTTTTGGCAAGTATTTCTCATGAACTGCGAACGCCGCTAACTTATATAAAGGGATATGCCGATGTTGCCCGACGGAAAGATCTGGATGATTCCGAACGGTCACGATACCTAGAGATCATTCATGATGAATCCGAACGATTAAACAGATTATTGGACGAACTCTTCAATATGGCGAGAATGGATCTAAATACATTCACGATATCAAAAGAAACCGTCCAGCTCTCCTCATTCCTGCGAAACATTCACGAAAAAGTTTTACCGGCTTTCACAAATGAAAGAATTCAATTGAATCTGGAATGTAAGGATGATTTATTTATCGAAATAGATCCTTCACGGTTTGAGCAAGTCATTCTTAACCTGCTGGATAATGCGCTGAAGTACTCGAACGAATATACAGTCAGCACCATCAAAGCCACTGAATGCCTTGGCAGGATTTCCATCTCCATAATCGATCAAGGGGTTGGCATTCCCCCTGAAGATATCCCCCATATCTTTGATCGTTTATATCGTGTCGAGAAATCACGCGCCAGAGATACCGGTGGATTCGGATTGGGACTCTCCATCGTCAAGCAATTAGTGGAGATACAAGGAGGAACCATTTCGGTTAAAAGCAACTTGAAGCAAGGAACGTGCTTCACCATCACATTTAAGGAGATAACAAATGAAGACAGTAGTTCTGGTTGATGATGAACAGAGAATGCTTGATCTATTAGAGCTATACATGAAACCTCACGGATATACATGCATGAAGATTAAATCTGGATATGAAGCCATACAGTTCTTAAGGCATAAACATGCGGACATAGTACTTCTAGATGTAATGATGCCTGAGATGGATGGGTGGGAAACGTGCGAAAGGATCCGTGCGTTTTCCAATATTCCCATAATCATGCTCACAGCCCGGGATGCTGCACAAGAAATGGTGAAAGGGTTGAAAAAGGGCGCAGACGATTATATTACGAAACCCTTTAATGGAGATGTTTTACTTGCCAGAATCGAAGCGGTCACGCGGCGAGTGCATAAACAGGATGATCATGTGATCTTTAGGGGGCTAAAATTAAATGAATCCGCTTATGAAGCACATTATGATACCAAAACAATCCCATTAACACCAAAAGAGTTCTCACTGTTGTGCTTGTTTTTAAAATCCTCAGATCAGGTGTATTCCAGAGACCACCTCCTTTCGACCATATGGGGATATAAAACGGATACGGAAGATCGGACAATCGATTCCCATATTCGAAATATTAGAGAGAAACTGCGTCATGCCGGTTTTCCAGCAGATCAACATTTGAAAACGGTCTGGGGCATCGGATATAAATGGAGTTCCGTGGATTGATATGAATTTCATTTCTGAGGCATTACTATCCAGCGGACCTTTTTCCATTGCTGTAAGTTTAGCATTCAATATATTGATTAGTGTGCTTGGTTTCATTCCAAGCGTATTCATCACGGCTGCCAATATCACCGTGTTTGGATTTGAAAAGGGATTGATCCTTTCTTACGTGGGGGAAATTGGCGGAGCAGTGGTCAGCTTTTGGTTATATCGAAAGGCTTTCAAACATTCAAACCCAAGTTCATGAAGAACCGCTGGGTCATGCTGCTGCATAAGTCACAAGGCTATCATGCATTTTGGATGATCCTGATGCTTAGGCTCCTTCCTTTTATTCCATCCGGCGTGATCAACCTTACAGCAGCATTAAGCAAGACGGGAATGCTGCTTTTCTTTCTCGCGACATCCATCGGAAAACTGCCTGCCCTCCTTGTCGAAGCGTATTCGGTATCACAAGTATTGAAGGCATCAGGCGATGTAAGAATTGTTTTGGTACTGCTGATTCTGGTAATCGCAATCGTTTATTACTTTAATAGAAACAAGAAAAAAGGAATGTAGTAAAAAGGCTTCTCTACTTTTAGGGTAAATTGGCAGGGATTATCTTTTCTACCCTATAATAGGAGCCGCCCCCCTTGGTCTCCAATGGTTAACGACCAGATCCAGAAGGCAGATGCGACCTTTTCTTTCCATGAAGGCATTACCATCCCATTATATCGGGATAAGATATTATGAGTTCGTTGTTTAATAGATCCCTGTGCTGCGATCGGTTTCTAAACCTTTTTTCTGCGCCGCCTTTTCATTAAAATAACAAAAGAAAGACGCCACGATGGATGGGTCGAAATGCTTTCCTTTTTGTTCGTTTATGAATGATAAGGCCCGCTCCACTGACCAGGAATCTTTATACGGCCTTCTGCTGGTCAATGCATCGAACACATCCACAATGGCAACTATTCTAGCTTCCAATGGGATGTCCTCACCTTTCAAACGATGTGGGTATCCAGTTCCATCCCATTTTTCATGATGATGGAGGATGATGTTTTCAGCCACTTCCAGGCTGCTGATTACATCATGGTTTATTTCCCTTGAAATCTTATTCAATATATCGGATCCCATTAATGGATGCATCTCGATGATTTTTCGTTCATATGGAGATAACGGGCCAGGTTTGTATAATATCCCCTCAGGAATTTCCGCTTTCCCGATATCATGCAGAATACTTGAATGAACGATATGATTCATATAGCTTTTAGATAGTTCCAGCTGGCATCTTCGATTATGAACCATGACTAGCTGCTCGGTTAGGTTTTGAACTCTCAATAAATGCTCTTCAATGCCTGGATCACGGATTTCGCATGAAATGGCGAGAACCTTTAACAATTCCCTTTGGGTCTCTGCCCTTTTCTTTTCCGAAAGGTAAATCCCTTCTTTCAATTGTTCCAGTTCACGGAATATCCCGACAAAATACCACTGCCCTCCTAGTTGAATAGGAGTAATCGTAATCGAGGAGTGCCAAATGTCACCCGATTTCTTTCGGTTGGTGAAGACCCCTGACCAAGGATTTCCCTTCTTTAACTCGTTTTTCAGGGATGTATATGTAAACAAAGGTGTTATCCCTGACTTTAGGAATCCAGCTTTGAACCCAATGATACTGTTCCTTGAATACCCTGTCGTCCTTTCATAATAAGCATTAATATCAAGTATGCGATGATCTTGATCCGTAATGATGACGGCATCCCCCAACTTTAAATACGCTGCCAATTCAGATGGCAGCCTTGTTTTCCCTTTCAATATCTATACCTCCAATAGCTGGATTTCCAATCCTGTCTCTTCATTTTTCTCATTTTCACGGCTCACTCCGTTCATGATTAAAAATCTCAACATATAGGCTAAATGAACTACATTCGGATGATAAAGTATATAATACCATACAAGTTTTAGATACAATAGTTACTAAGCAATGTTTTGTGTGTAAGTGATGAACTACAAGTTTCTGTCTGCACCACGTATCAGCCTTCGAATTCCTTTTAAGCTTATTTCATGACGAAGGGTAAATTGGTTCATTTCCGCAAATGTTACACTTATATAATGAGCTAATGCCTATACTATCCTCCTGTTTTCTGGAAAAAAGAATGAAAATATTGTGTTTTAATGGGAAATTCCTTTATAATGCGCATTAGATGATTTTTTAGCATTGAATACGAAAGGAGACTGAAATATGAAGAAATTATTATACCCAATCATCATTGGATTATTGGCAGTTGTTCTGACGGCTTGTGGTTCGAACGATGAAGCTGATAAGAAAAATGACGACAAAGAGACTAAAACAACTGAGAAAGAAACGGCTAAAGCAACTGAAGAACAGCAAAAACAGATGGAAGAAATGCAGAAGAAACTAGACAAGCAAAAGGTGGATGAAAAGAAAACGGTGGCCATCGTCAATGACGAAAAAATTTCGGGTGCGGAATATAATACCGTGTTGTCTACCACACAAATGCAGATGCAGCAATTCGGACAAGATCCAACAACCAAGGAGGGAGCCAAACAAATTAAAGAGCAAACGCTCAACTCTTTAGTTGGGCAGACTTTGCTGCTTCAAGCAGCAGATAAAAAGGGCTACACAGCTTCCAAAGCCGAAATTGAAAAGCAACTTGCCGAAATCAAAAAGCCATATGAGAGTGAAGAGAAATTCAAGGAAGCGATGAAGCAAGCAGGCCTGAATTCAAAAATGCTGAATGCTCAGATCGCAGAGAATATCCCATATACGAAGTATGTTGAAAAAGAGATTAAAGTGGAAGAAGTAACTGATGAAGAAATCCAAAAGTATTATGACCAGGTTGCAGAGCAAGCTAAAACAAGCGGACAGAAGGTACAGAAACTCGAAGAAATGAAGCCGCAAATCAAGAAACAATTAGAGCAGCAAAAGAAACAGGAAAAGCTTGTTAAGCATGTGGAAGAACTTCAGAAAAATGCTAAGGTCGACATTAAGATTTAATGATGAAAAGAGCTGCCAAAAATCGGCAGCTCTTTCTTTATGGTCTTCGGTCCCCTTACTAACACTAACGGCTTTTTCAAGTTTATTTATTCACCCGTTTTCGAGAAACGTTCAATTCTTTCTCCAATTTCATCACGAACACGTTGGAAGGCAGCCCATATTTCTTCATAAGTTCCTTCTGCTTTTGCCGGGTCTTCAAAGCCCCAATGTTCACGTTTAACTTGCGGTGGCGTCATTGGACATTTGTCTGCCGCATCGCCACATAATGTGACCACAAAATCGGCATTATTCAATATGTCAGGGTCAATGATATCGGAAGTTTGATTGGAGATGTCCAATCCAACTTCATTCATTGCTTTTACAGCTTTGGGATTCAATCCATGGGCCTCGATTCCTGCACTAAGCACTTGCCATTCGTTACCTAAATATTTCTTCCCCCACGCCTCTGCCATTTGACTTCTGCAAGAGTTACCTGTGCATAGGAAGTAAAGTGTTTTTTTAGCCATATAGTTTTCTCTCCTTTATGAGTAAAATGATGTGTTTAGTGAATAATGTTCAACCATATATATAGGCCGACTAATGTGATGAACAATGTTGGGATGGTTAGGATGATACCCGTTTTGAAGTAGGTTCCCCATGAGATTTTCACACCTTTTAATGAAAGGACATGCAGCCATAATAATGTAGCCAAAGAACCGATCGGTGTAATTTTCGGTCCCAAATCCGAACCAATGACATTTGCATAAATAAGAGCCTCCCTAATCGCTCCCGTTGTATTCGTATCGGAAATGGCAAGAGCGTCTATCATGACCGTCGGCATGTTATTCATAAGGGATGAAAGAATAGCTGCGATGAATCCCATCCCGACAGTAGCAGCGAATAATCCTTGATCAGCAGTCACTTGAATAAGGTCAGCTAAAATATTCGTCAATCCAACGTTTCTTAATCCATACACCACGACATACATTCCAATGGAGAAGAACACAATCGCCCATGGTGCGCCTTTTACAACGGTCTTGGTATTAACAGCTGGGCTTCGTCTTGCCATAAACAAGAAGAAAATGGCGATAACACCTGCAATGATGGATACAGGAATGTTGAAAAATTCACTGATAAAATAGCCTACCAACAGAACCCCTAAAACAATCCCAGACAGGCGAAACATTTTTATATCACGAATGGCATCAACTGGCTTCTTTAATTGAGCCATATCATAATACTTCGGAATGCTCTTTCTGAAGTACAAATATAATACCAGGATGCTAGCCGCTAATGAAAACAGGTTGGGAACGATCATTCTAGATGCGAACTCAATAAACCCGATATCAAAAAAGTCAGCAGAAACAATGTTGACCAAATTACTTACGACAAGAGGTAAGGATGTAGTGTCCGCAATAAACCCACTCGCAATGATAAATGGGAAGATCATTCTCTCTTCCAACTTCAGGTTTCGAACCATCGCCAAAACAATCGGAGTTAAAATGAGCGCGGCTCCATCATTTGCGAAGAATGCAGCGACTAGAGCTCCGAGAATGCTCACATACACAAACATCCTTACTCCATTTCCCTTGGCCGCTCTCGCCATATGCAAGGCAGCCCATTCAAAGAAACCAATTTCATCTAAAATTAAAGAAATAATGATAATAGCAATGAACGCCAACGTCGCGTTCCATACAATACTTGTAACGGCAATTACATCATTGAAGTCAACAACCCCAACGAGTAAGGCAAGTACCGCACCCCCGCATGCTGACCAGCCGATTGACAATCCCTTGGGTTGCCAAATGACGAGTGTCAATGTCAGCAAAAAGATGATACTCGCTAATATAACTGTACCCACTGATGTTCTCCTCCTCGTTAGTCACAACAAATTCGTTTTCCTTGTGCTGTTAATTCTTCTACTTTAAATGCTTGACTCGGCAAATCCTTGATAACCGTTTGAATAAATGAGTGAAACGCGGATGTTTGGTTTAACGAGTAAAATATCCATTGTCCCCTTCTCGCTTCATTCACGATTCCGCTATCTTTCAACTTTCGTAAATGTTGGCTAATAGCAGGTTGGCTCATATCAAACAGGTCTACAAATTCACAGACACAGCATTCATGTTCAGACATAATTTTCACCATCGTCAAACGTGTTTTATCACCTAAAAGTTTAAGAACATTTGCCGTAGCCTCTATATCCAACGCTTCATTCGTTTGCATGTTATCCCTCCTAGCCTAATCGAATATATAATCAAATGCTTATGTTGTTATCCAATATCATTGTATAAGCATATTCTTATTTAATCAAGACTTAAATATTCAACAAAATAATTTTTAATTTTTGTCTGCTTAAAAGATGGTTTCACTTTGAACTAACGGGTCAGGATAATTCAGTAACGTCGCTAAGACATATAGTGAACAATCAATAAAAGACAGTGTACCACTGTCTCTTTTTGTATGGATTAAAGAAAAGAAGAATTATTTCATCTTAATCTAGTGAAATTATTCTATGTTTTAATTCTGAATTCATATCTAAAACACCTATCACAATTTGATTATCTTCCGTCAAAGTTATGTATCTGAAATAATCATCATCGGAAATCAACAAATCGGTGTCATTCGTCGTTTTTTCCATTTTGGCAAATACATCTACTGTGTACTCAAGGTGAAAAAAATCATCAAATCCCTTACTTGAGCTACCTACCCAGGTATACGGAAAATCTTTCAGTGTGATTTGTTCAATTCCCGATAATTGTTTCTTAAATTTTAACTTATCTACTGTTACGCTTAAATTCCAGGAATAATCTTTTTCATATTTATTTTGTTAAAATATACGGAAGAGGAACATCTTAAGGAAGTTAAGAAGTGGAAATGGATTAGAAATGATACCTATGCTACTTGGGCAGAACAGGATATGATTCTTTTTCACAAAATAGCAAGTAAATCCTACATTATAGCGAAAATAATTCTTATACTGTTATCCATCATTCCAGTTGTAATAGGTGCCTTCGCTTTATGGGTCTTTTTATCGTAAATTGACTCCTTATTCATCTAACAGGTGCGTTAGCTCCATAGGGCAAAAGAAGTCACAATAAGTGATCCGACTATCCAAAAATAATTTAATATTGCAGCTCGAAATAAAAAGTATCATACCAAAAGACCAGCCTGATTTCAGACTGGTCTTCTGTTTTACTCACAACAAGAATTTTTTTTAATTTCCAATCTCGCTAAAACGGGACTGCCACAGCAAGAATTATCCTTTGTTTCAGTTGCTGGAATATCTGAATCGCAGCAACTGGAAGCGAGATTCACACTGCACACTCCTGTTTCAGGGAGTTCCAAATGCACTTCTTTTGCCCCCTCTACATCTCCTGTCAGATATGCCACCACGGAACGGACTTGTTCATAACCTGTCGCCAGTAAGAAGGTTGGTGCTCTTCCGTAACTCTTCATGCCAACAATGTAGAAGTTCTTTTCAGGGTGCCGTAATTCTTGTTCACCATGCGGCCGCACGGTTCCACAACTATGAATATTGGGATCAATTAACGGAGCAAGCGCTTCTATGCTTTCCACGGCTGAATCAAGGTTTATCCTTATTTCATTTAAAAAGGAAGTATCAGGTCTGAAGCCCGTACTCACAACGATTTCATCGATATCACCGAGTTTGAAGTTTTCTCCGTTTAGTTCTCCGACTACCGTGATTTTACCGTTTGTTGGAGTAACTCCGTTAATATGAAAGGGAGTAAGAATATGGATTCGTCCAGATTCCACTAATTGCTGAATTCTTATCCCCAGTTCTCCACGAGCCGCCAACCCGTCATTTTCTTGTCCGCCGTACACTTCATGGATCTGTTTTTTACGAAGAACCCAGTAGATCTTTGTATCCGTAAACTTTTGCTGTAAGGTGGCCAGATCCAATAGGGCATTGATGGCAGAATGGCCGCTTCCAATCACCACGGTCGTTTTATTTTGATATCTATTTTCTAGTTGTTCGACGTTTGGAATGCCATAGTGGATTTGATTGTGTAATTGTCTCTCCATATTCGTCCAGATACCATTTGATAGGATGGGGTTTGGATTTGTCCAAGTACCTGATGAATCAATGACAGCTTTCGCTTCAATTACTGTTGTGTCACCATTCACTTCTACATACAGGTGAAAGGGAGCAGTGTCCCGTTTTCCTGTTTTTAATTTATCGTGAGCCTTTTTGGCAACACCGACTACTTTTGCTTGTAACATAATCTGTTCTTTTATTTCTGGAAGGTTACTTAGCGGCAAAAGGTATTCTTCTACCAATTCGTGACCTGTCGGCAAAGCTTTCTCGTCAGGTGACGTCCATCCAGCGTTCTCCAGTAATTCCTTTGCTGCTTGATCGATGTTATACTGCCAAGGAGAAAACATTCGAACGTGTCCCCACTCCAGCATACTTGAACCCACCGATTCCCCTGCTTCCAATACGATAAACTTTTCCCCTTTTTTTAGTAAATGAGCGGCCGCGGCCAGCCCCACAGGACCTCCTCCTATAATTGCTACGGGTAATGCGCTTTTATCAAATTGACTCATCCTGATTCCCTCCTATATTTTTATTTTTTTAAAAAAAAGGTTGTATTTTGCAAGTATTCTCGAAAAATTATACTACCCCCATGGAGTAGTACAACATACCGAAGACTTCAGCATTCGATCATTAAGCAGTTGTAGAGAACGCACGACTGATTCCTTTTCAAATTCATTCATCGTCTTGAAAATCTCATTCAAGTAATCATTCATTTGCTGATCGATGGTTTGGTTGACTTTCACACCTTCATCGGTCAGAGAAAGGATAGAAATTCTCCTATCTTCCGCATCGGGAGTTTTTGTGACTAAATTTAATTTTATAAGGGATTGGATTTGTCGACTGAACGTCGTGATATCCGTTCCCAGGGTTTCTGCAATTTGCTGGATCGAAGCGTGGTTTTGTCGGTTTATTTCATACAGGATATGGCTTTGAACAAGGGATATCTCAATTCCATCTGCGCTGCAACAATTTTTATTCAATAATCCAAAACGTCTAGTTAAGAGTTGGAAGAGACCTCTAAGGTTTTCATTTTCCATTACTGTCACCTCACTTTTATTTATACGCTGATTATTTGCATTTTGCAACTATTTAATTCAACTATTTTTTATTTATCCTTTTAGTTTATTAAAAGCCGTCATGAAATTTCGGTGAGCTTGCTCGCCATAATAACACGCTTCGCCTTTAAAAAAATTGGTTTCAATGAATTCTTTTGCCTTTTCCACCACAGGTTCACGAGAAGCCAAAACCAGCTTGAAATAGGCATCAAAATAACCAACAGAAATACGCTTGAATGGTTCACTGTCATAATCCTCCTCCCCCCTAATTTTTATTTAAAGTAATTTCTCCATAGCCATCACATCGACAAATTCCCCGTCTAAAATTCCCTGGTTCTTAAACACTCCTACTTCGCGATACCCCCGTTTTTTGTACAATCCTTGACCCATCTGGTTAAAGGGAAAAGTGAATAACACAATTTTATTGAAATCATTTTCTTTTGCGAGCTTTTCGATGGATTGCAGCAATAAACCGCCAATCCCTTTTCCTCGGTGATCTCTTGAGATATAAACGGATAAATCCGCAACCCCTTTATAAGCATCGCGGCTGTTATATGGGTTTAAAGAAGACCATCCAACAATCTGCCCTTCATGCTCAGCGACAATGACCTTATATCGTCCCATGTGTTTGGCAAACCATTCCTCCATGTAGGTTTGGTCCTTCGTTTCAGTTTCTAACGTGGCAACCCGATCCTCAATCCCTTGATTGTAAGTTTCTTTGATGGAAACTATGTCCGTTTCCATCGCTTCACGAATGATCATACTTTTCCCCTCCGTTTGCTAAATGAGTTTTTTCAAAATTCTATAATCGGTTTATAACATTAATAGTTGCATATTACAAGTATAATTGATTCTTTATGCAAAGTAGCTCTTAACGAGTAATAGAGCTTGAAACAAGAAAACTGCCGAGTGATCGGCAGTTTTTTCTGCTTTATAAATATTTCCGGTGAATACCTTTTCCATCATAGGAAAACAGGACTTCTTTTCCTTCTATGACTGATTCCATATGAACGGAGCGGCCCCAGAGCTGATGGATATATGGCATGACTTTTTCGAGGTACTTCAGATCCAGTTCAATATCTTCATACCAATGCTTTAGATACAGTTCCCCATTGCGCATGAAGTCCCCATCATTTACTGTGATATACGGGAAACCGCCGTTAACCCTCATACTCACGAGTTGATCACGAACATGTTCCCATGCCTTATCGACGATTTTATAATCCTTGCCCTGCTTTTGGAATAAGTACATATCCTCCCGCATGACTAGATCTTTCGTCAAATAATTGCGGAGAAAGGAAATATCCGATTCGATTTCCCTGACTTCGAACATCTTTTCCCGGCCAGATCCAGGCTTGACACCCAGCTTGATCATTTCTTCAGTTGGATTATCATAGCGTTCTTCAATATCTTCAAGCACTTTCAATCCAAGATAATAAGGATTGATGCTGGTCCGTGATGGCTGAACGACGCCTGCGTTCAGTTTTGCGAATTCAATGGCTTCCCCTGAGGATAGATCCAATTCACGGATTATGCGCTGATGCCAGTAGGATGCCCAGCCTTCGTTCATGATTTTCGTTTCCAGCTGCGGCCAGAAATACAGCATCTCTTCCCTGATCATCGTCATGATATCCCGTTGCCAATCGGTTAAATCCCTGCTGTACTGTTCTATGAAAAGCATAATATCCTTTTCAGGCCTTGGCGGGAATTTTTTTCTCTTTTTAACGTTCGATTGCTTCGGTTTATCCTTTTTATCAAGGTTCCATAAATCATCGTATTGTGTGGCTGTCGGTTTTACTTCCTCTTCTTCTTCCTCATCTTCCATCGTCCAGGCAAGTTTCGGTCTCATCAGCGACGGATCGATATGTTCTTCAATGGCTAAAAGTGCATCGAGGAAGGTTTCCACTTCCTTTTTGCCATGCAGGATTTCATATTCACGGATTCTTTCTGCCGTTGCCGACATACTTTCTACCATATCCCTCTTAGTATTATTGAAACGGATATTATTCTTAAAGAAGTCACAATGCGCCAAAACGTGCGCAACAATCAATTTATTTTGTACAAGTGAATTGGAGTCCAGCAGAAAAGCGTAACAAGGATCAGAGTTAATGACCAGTTCATAGATCTTACTTAATCCAAAGTCGTACTGCAGCTTCATTTTATGAAATTGCTTCCCAAAGCTCCAATGAGAAAAACGGGTCGGCATCCCATAGGCACCAAATGTATAAATGATTTCTGAAGGGCAAATTTCATAACGCATCGGGTAAAAATCCAACCCGAACCCAGTTGCTATTTCTGTAATTTCACTAATGGCATATTCCAGAGCCTTTTGCTCCGCTTCATTCATCCGATATCCCCCTTGTCTTCCGCCTTTAAACTAATGTATGAAAAAAAGGAGGAAAAATGCCGTGATCATGAGTAAAGGTCCTCGATAACAGAAAAAAAACACCTCCATAAAAGAAGATGTCAGGCCAAATGTTTCATGCAGTTCTGCACTCAAACTTATGGATATTAAAATTTCACTAATTCCGTATTCACAGCCTCTTTTTTCGTTTTTGAACGGACCCAGGAAATGATGAGCGCTGCTATGATTACAAAACCTAAGTACCCTGTGATTGGGTATACCGTCCCAACCAATTCAATAAAGCCAACGAAACTTGCAAGGAACGCGAGGACCCCGACCATGATCACGGATATTTTAAAGCGTTTCGTTTCAGCAGGCACCAACCTGGCGGTGAATGCATACAGCATCCCGACAGCTGTATTATAAATCATTCCTAAAAGGATGATTGATAGGAGATATCCCAACCATGGAGAAATCTGATTTGCTAAATGAAGGGTAGGCATACCTGAGCTTTCTATGCCCTTCAAGTCGGACATCATCCCCAAATTGATCAAGAATAGCAAAATCCCCAATCCGATACCTCCTAGAACCCCTCCCATACCAGCCTCTTTCTTATTCTTGAGGGTCCCTCCCATTACGGCTAGCATGGCAATTCCGGCAGTCATATTATATGAAACATAAAGTAATGACCCCATCATCCAATTTCCGGTTGCTGCCGTCCCTTTACTTGAAGATGAAATGATTTGATTGAAACTTAGATCGGATGTAAAAAATGAATAACCTGAAATAATGATCATTATAACAAATAAAAACGGGGTTACGGCACTTATGATGGACATTATTTTGTTAACATTTAGTAAAAGAGTACCAATCGTGAGCACCGTCATGACGATTGCACCAACTATACCTGGAATCCCGAATTGTTCTTCAAAAATCGTTCCGGAACCGGCAATCATGATGACTGTAACGCCAAACAAGAAAAATGTAATAATAATATCGACCACCCTGCCTATATAGCGGCCACAAATATGATCGATGATGCTTTTATGGGAGCGTGTTTGGAAAGTGCTCCCCAATTGAGTAACTTGCATGCCTAAAAACGCGAATAAAGCTGTTGCCACCAAAATTCCCAATACACTGTAGATTCCAAAACTCGTGAAGAACTGTAATACTTCTTGTCCTGAAGCGAAACCTGCTCCAATGATGATTCCAATATAGGCACCTGCAAGATTTACACTGTTTTTCATATCACATACCACCTTAATTATATGATTATTCTGACAATTTAAGGTAAAAGAAATATCTTCCCTTTCATCATTATCCAGTTCTTTCAATCTCCTCCCTGCTTCAAGTTAACGGACCGAAGCCCATGAAGCTGGGAGGCTCTTTTATATTCAACTCTTATACATTTATCATTTGGTATATCTTTTACTATAGGAAGTGAATTCATCGACCGCAGCGTAATCGACTTCATAGCCAATGCCTGCCGCCTTTGGAACCGATATGACTCCACCTTCCACTGTAACCTCCGGTTGGATGATGTCTTTATGCCAATAATTCGTTGATGCTGCCGTATCACCAGGCATCGTGAAGTTATCAAGTGTTGTCAATGCGATATTATGGGCACGCCCCACACCAGATTCCAACATGCCTCCGCACCAAACCGGTACATTCCTTTCTTTACATAATTCATGTATTTTCATCGCTTCCGTTAAACCGCCAACCCTGCCGATCTTAATATTAATGATTTTACAGCTTCCCAATTCAAGGGCTTTTCTTGCATCTTCCACGGAATGTATGCTTTCATCCAAGCAAATCGGTGTTTTGATTTCCGCTTGTAATGTGGCATGATCGACAATATCATCTGATGACAAAGGCTGCTCGATCATCATTAAATCAAAAAGATCAAGCTGTTTCAGTAATTCGATGTCTTTCAGGCGGTAAGCGGAGTTTGCATCTGCCATGATCGGGACATCGGGATATCGGTTGCGCACTTCCCTGATTACATCTACATCCCAGCCTGGTTGGATTTTCATTTTTATTCTTTTATACCCATCCTTCAATCCAGCTTCTATCTTCGCCAGTAATTCAGGTACCGTTTTTTGGATGCCGATACTGATCCCAACATCGATTTTTTCCAGTTCCCCGCCTAAAGCCATGCTTAATGGGATATTATTTTCTTTTGCGTATAAATCCCAGATGGCTCCCTCGATTGCCGATTTCGCCATATTATTCTTACGAATATGCGAGAACATATCCGATACATCACGGGGATGCTCTATTTCTTTATCCAATACAAGCGGTATCAGGAAATCCTCCAGCATGGTCCAATTGGTTTTTATGGTTTCTTCGTTATACCAAGGTGCTGAAAACGCCACAGATTCAGCCCAACCTGAAAGCCCCTCTCCATTTTTCACTTCCACAAGAATGAACTCCTTATCCACAAACGTTCCAAAGCTTGTTGTAAAGGGAGCTACCAAATCCATATTTAAATGACGTAAACGCACTTCTGTTATTTTCATCCCGATTCCCCTCTTATTCTTGTTTTTTTAATAAATAGTTTTGAATAATTTCACCTTGTTCCCGTTCAATCCCGGCTGCAACATATCCTTTGGCAAAAAGCTTTTTGAATAATTCACCGGTTTTTAACCGCCAATCAATCGCAAGGCTGAGATCAGTCTTTTTGATTTGTTGAATATCTGTCGGAATGGGTATGGCGATCACCTCTGAATTGCTTTCAAAATGATAATCCTTGATGTAAGGAAAGCCTTGGTCATTCATTCCTGTCGTTACGATGTGTGTGGCTTTATCTGGAAGCGGAGTATCTTCCTTTGCTTCCTGGCGTATATTCCATTCCACCATGAATCGATCAGTGGACAATCCTTCATTTAGGGTATCATTCATATTTCCATAACAATCATCCATATAGGTAGAGCAAACAGCTTTTAGCTTACCGATGTTCAAGTTTGCATTCACACTTTCCAATGGATCATACGTCCATGTGATCAAGTCGTAACCTTTTTTCAGTGCTTCTTCTTTTTGCGCAAGTTTAAGTAATCTGCCGTAGCCCTTCTTTTGATGGGCCGGATGGATTGCTAACATATGTGAACAAAGATATGACCTTCCATCCTTGAAACCCGGAAAACTGTATTGAAACCCGACTAACTGGCCATTGATGTAGCCGCCTAAAACAAGCCCGCCGTTTTTGACTGCCGTAATCGTCTGATGGATGGGAACGCAATCCATGCCCCATACAAGGACTTCCAGTCGCTGCACTTCTTGTAAATCCTCAAGTGTTGATAGTGATTTAATGATTAGTTCATCAGTCATGTAAGTGTCCCCCCTCCCCATATTTCTCAAAAGTCAGTATGATGGCTTTGGCCAGGATTTCAATCCCCGATAACAAAGCATCTTTGTTGAACGTCATGTTCGGATGATGGAGCCCTGGTGCCAAATCACAGCCCAATCCAAGCATCGTCGCTTTCAGTTCAGGTCTTTTCAACGTATAAAAATGAAAATCCTCTCCTCCTGTCGTAATGACAGGCGCTACCAGATTTTCTTCCCCGATTGTATCGGCTATCGCTTCAGACATTATGTCCCGGGCTTGATCGTTCACGGTTGCTGCGGCAACATTGGTTCCCGGTTCGAGTTTCACTTCGACTCCATGGACAATCGCCAAAGATTCTGCAACCTTCTCCACCTTCTTGGTGAGCTCTTCCATCATTGCATTATCCTGTGCCCGTAAATCCAATGAGAAAGTGGCTCTCCCAGGGATGATATTTGAGCTTTCCCCTCCAGCAAAAAACTGGGTCATTTTTGCCGAATAAGGGATGGATGGATTGAGATGGATACCATTCAACAAAGTGATGAAGGCTGCTCCTATCTCGATGGCATTTTGCCCTTGATGCGGTCTGGCCCCATGTGCATCAGTCCCCGCTATTTCTCCTTTAATGAACTGAGCGGCACCATGGACAATGGCTGGTGCCGCTTGCCCATCCTTCACTTCCTCAACCGGTCTTAAGTGCACCCCATAAAGGAAATCGACATCATCCAATACTTTTTCTTCAATCATCTTCAAGGCGCCCGTACCTTTTTCTTCAGCAGGCTGAAAAATGAATTTAAGTTTGCCTCTTGGATGGAAGTCCATTTCTTTCAATACCAGGAATACTCCAAGTGCCAAGGTCATATGCCCATCGTGTCCACAGGAATGATTGGCTTGAAACGTCCCATCCACCTCCTGCCAAAGTGCATCGATATCCGATCGTAACCCTACCGTGAAATCCCCATCCCCGATTTCCCCAATCACTCCTGTACAGTCCTTGAATGTTTTCACCGCACACTGATTTTCCGTTAAAATATTTGAAATGAAAGCTGTCGTATTCACTTCATTCCAACTCGTTTCAGGATGCGCGTGTAAATGCTCAAAGATATCGAGTATACGAGGCCTTAATTTTTCGATAGATTGTGTGATATCCATTTCTGTCTCCCCCTTGTATCCCGGTTTAATCGGCTTGTTCACCGAACTGATGGAAATTTAATCTCTCAAAAGAAAAATTCGTCTTGATTGAACGCATCATATATAGCTTTTCTTTCTTTGAAACCCTGTTCGTCCTTAATCGATACACCAGCTACTAAACTATTCAATAATGAGAATAACACCGGTGCCGTATCGATAGTGGAAGTCCTGGGTGTTGAAATGGGCAATAATATGTCAGCGTATTCAGCAATTGGAGCCAATTCAGAATCTGTAACACCAATTACAAATGCACCCGCTTTTTTTGCCATTTCCGTGATTTTCACAGTCTCTTTAACATAACGGTGAAAAGAAATGGATACGAAAACGGAATTTTCAGTCATTTTATTCAACAGTAAAAATATATCATCTGTATCAGGCCTATATAAATGGACCTCTTCCCTAACAAGCCTCAGCGTAAAGGTTAACCAATGTGCTGCCGAAAATGATAACCGGTGTCCGGATATCAAAACATTGTCAGCTGCCGCCAATTTATCAACTGTTTTGGAGAAATCTTCATTTGATAAATTATTCATTGTCTTTTCAATGCTGATGATATCTTGCCCCATCACCTGAGCCATGAAGTTTGGCTGATTCGCGGCTTCAAGTTTTGAAGAATGATATTCATTCAAACTGCTGCTCTCGTATATCAATTGATTGCGAATAAGTTTTTGAAGTTCCGCATATCCACTTAACCCCAATGAATAGCAAAAGCGGATGATGGTCGTTTCACTCACCCCTATATCCTTACCGAGCTCTTGAGCTGAAGTGACTGCAAATGTATGTGAATGCACTAACAAGTATTTTGCTACCTTTTTTTGACCAGTGGATAAACTAGGGAATACTTCTTTAACCTTTTGCTGTAAATCCATAAAACATCCCCTCTGAAGCAAGATATGAATCCAATACTTTTTATATGACAATATGAAGTTATTACTTCATCAATAATAGTGAGTATTTTATCACGGGACTTCCAATAAAACAATAATATTCTGAATTTTTAATAAAAAATAAGGAGCAATATCATTCAATCACACAAAAAACCACGAAGATGGACTCCGTGGTTTTTCTTAATCTTATTTTTTATGGCGCTTTGCATAGCCACAGCGTTTACATAATTCTTCAACTGCACATCTTCTTGAAAAACCATCGTACATATTTTTCGCCCGTTCACCATTTAAAATGTCTTCAAGTGATGTTTCGAATATATTTCCAAGCGGTATTTTCCCTTCACTATCCAAGCAACAAGGTACCACTGTACCATCCACCAAGATGCCTAACTGATCTCTAAGGGCATAGCAGAAAATATTTTCATCGATAATGTCACGGTCCAATTCCGGCCACTCGAATTTTTCGGCCATGTTTATATAAACCCGGTCCTTCAACTTAATATTATTCTTTTGCTGAAGAGCTTCACTTAAGCGAATGTCCAATGAAAGCTTCTCCTCCAGCATGCTAAGAATATCGTCGTTCAGGCCATTACTCGCTTTTAATTCAGCCGTATCCATATTCCATAAACGAATGGCACAAATCACTTCGCTTTTTTCATTTGCTTCATTTATGAAATCGGCAATATTACTGACATAAGAATCTAGACTATTGCTCGTATCGTTTGCCTCAAAGCTATGAAGTGAAATATTCACCTGCCGAAGGGCTTTTTTGGAGAGCAGCTTGTCTTTGACCTTTTGAATCAAAGTACCGTTCGTTGTAATATTAACCTTCAGGTCATTTTCAGCACTGATATCCAGGAATGTACCCAAATTTTTATTTAAAAATGGTTCACCCATCAGATGAAAATAAATATGATCGGTGTGTGGTTTGATTTTCTTGATTACATCCGTAAACCCTTCAGGATCCATGAATTTCAGGGTCCTTTGCAAGCTGGAACTTGGACAAAAATTACACTTCAAATTACATATATTCGTAATTTCCACATAAACTTTCTTAAACCTTCTCATTTTCTAATACCCCTACAATCAAGCTTATTGTTTCAATCTGATACTAACTATACTGGTTAGCTGCTCATAAATGCAATGAAAACTTCATGGCAGCTGAACGGATGTGAATCACTTTCAATTAACAACTAATCCGGTATTCACCATTTTCCAGACAACCTATAAAAGAAATCAGAAAAAAACATCTTCTCGAGGTGAAGATGTCCCGTAAGATGCCTACCTTGAATTTTCCGTTTGTTCTGACCTCACTTCTCTTTTTGCTCCGTGACCTTCAAACTAAGTAATTTTTCATTTTTCAAATCATGTTGTACGGTCACGATGACATTGAACTTCTGACCTTTATCATCGACCAAAAATCTGAAAACGTCTTCGACGAGATTTTTCGATACAGTTTTTCTGCCCTTATATTCGTAATCATTAATCTCAACTTCAGGATAATCTGCCTGCACAACTGTGATTGCAATCTTTCCGTATTTTTCGTAATCTGGTTTTTGGGCATGTGCTGAAATGGCACCTGCTTGCATGATTAAAAAAATTCCCATTAGCAACACGCTGACTTTTTTCAAAATCTTTTCCTCCTTATACTTTCCGCTTACTATTATTATGTAAAATTGTTCAGTTGTTATGCAGCTGCTCCGCTTCTTTTACAAGCATGATTCCAACCAATCGATTCCTCTTCCACTCCTCAGGAAACACAGCCAACGGCGGATTGGTTTCATCCACTAAATAACTAAGCTCGATCGTCATTCCCGGGCGGCGGAATTCAGTGATGAACCAATCCGTAAATCCGCTTCCTACCGCTTCTTTTTCCGGAAAGGTCAGTTCATATCCAGTCAATTCGGCAGTTTTTTTTGCAATCCCATAATCCCTCGCCATATTTTTCCGTTTGTTTTTGTAATGCCAAAAGATTTCCCTTCCTGAGGTATGGTAGGAAACAGCAATAAGGGGATCGATCTCCTTCGTGAAGTCCGTAAGCGCTTTTACTTCAGCTGCTTCTAATGGTTTTCCGCCTTTATAAAATTGATACGTTGGTTTTGTTTCATCACTCATGACTTCTTGCCATCCAGCCGGATACTGCCTATTTAAATCAATGCCTTTAGCGTTGGCTTTCCACCTGGACCAATTCCTGCTAAATCGGTTCATTTTCCATACTGCAGCCTTTTCAAAAACATTTAAGTTGGAGAGATCTCCTTGCTGGATGCTTACTCCATCTGGATTCAGCATCGGAATGAACCAGATGCTCACTTCATCTAATGATTCCGTCCGGTATTCTCCAACTGGTTTGCCCGCTTGATAGGCGGCTGCATACTCTTCAAGCATGCGCATTAAAAGTATGGAACTGAGCCATTCCCTTCCATGATGTGATCCCACCAGCAAAATCGATCTTTTTCCTTTTCCTAATTTGACTGCCTTTATATTTTTCCCTTTTTCAGTTTGTCCAATTATTTTAACGTTAACTTCATACTGCTTTTGGATTCCCTGCAGATCCATTTCCATCTGTTCAGGGGAATACACTTTTGCCGCCAGCTTTGGTTCAGGAAAAAAAAGCAGCACCAACATTCCTATTACCAGTATTTTCCTCATGCACTCACCTTTTATTTTTATTCAGGAAAAAAGCAACAACCGCGGTCCAAATACATCGCCACTTATTGTAAGGAAATGTTCTTTCATATCTGAACAAAATACAAATAGCTCCTTATTAAGGGGGAGAAGAACATGAGGATTGCTGATTATGATCAGGCATTGTTTCACACACACCGTTCTGATTGGGACAGCTTGTTAGTATTGATGGTTCGAACGAAAGATCACTTTCTTTCGAAAAAAATAGAACATTTTTTGCATGCTTACAGGTTTGAGCATGATTATCAAATCATTCAATCCCAGCTGTATGCACTGCTTCGCTATCTGGATCATGCGGCAGAACAAACAAGTGATTATTTAAGTGAACTTCCAAGCTAAAATCAACTATAGTTTTTGCAAAACGGGAAAATTTATACAAGAGGATTAATTATCGGGGATATAACTTTGGCTGGTGAAACCCTATAAACAAGGAAGGGTCAGGTATTTAAATACCTGACCCCCATTTTCATCATTTTTTCATTGCAGTATATGAAGTTGCATACATTTTAAGCTCTTCAATCATACCTTCTACAAGTACGGCAGATTCTTCAAATAAACCATCATTTTCGTAATCGAAGCAATGTGGATCAAGCACCAATTGTTTAGCGATCACATTTGCATAAAGGCTTCGACCCACTGTCCTCATGGAATTCAAGGCGTTGATTCCACCTTTACCTCCGCCGGAGACAGCCAAAAGTGCAACTGGTTTATGCGTGAATTGCTCACTGCTTAGAAAATCCAAGGCATTTTTCAAGGCTCCGCTCATGGAACCATGATATTCCGGAGTGGTCAGGATTACGCCATCCGCTTCCTCGATGCTTTTCCGAAGACCTTGAATCACATCCAATTGATATTGCTCACCTTCACCTGAATATAAAGGGATTTCACTATTGCTTAAATCAATAAGTTCCGCTCCGTATTTCTTGGATATGTAGCGTGAGGCTATCCCCGTACGCCCTTGTTTACGTGGTGAACCGTTAATTATTACTAATTTCATGAATTTATACCTCCATTATTCCCGATGTTTTCCGAGATCAGTCGCCAATACAGTATACCAAACCGGAAACGGAATTTCCTAGAGTTTTGATCATTCATGCTGCTGAAAATTTCCTATCACAAAAAACGAAAGACCGAAAAGGGTCCTTCGTTTAGCTTTCATATATTTAAACCAACGCCTCAATCTTGCTCATGAAATCTTCCATGACTCCCGATAACTTGGACTCAGCTTCTGGCATTGATTTACCTTGGACACCGAAATAGAATTTAATTTTCGGTTCAGTGCCAGAAGGACGGAGGCAAACCCATGTACCATCTTCAAGGAAATACTTCAATACATTTGATTTCGGAAGCTCGATCAAATCTTCATCATTCGAAAGTAATGTACGCTTTTTGCTGCGTTGATAGTCTTCTTCAGCAACTACCGGAATGCCAGCTATTCGGGAAGGGGGATTTTGACGGAATTGATTCAATATTCCAGAAATCTGTTTCGCTCCCTCTATGCCCTTTAAAGTCAATGAACGCAATCCTTCCAAGTAATAGCCGTATTTTTCAAACACATTCAGTAACCCTTCATATAGTGTCAATCCCTGCTTTTTATAATGAGCACAGACTTCAACAGCCAGCACTGCGGCTTGAATGGCATCCTTATCACGTGCAAAGTCTTTAATCAGGTAACCGTAGCTTTCTTCGTATCCGAACAAAAAGCTATTTTCCCCGCTTACATGATATTGATTTATTTTCTCGGCGATGAACTTAAACCCGGTAAGTACATCAACCGTCTTCAAGCCATATGACTCGGCAATCGCCCGACCGATTTCTGAAGTGACGATGGTTTTTAAGACGACTCCATTTTGAGGAATCTTCCCTTTTTCATTTTTCTGGGACAGTAAATAGTCCAGGAAAAGTGCACCTGTTTGATTTCCAGTCAGGACAACATATTGACCTACTTCGTTTTTCACGGCAATTCCAAGCCGGTCGGCATCTGGGTCCGTTGCGATCAATAAATCCGCTTCCACTTTGTTTCCAAGTTCGATGGCCATTTCAAATGCAGCTGGTTCCTCAGGATTTGGTGACTTAACTGTCGAAAAATCCGGATCTGGCAATTCCTGCTCCTTGACGATATGCAAATTTTGATACCCTAAGCTTTGCAGTGCGCGCCTGACGGATTTATTGGCCGTTCCATGAAGCGGTGTAAAGACGATTGACACATCTATTTCCTCGGCAAGCTGCGGATTCTCGGGAACTGTGAGCAACTCACGGTTATATGCCGCATCCAATTCCTCCCCGACCATTTCGATGAGGCCCTTCCTTTTAAGGATACCAGCTTCTTCAATCTGAATTTCAAGCTCATTTTCAATGGCATTCACGTAGCTGATCACTTGATCGGCTGCTTCCGGGGGTAATTGTGCCCCATCCTGCCCATAAACCTTGTAACCATTATATTCAGGCGGATTGTGGCTTGCCGTGATGACGATTCCAGCAAAAGCATTCAACTCGCGAACCGCAAATGACAATTCCGGAGTCGGACGCAATTCATCGAATAAATAAGCCTTCACACCAAATGTAGCCAAGGTCTTAGCTGCTTCGAGTGCAAATTCCGGGGACTTATGCCTCGAATCATAAGCGATCACAGCCCCTCTTCCTTTTGCTTCTTCCCCAAACGAAGAGATATATTGAGCCAACCCAACCGTAGCCTTCCTTACAGTGTAAAGATTCATCCGGTTCGTTCCCGCTCCGATTTCCCCACGCATCCCGCCTGTTCCAAATTCTAAATTTTTATAAAAGGCATCTTCGAGTTTTGCTTCATCCCGCTGCATTTCCTCAAGGAGGACACGTAATTCCCCATTTAAATTCTGGTACCCTGCCCATGTGGTATATAAAGATTTCCAATCCATCTCCAACATCTCCTCCCAACGCCTTATTAGTAATGATTATGTATCTTCCTTACATATACAAAATTATCATATTTATTCCAATAAATGAAGTAAAGGCTCGTAATGAAAAGAACCACCTCTAGCGTTCTTCACATCACGAGCTCTTTTACCTCTTTATTTTTCGCCATCTTTGTAATGCAGATTGTATATATCATGGCGGCGATCTTTCAATTGCCTTACAGTACCGGACTGTCGCTCCCGCCTTAAGATCTCCAAATCAACATCGCCAATCAGGACCATCTCAAGGTTCGGGCTGGTTTCCCCGACTATGCCATCACGCGCAAATTCGAAATCCGATGGAGCGAAGATTCCCGATTGGGCATACTGAATATCCATATTTTCCGTTTGCGGAAGATTCCCGACCGTTCCGGAAATGACGGTATAAATTTGGTTTTCCACGGCACGGGCCTGAGCACAATAACGAACTCGCAGGTAGCCTTGCCTGTCTTCCGTACAAAATGGAGTGAATATGATTTTGGCTCCCATGTCGGTAGCAATCCGGGCGAGTTCCGGAAACTCAATATCATAACAAATCTGTATGGCGATTTTTCCACAGTCCGTATCAAAGACTCGAACGCGGTCACCAGCGTTAATTCCCCACCATTTTCTTTCATTTGGTGTGATATGAATTTTATATTGCTTTTCAATCGTTCCATCGCGACGGAATAAATAAGCGATATTATAGATATTATCATCATCTTCTTTTACGAAATGGGAGCCGCCGATGATATTGACGTTATACCTTACAGCTAAAGTGGTAAACAATTCAATGTACTGCTCCGTGAAATCCGACAGTTTCCGTACAGCCAAGCTTGGTGATCTTTCATTCAAGAAAGACATCAGCTGGGTGGTGAATAATTCCGGGAACACGGCGAAATCCGCATTGGCATCCGAAGCAACGTCGGTAAAATACTCGACTTGGTTAGCGAAGTCTTCGAATGAATCGATTTTACGCAGCATGTACTGCACGACGCAAACCCTTACCGGTTCTGATGTTTTATAATAACGTTTTGTTTTCGGTTGATAATCGACGTTATTCCACTCCATGAGCGTAGCATACTTATTCGATTGCAGATCATCCGGTAAATAATTCGGATTGATCCTCATAAGCGTGAACCCATTTAAAAGCTGGAACGAAAGAACCGGATCATATATTTTATGCAATTGCACTTCTTTCACATATTCCCTTGGTAACAGTTCATCCGCATGTTTATGGTAATTGGGGATCCTGCCGCCGATAATGATGCTTTTTAAATTCAAATGGGCAACAAGTTCTTTTCGTGAATCATATAGTCTTTGACCTATTTTCATCCTGCGGAATTTAGGATGGACCATGACCTCGATCCCATATAAATTATAACCGTCCGGATTATGATTCGTGATGTATCCATTATCTGTTACATCATCCCATGTATGTCGGTCATCATATTCGTCAAAATTAATAATGAGACTGGAACATGAGCCAATCACTTTTCCATCATATTCAGCCACAAACTGTCCTTCCGGAAAAATTGCCAGATGACTCTCAAGCTGATCTCGCTTCCAGGGAACCATTCCAGGAAAGCAACTCGACTGCAAAGCAATTATTTCATCTATGTCTCCTAGCCTCATATTACGTATTTCCATTATTTTTTCATATTTATGCAGGTCCAAATTGGGCATTTTCCTCATACTCCTTTAATCTCTTCCATAAGAATTATACCCCTTATTCAAAAATTAAAACAACTGAACCTACCCATGTATTTCAAAATTGCATGGATAAAAACCATACTCAATCCCCGATAAAAAGAATATATATTTTACAGACCCCGTCCATACATACTATACTTTTCATGAGAGCAAAAAGAGATGGGGAAGAGGAACCATGAACAAGACTATTTGCAATGGGGAAAACCTATTAACTTTGGCCTTGGCTGCTCCATCATTGCTATGTTTGGAAGCTTTTATTTCTCTGAAATTAAGCAAATTGAACCGTTTGCGCTCTGTTGGTATCAGCGACGTATCCTTTTACGATCATTTTAGGAATTGCAATCATTCGATAAGATCATTGGATTTGCTTACCAGGATAGTAACAGCATCGGTGGATACATTTTCACGTATCATTATTTTGCAAAGGTTTCATTCTTTCCCGAACACACCCTTGCATGAGGAAGGGTTCCATGTACAGGACAATATATAAACGTATTGGTTTCATCACCATCACGTTCTAGCCTTGACTGCATTCGTCATTATTATTTACATCGTATGGACAAGATCCAAGGAGGTTGCAGGTTAATGAAGAAAATGGCTATATTTTTAGTGATAATCGTCGCCCTTTTTGTCCTGCTGGGCGTTTTTACAAACATGAAAAAAGAAGAAAAATCAAAAGGAAATCCATACGGCAAGGATAAGCTTAAACCTGCCACTGTCGATCAGCTGGATGACCCCAATTATCAAAATTTGATCCTTCCTGTAGAGTTGGAGAAGGACCTCCAAGATAGTAAAGACGTGACCGTTTATTTCTATAGTCCTACGAATTCAACCAGTCAAAAAACCACACCAGTCGTAGCACCTTTGGCCGAGAAGTTGGGTATTGATCTTGTTCAATTCAATCTTTTGGAGTTTGAACAAGGATGGAGCGATTATGGCATCAAAAAGACCCCGACCATCGTTCACTATAAAAATGGTGAGGAACAAGAGCGAATCGTCGGTTTTAATGATGAAGTAACGTTCGAGAAATGGTTCGAGGACCATGATATTAATTAAGAATGGAAAAAATGAGCCGGCCCTAACGGAAATGCTTCTCCCGTTATAGCCGGCTCGTTTTTTTTACCCTATACTAAATATTGATTCGCCACCTGGATGTCCATCATCTGCATATCATTATTCGCTTCTTGGTTTATACTTGAAAAATGGTCATAATAAAAGGGGAAGAATATTCCGCATTCATTCAATAGTGTGATGTTATGTTGGAACAATTCTTCAGATTTAGATTCCATCATTATAAAATCTTCTCTCTTTTGTTTGTCTAATATCGACATAAGAACTTGAAGGCATGTCATTACTTGAAATGCGTCTCTTAATGTTGCCAAGTAAGTAACAGAACTTTGATTGGGTTCTAAAACGCCAATCTCGCGAAAATGAAGAATTTCACTTTCCGTAAAGTATTTTGGAAATACAGATTCGTAGAAACGAGAAACGAGACTCGCTATTTCTTGCTCTTGTTCTTCAGTTGAAGAAAAGACCGTCTTCACTAAAAAAACCACCTTTTTTCAGATCCGTTAGACCTATCTATTATATGTATATTCTAGGACAAGCGATTTCTTTCCCCATAGAATAACATAAATTTTGTAAAAAATATGTGGTAATTTCCACCACGAAAATTTCAGCAATAGGTCCAAGGTTACTTTTTTCACGATTTATCTTTAATTATTATATATTTTTTTCATTTAAATAAAACCAAAGTAGTCGAAAGTAGGAGTCTAATTGGAAAATTTTAAATTAACTAACCAACATTTAAAAATAGATGTTCTTCAAAGTTGGAATGGATTAACATTGGAAAAGCTTTTTAGGGAGCGGTGGAAGGCCCCAAAGAAATTAGTCCATGAATGGAGGATGAGTAAAGAAGTGACAGTGAACGGAAATTCCGTCGCATGGTCAACTGTTCTTAATGAAGGGGATACGATTAGCATCCCTTTATTGGATCACGCTGAAAATGAAACAGTTCAAGCGACAGACTTAGGAATTTCCATCATATATGAAGATGATGTGTTGTTGATAGCCAATAAACCGGCTGGAATGGATACCCACCCTTCTCAACAGGGTGAGTCACACTCCCTCATCAATGGAGTGGCGCACCATCTTCAAAAAACTGGCCAGTCCTGTATGATCAAGCATATTCATAGGCTTGATCAGGATACCACCGGTGCGGTCCTTTTTGCCAAAAACCGCCTCACAGGGTCCATGCTGGATAGAATGTTGGAAGAAAGGGAGATCAAACGGACATATCTAGCTTTAGTCGAAGGAAACATTAAAAAGAACGAAGGCGAAATCAAAGAAAAAATTGGCCGCGACCGACACCATGCCACGAGACGAAGGGTTTCCCCTACAGGCCAGACTGCGGTCACCCATTTTCAGGTACTCAATCGCGATCCCAAGAAAAACTTGACGCTTGTCAGCTGTACACTGGAAAGCGGCCGAACCCATCAAATCAGGGTGCATTTCAGTCATTTGAATCACCCCTTGGCCGGAGATACCTTGTATGGCGGAAAAAAGACATTTCCGCGTCAAGCCCTGCATGCAAGGAAAATCGAATTCATCCACCCCATTTCAGAAAAAAAAATGAGCATTGAAGCTCCTTTCATGGATAGACCTGAAATATTCGATGTCACCATTTAAACTGAATAAACACCGTTCCATTGGGAACGGTGTTCTTATTACTTCCATTGGTATGAAATTGTTGCCCATATTTTTTTTGTGCACCACCTGCAGGACTTTCCACGATTGGGGCGAATTGGTTTAAAGGCATGCCAGGACGAAATCTGTCCATTTTTGCAAAAAAAATAGCTGGCCACTTGGGCCAGCTTAATCTTTGCATTTATGAAGCTTTTCTCATGCCTTTTAAGATAAGGCTTAAGACGAAAACAAACACGATAGCACCAATCAATGCTGGAATTATAGCGAAATCTGCTACTGAAGGGCCCCAGTTCCCAAGAATTAATGAACCTAACCATGCACCAACAAAACCAGCGATAATGTTACCGATAATTCCAAATGGTACGTCACGTCCAACGATCATACCTGCTAACCAACCAATGATACCTCCGATAATTAATGACCATAAAAATCCCATAATATATTTCCTCCTTAGTATTAGTTATTTTTCAATTTCTGCAGCAGACTCCAAGAAATCAAATCACTTCCATATTGTCATGCCTTTTTTCAGTAATTTTAACTTTTACATTCAAATGGTATGATGCCGATAATGCACAATATCTAATGAATGTGAATGTTTTAGTTATTGGGTAGATTTAGCTAGCTATAGCCCTTGAGTAACTGATTGGACAATCCTCATGTTAGTGAATTTTTTCTTTTTGTTTGCCGCTGTACTCATTATTTTCCCCGTTTAATTAATCTAAAACCTAATTTTTTTAAAAAATATTTGGCAACGAAAACAGGATTATTAGACATATTAAACGGGTATACCATAGGCTTAACTTTGTCACATAGTTAGTATAAGCAATAACTGTCTCAATTATGTTCATGAGGAAAAATAAAAAAAGGATGCCCCATTCGGGACACCCTTCTATCAGTATTTTTTAGAACAAAAGTTCATCGGGATTGCTGCCGAACCGTTCATTTTTGTTCAAGGCATCTATTTGATTCATTTCATTCAGGCTTAATGAAAAGTCAAATACCTCTGCATTTTCCTCGATACGGGACGGCGTAATCGATTTAGGTATTACAACTAGATCATGTTGCAAATGCCACCTAATCAACACTTGGGCTGAGCTTTTCCCGTGCTTCTTCGCTATATGATTAATTGTCGGCTCTTCCAATAGGTTCCCTCTGCCCAGCGGGCTCCAAGATTCTACCTTTATTTCATGTTCTGCACAGTAGTCACGAATTTCGACTTGAGTCAAAAGTGGATGCAATTCAATTTGATTGACGACCGGTTTCACTTCACTGTTTGCAAGTAACTTCTCCAAATGTTGAACATGGAAATTACTTACACCGATTGATTTCACCTTTCCATCCTTATAAAGCTTTTCCAATGCCCTCCAGGTTTCCAGATATTTATCTTTTCCCGGCCAGTGGATCAGGTATAAATCCAGGTATTCCAAACCAAGGCGATGTAAACTATCATCAAATGCCTGGAGCGTCGTTTCGTATCCTTGCTCTGTATTCCACACTTTAGACGTAATGAACAATTCTTCACGTGGCACTCCGCATTCCCGAATCGCCTGGCCAACACCTTCTTCATTTTCATAAATGGCCGCCGTATCTATCGCACGATAACCAACTTCGATCGCTTTCTTGACGGATTCAACCGTTTCATTGCCATTTTTCACTTTAAATACACCGAAACCCAACTGTGGCATTTTAACTCCATTATGTAAGGTGATCGTTTCCCCAATATTTGAAATCATTCCATCATTCCCCCTTACTTTTATTTACCAATTATACATCCCTCCACCCCCTATTTCTAACCATAAGCCTCGGAATTTATAGAGCCTTCTTAAGCGAAAACTCCCCCTTACATACCATTTATATATATTAAAGGGATCATTTTATCTTTTAAATCATTCACTAAGTTAAATATTTTGTAAAAAAATGACGAAACATCTATCCTTATAGGTATGAACTTCGTTACAATTGAATAGTTCGGCTTAAAACCAAGTAAAAAAGAAGGTGCCAAATTTTAAGAATAATCAAATGTAAAACTCCCATTCTAATATTGAGGAGTTGCAAACTGTCCTGCCCATTCATTGGCGACAATCCATATACACTTTACATACTTGAAATCAAGGGAGTCCTCCATGTATGAATAGCCTACTCATCTTAACCGCGCTAATTATTATTTTTGCTTTGGTCTTTGACTTTATCAATGGCTTCCATGATACGGCTAACGCCATCGCTACAGCAGTATCAACCAAGGCGCTTAAACCACGTCATGCAATCATCATGGCTGCGGTCATGAATTTATTAGGAGCACTGACCTTCACCGGTGTAGCGCATACCATTACGAAGGATATCGTTGATCCTTTCACATTGAACAATGGTTCTTATGTAATCCTTGCCGCCCTGCTTTCGGCAATAATATGGAATTTAATCACTTGGTATTTTGGCATTCCAAGCAGTTCCTCCCATGCAATCATTGGTTCAATAGCGGGAGCTGCCATCGTGGCTAGTGGATTCGATACGATTAAATGGAATGGATTCACTAAAATTGTACAAGCATTGATTCTATCCCCTATCCTTGCCTTCACGCTTGGATTCATTGTATACAGTATCTTCAAGGTAGTATTCAAAAATAATAATTTAGGAAAAACCAATAAGCGATTCAGGAGAATACAAATTCTCACGGCGGCCATCCAGTCTTATACACATGGAACGAATGATGCTCAAAAATCCATGGGGATCATCACGATGGCTTTAATCGCAAACGGTTATGCCTCTACCTCTGAAGTTCCTTTCTGGGTACAACTATCATGCGCAATAGCCATGGCGCTTGGTACATCAATCGGAGGCTGGAAGATCATCAAAACCGTTGGCGGTAAAATCATGAAAATCCGCCCGGTTAACGGTGTGGCTGCCGATATGACTGGAGCATCCATCATTTTCGGTGCAACCTTCCTGCATATGCCGGTCAGCACGACACATGTCATTTCTTCTTCAATACTTGGGGTCGGTTCTGCACACCGCATCAAAGGGGTAAAATGGGGAACCGCAAAAAACATGTTGATCACTTGGTTCATTACATTGCCAATTTCCGCTTCCTTAGCTGGAATCATTTACTATTTAATTGCTTTATTTTTATAGAAATTTTTGCCTTTCCATTTTGGAAAGGCTTTTTTTCTACAGATTACCCCTTATAATTGTAGGGTTTTTCCCAATTTTTAATTTTCATTGTGTTTTTATATAAAGTTTTATTAAGATTTTGTAAATTTTCGTCGAAAAACCTTCCCGGATACTACATGAATTCGTTACAATCAATTTGTTAATACTAAGCGTACGACTAAAGTGCGTAAATTTGCATGACTAATTGGGAGGATTTAAAATGGCTTTTAAATCAAAAAAAGACAAATTCGCAGTAATGCTTTTTAACATCGCTCAAAACCTTAAAGAAGGTGCTGACTATTTCGCGGATTATAAACTCAAAAACATCTCCGATCTCAAAGTATTTTCAGATACGATGAAAGACTATGAGCATAAAGGCGATTCAATGGTTCATAATGTGATTAAAGAGCTGAACAATGCCTTCATCACTCCTATCGAACGCGAAGATATACTTGAATTGACCATGAGAATGGATGATGTCATAGACGGTTTGGAACACTGTGCAGCATTATTCGAGATGTACTCAATTGTCAATGCAGATGAGTATATGCTTAAGTTTGTGGATGCAATCAAACAGTGTACGTATGAGATTGAAAATGCTGTCGATACACTATCCACTAAGAAATTACCAATGATTCGAGAAAATGCAATCAAGATTAAAGATCTTGAATCAGTTTGTGACGGAATCCAACGTCAATCAATCAAAAACTTGTTTACAGTTGAAAAAGATCCAATCAGGATCATTCAATATAAAGAAATTTACGAAAGCCTTGAAGAGATCGCCGATCACTGTCAAGCAGTGGCCAATACACTTGAAACAATCATAATGAAAAACGCCTAAGGAGTACCCCAATAAATGGATACTTTATTAATTTTAACAATATTAATCGTTTTCTTTGCTTTAGCATTTGACTTCATCAATGGTTTTCATGATACAGCCAATGCAATTGCGACTGCCGTTTCAACAAAGGCCATGAAGCCTAGGCATGCCATCATCATGGCAGCCATCATGAACTTCGTCGGAGCTATGACATTCACTGGAGTAGCGAAGACCATAACGAAGGATATCGTGGATCCGTTCACGCTTCCGAATGGTTCGTATGTAATCATGGCTGCTCTGCTTGCCGCTATCATATGGAACCTTCTTACCTGGTATTACGGAATACCAAGCAGTTCCTCCCATGCATTGATTGGTTCGATTGCAGGTGCCGCCATTGCTGCAGCAGGCTTCTCCGGCATTAAATGGGAAGGATTCATGAAAATTCTTCAAGCTTTGATCTTCTCCCCGCTAATTGCTTTTGCAATCGGGTTTATCGTATACAGCATCTTTAAAGTAGTATTTAAAAATAATAACCTGACAAAAACAAACCAAAAATTCCGTACTATACAGATTGCTACTGCGGCACTTCAATCGTATACCCACGGAACGAACGACGCACAAAAAGCGATGGGTATCATCACGATGGCCCTCATTGCGAATGGTTATGCATCAAGTACCGATATCCCCTTCTGGGTTCAATTCTCCTGTGCGCTAGCAATGGGGCTTGGAACTTCCGTCGGCGGATGGAAAATCATTAAAACCGTTGGCGGTAAAATCATGAAAATCCGTCCGGTCAATGGTGTTGCAGCGGATTTAACCGGGGCTTTCATCATTTTCGGCGCAACAGTCATACACATGCCAGTCAGTACAACCCATGTTATTTCGTCTTCAATCCTTGGTGTTGGATCTGCGCATCGTGTCAAGGGCGTTAAATGGGGAACGGCAAAAAGGATGATCATCACTTGGTTCATTACCATTCCCATCTCGGCAACATTAGCTGGTTTGCTTTATCTTTTAATTAACTTCTTATTCTAAAATAAAATCCCTTCCGGTTTCCACGGTAGGGATTTTCTGTTTTTAACAAAGGATTTATCTATGCTTATTAATAGGAAACGTTTAAAATTCAAGAAGAAGGAATTTTTTTTAGCGAGGGGCAAATAAAAATGAAGGAATTCGAAAAAAATAGAGATATTTTTAAAGACCTTTATGGAGATATGATGGAATTTGCCGATAGAATCAGTTCTGTTTTGGGTTGCCCCATTACGATCGAGGACGGTAACCACCGCTTACTTGCTTATAGCACACACGATGATACTACGGATCAGGCTCGTATCATGACTATAATCGGAAGACGTGTCCCTGAAAAGGTCATCAACAGTTTATGGAAAGATGGCTTCATCCCCGCATTATTGAAAGAAGATGCCCCCATTAAAATCGGGGCCATCAGTGATGTCGGTCTCGGTAACAGGGTTGCGGTTTCCATCCGGAAAAATAATGAAGTACTTGGATTCATTTGGGCTTTGGAAGTAAATGAACCTTTCTCCGGAGAAGATATGAAATTTCTGCAATTCGCTGCCAAGGAGGCGAAGAACCAGTTACAGCAATTGCAATTGAAAAAGAAAAGGAAAGAAGCAGGTCATCAAGAGTTCCTTTGGCGCATGTTGACCGGGCACTACCAAGAAGAATCGGAAATAATTGAACATTTCAAGAAATTTTCCATCCACGTTCCAGTGGTTTTTTCCATATTGGTATTCGAATTTCCTAAAGAGATCAATCGCGAAGTGGAGCGCTACATTTCATACATGTTAACGACCACTCAGAAGATAAACAGTTCCTTATTTGCCATTGACCATAACAAGCTCATTCTTTTCGCGGGAGGCAACCAGGAAAACAGCCCATCTTTCACTTCATCGATTTATGAGTTCATTCCTTTTTTCATTCTGGAGATGAAGCAGCGTTTCGGTGTTGAGCATATCCTTGGAACGGCTGGCAATATGTATAAAAATTTAATGGATGTTAAATCAAGTTACGAAGAAGCTCAATACACCCTTAAAATGAAGAGTATTTTCCCAGATGACATGAAACTCATTTTACATTATGAAGAACTTGGCATGTTTCAAATGATTGAATCACTCGCAAGCAACAAACAGCGTCGTGTTCATCCATCCATCCTTAAGCTAAAAGCATATGACATGAAAAACCAGACGGAATTGCTGCGAACGCTCACTGTCTATCTAGAGAAAGACTGCAATCCAAATGAATCTTCAAGTAATCTTCATATCCATGTGAATACATTGAATTACCGATTAAAAAGAATCTCTGAAGTGGGAAATATTCGACTAAAAGACCCGATTCAAAAAATGTCCCTCTTCCTTAACATTAAACTTAATCAATATGATGAATTTCACAAGAAAAATTAATGATATATTCCCTGATATGGAATACTAGAAGTGTGGAAAGGTTGATCATATGAAACTTGAAACAAAAGAAGAGCTTGAAAACGAATTAACAATCATTGAAAAATGGGAAAAAGATCAGAAAGGACTATGGTTTTGGGAACGGATCGGACGGATTCCCTTCAAGCTATTGGATAAGTTGACACCGGATTTCATTCAGAAAAAATTGGGTGTCATGCTTGATGAAATCGGCAGCTACATTCAGAATGGCGGAAAATATTTAACGAAAGAAACTCATATTTTAAGTCAGCTGCAAGCCAAGGTTCCAGAGTTGGAAATTAAAGCCCTGAAAGATGTTTCAGTCATCCCCCTCAAAATCATGGATAGCGTGAGTCAGGATATTAAAAATTCAGGCAGCAAATTGGCAACGGTTCAAGGTGCCACTACAGGGATTGGCGGAATTTTCACTTTGGCCATCGACATCCCCCTTCTTCTCGGCATGTCGATCAAAACGCTTCAGGATATCGCCATCACATATGGCTTCAATCCTAGAGATCGCCAAGAACGTATTTTCATCGTCAAATGTCTGCAATTCACAACATCGGATGTTGTCGGCAAAAAGGCTCTATTAAATGAATTGTCGAAAATGGACCAGACCGATTCCCAATCAAAAAGGGAAATAGCATCCGAACTGCAAGGTTGGCGGGAAGTCGTTTATACATACCGTGATCAGTTTGGCTGGAAAAAACTTATGCAAATGGTTCCTGTTGCCGGGATAATCTTTGGCGCCCTTACAAATCGTTCCATGATCGCCGATATAGCCGATACGGGAATCATGCTATATAAGAAAAGAAGAATTTTAGAGCGTATTCAAGAACCTATTGTAAAGAATTGAATTCAGCTTTTTAAAAGGTCTTGTTCCTGGCTAGCCCATATTTTTGACACTGCGTTTGTGGAATTCCACAAATACACCTTTTTCAATTTTCTGATTTCCACATACTAACTATTTCTTTTTCCAACTATACTTGTTATACAAATAGTAAAAACATATTATTGGAGGGATTAAGATGAGAATAGGAATTCCAAAAGAGATTAAAAACAATGAAAACCGTGTAGCTATCACTCCAGCCGGGGTTGTGGCATTGGTCAATGCAGGTCACGAAGTATTAATCGAAATGAACGCAGGTCTAGGAAGCAGCTTTACAAATGAATCATATCAAGAAGCTGGTGCTGTTATAGTCGAGGACGCTGCTAGCGTTTGGTCAAGCACAGAAATGATCATGAAAGTAAAAGAGCCTATCTCATCTGAATATAAATATTTCCGAAAAGATTTAATCCTTTTCACATATTTACATCTTGCGGCTGAACCTGCACTAACTCAGGCCCTAAAAGAAAGCGGTGTCTTGGCCATTGCTTATGAAACGGTTGCAGTAAACCGCACACTACCATTATTGACACCAATGAGTGAAGTTGCAGGACGCATGGCTGCACAAATCGGTGCTCAGTTCCTTGAAAAAAATAACGGCGGCAAAGGAATACTCTTAAGCGGAGTTCCTGGAGTTAAACGTGGTAAAGTCGCTGTTGTCGGCGGAGGTATGGTTGGAACGAATGCTGCTAAAATCGCTATTGGATTAGGAGCAGATGTTACCATTCTTGACTTAAGCCCTGACCGCCTTCGTCAGCTTGATGATATTTTCGGAAATGAACTGACTACACTTATCTCCAACCCTTATAATATTGCGGAAGCAGTCAAAGATGCCGATTTAGTGATCGGTGCTGTATTGATTCCAGGTGCAAAAGCTCCTAAGCTCGTTACTGAAGAAATGGTTAAATCGATGTCTCCTGGTTCAGTCATTGTCGATGTTGCAATCGACCAAGGCGGTATCTTTGAAACGGTCGACCACATAACAACACATGATAACCCTACTTATGTTAAACATGGAGTAGTGCATTATGCAGTGGCGAATATGCCAGGAGCAGTGCCTCAAACTTCTACAGTTGCATTAACTAACGTAACAGTACCATTTGCACTTCAAATTGCAAACAAAGGTGCCATCAAAGCCATCCTTGAAAATGATGCACTTGCAAAAGGCGTCAATGTAGCGAACGGTGAAATCACGTTCGAAGCAGTTGCTACAGACCTTGGCTACAACTATGTAAGTGTTGAAAATGCCTTAAATTCAAATAACATTAACGCTTAATAAAAAACAAGACTCCAGACACAACCTTGTCTGGAGTCTTGTTTTTTTGTACGAGAATCTCGTTGAAAGCTGTACTTCAGGCGATTTTGCTAGATATAGATATAGGTCGAATTATCAGATCGGACGGACCATTTTCCGATTATAGCCCGAATGAAAGACGAAAATCATTTTTATGCGAATATATGTTTAAATTCCGTGATATATAATTGGCATTTTCGCCTTGGCCCCATATAATAGACAAGATTTCCACTATATTTTATATGGGATCAAGTCTGTTTGTTGTTATTACTAATCTACAAAATAGTATATTCCTCTTAATCTATGAAGATCTTCCCAGGATTCATTATTCCTTTCGGATCCAATGCCTGTTTGATCGTTTTCATCACTACGTAAGCTCCTCCATGCTCCCTTCGCTGATATTTCGATTTTCCAAGTCCTACTCCATGTTCACCCGTACATGTACCGCCTTTTGTTAATGCATATTCGACGATTTCTTCATTTAACCTCTTCGCTTCTTTTACTTCTTCAGGATTTTTCAGATCGATCATGAACAATACGTGATAATTCCCGTCACCTACATGTCCTACAATCGCACCCTCCATTTTGGATTGTTCGACTTTCTTCCTTGTATCCAGTATGGCATTAGATAATTCATGAAGGGGCACACTTACGTCGGTCACCATCAGCTTCTTTCCAGGTGCGCTGTGAATGAATGCGTAAGCGAGGTTATGGCGTGCTTCCCATAAGGCATTCCGTGCTTTTGAATCAGTTTCAAACTGAATATCGCCACAGCCAAAATCACTTACGATTTCCTTGGCAAATTTGACGTCCTGTTCCAGTCCGGCAAAATTCCCATGAAACTCGAGGAATAAAGTTGGCTTGACATCATAGGATTTGTCCATGAATTGATTAACCTTTTTTATGGACTCGGCATCAACCAATTCAATTCGTGCAATCGGAATTCCAGCAAGCATGATCCCATTAACCGCCGATACTGCCTGTTCGACGGTTGGAAATGAGGCCCTTCCAGCCATTGTGACTTCAGGAATGCCATATACCTTTAATGTCAGTTCAGTAAATACACCTAGCGTACCTTCAGAGCCGACAAACAAGCCATTCAAATGAATGCCTGAAGATGACTTTGTCGCTAAACTTCCGGAATGAATGACTTCACCGTTTGCTAAAACCACTTCCAGATCCCTGACTTGATCCCGCATTATCCCATATTTGACCGAGGTCGTACCACTTGCATTCGTAGCTGCCATCCCTCCCAATGTAGCATCTGCACCAGGATCGACGGAAAAGAACAAACCGTATTTTTTCAATTCTTTATTGAGTTGCGTCCTTGTTACACCTGGTTGGACCTTTACAAGGAAATCATTTTCCCTGATTTCCAATATTTGATTCATCAAGGACAAATCCAGGGAAATTCCTCCCTTGACAGGAACGACATGCCCCTCCAAACTTGAACCCAATCCAAAAGGAATGACCGGTATTTCATGCTCATTCGCAAACCGCATGACTGCACTTACCTCCGCAGTATCCCTTGGGTATATGACCATATCCGGTAAATGCGGTGTATGGTAGGATTCATCATGGCTATGCTGTTCCAATAATGTTTCATTCACCGTTACTTGTTCTTCCGTCAATATCTTCCTTAATTCTTCTATATAACCATTCATTATGCTGCCCCCCTCTTTTTTTTACCAAATATTTTGAAAATATTATACAAAATGAGATTGCCCGCCAATAGGCAATCCATCTTTCTTCACTTACTGAAGCCTTTCGTTTTATCCGTGCAGGACTTCATTGCTTGCAGAATGCTGGATCTTAGCTGATTCTCTTCTAAAGACGCTACCGCAGCTATCGTTGACCCTCCCGGCGTGCAGACATCATCCTTTAAAGCAGCAGGATGCCTTTCCGTATCCAGTACCATTTTAGCAGCCCCCATTACAGCTTGTGCTGCCATTCGGTACGCTTGTTTCCGTGGAATGCCATCACGGACCCCTCCATCAGCCAGCGCCTCGATGAACATGTATACATAAGCAGGCGACGAACCGCTGATGGCTGGTACTGCGTCCATCAAATCTTCATGGAGGATTTCCGTTTTACCGAAACTATTCAGCAAAAAAGTCACATCCTCTATATCAGCATCGGTAATTTCAGCATTGATGCTCATGGCCGTCATGCCTTCACCGACAAGCGAAGGAGTGTTTGGCATCGTCCGGATAACCTTCACTTTTTTTCCGAAGCTGCCCTCCACTAAAGATATAGTTATCCCAGCTGCCATGGTAATGATTACAGCTTCTTCTTTCACATGATTCTTCACTTCTTCAAGCACTTGTTTATGCATGGCAGGTTGGATCCCTAGAAAGAGAATGTCTGCAAAACCAGCAACCTCTATATTATCCAAAGTGCCTTTAACGTTATATTTCGTGGTGATTTTAGTTTTGGTTTCCGCACTCGCAGTACTGACCATGATCCCTTCAGGTGAAATGACCTCTGCAAGCAACATGCCCTCAAGCATTGCCTCACCCATTTTGCCGCATCCAATAAACCCGATTTTTTTATTCATATCTTACACTTCCAATCATAAGTTCATCTATATTCCTTCTTATTATATCGGATATCATAAATGGAAACACGTTGGAAATATTAATCAGGAAGGATTTGGTGGTTTCTGGTCGAATTACTTAATTGTTATGGATGAATCTTGATATCCAACTTCAATTGAAATTTTCAGTGAAAAAACCGTTGACTAAATGGTCATTTCGGATTTATAATTTTGACCTATCAGTCACAAAATCAATAAGGAATAAAATTCCAGGAATGGAGAAATCATATGCAAACGGAAAAAAAAGCAGTTAATACCAAGCTAGTCTTAACAGGATTGATCATAGGAATGTTTTTCAGTTCATTGGAACAGACGATCGTCGGTACGGCCATGCCGACAATTATCGGGGAATTGAATGGCTTTACCATCTTTGCATGGGTGACGACTGCCTATTTAATAGCCTCAACGACTGTCGTACCCATTGTGGGAAAGCTATCTGATTTATATGGCAGGCGTTCCCTTTATCTGCTTGGTACGATCATTTTCACGATTGGTTCGTTTTTATGTGCCACAGCCACTTCGATGGAGCAATTGATCATTTATAGAGGGCTGCAGGGAATCGGCGGCGGGATGATCATGCCTTTATCCCAAACGATCATCGGCGATATATTCTCTGCCGAACAAAGAGCCAAATGGCAGGGTGTATTTGGAGCTCTTTTTGGTTTAAGTTCCGTCATCGGTCCTTTTCTGGGCGGCCTGATCGTTGACCATATCAGCTGGCATTGGATCTTTTTGATCAATGTACCGACGGGCTTACTATCTGCCATTTTGATTTATGTGGGATTGAAACATGAAGCCATAAGGAAAGCAGAGAAGGTGAATATCGATTACCTGGGGATTTTCACCTTGATTCCTGGTATTGTGCTGTTACTGCTGGGCTTGACTTTCGGTGGTGATAAATTTGAATGGTTATCACTGGAATCTTTCTTGATTTTCGGCAGCACCACTGTCTTCATTACTCTATTCATCATTTTTGAAAGAAGAGCAGTCGAACCGATCCTTGATTTATCCCTTTTTAAAAATAGAGTTTTTTCCACCACGAATATTTTGGGATTCCTGCTTGGCCTTGGCATGTTCGGGGCAATCATGTTCGTCCCGCTGTTCATGCAAGGTGTACTGGGAGTTTCACCAACAAAAGCGGGATCGACCATGACTCCGATGATGGTCGGCATGATTCTTTCCAGCATCATTGGCGGGCGGTTACTATTGAAATTCCGTTTTCGTACCGTGCTTACCTTTGGAATGGCCTTTGCAACGCTTGGCTTCTTCCTAATGAGCATGATGGACAGCAGTACGACTATATTCACTGCGTACTCATTCATGGCCATCCTTGGAATAGGTATGGGTCTTGTCATGCCGACATTGATGATTGCCGTTCAAAACGAGTTTCCAAAATCCCAGCTAGGGTCGGTTACAGCGGCTTCCACATTCTTCCGATCTATAGGGGGAACGATGGGCATCACGATCTTGAACGCTGTCATGAATCATAATCTCCAGCAAAATATGGATGATGCGGTCGTAAGCCAAAAGGACCCTATATTGCATGCGGCACTGAAAGCATTGGCCGATAAAACGGATGCGTTATTCAACATCATGCTTTATCCGGAAAACCTTAAAATGCCGGCAGAAGTCAGCAATGTCCTTGTAAAAACGATTGAAAATGCTTGGATCGATGCATTCTCCAGCGTTTTCATCACCGGTATCATTTTTGTTTCCGCGGGGATATTAGTGGCACTTTCCGTGGGTTCAGGCCGTATCAAAAAAGATCAAGAAACGGAAAAAGAATTAGGCTAAAAACATGCTCGGGACCGGCTGATATATTCAGCCGGTCTTTTTAATCCCTTGATGTTTTTTTTTCATTGATAAGGGAATTTTACCTGTATGAGACTAGATGGAGTGATACTATGATAAACCATTCAATTTTACCCGCAGATTTTTATCAGCAGCCCACGCTTGAACTGGCAAAATCCCTTCTTGGGTGCCTCATTGTAAAAGAAACAGCGGATGGAACCGCTTCTGGATTCATTGTTGAAACAGAGGCCTATATCGGACCTGGGGACAGGGCCGCACATAGTTTTGGAAATAGAAGGACAAAACGGACGGAAGTGATGTTCGGTAATTCCGGATTGATTTATACTTACGTCATGCATACACATACACTGGTCAATGTCGTAAGCGGCGGGCCTGGAAATCCGGAGGCCATTTTAATTCGAGCTGTTGAACCCTATTCAGGGCTTGAGTTAATGCAGGAAAGACGCGGAATTGCCGATATTCGAAAATGGACCGATGGACCTGGGAAGCTAACAAAGGCACTAGGCATCACCATGGATGATTATGGTCGACCTTTTACGGATCCCCCGCTATATCTTGCTGCCGGAAAAATGCCTGAACACATATCCAGCGGCCCCCGCGTCGGAATCGAGAACTCCGGGGCAGCAAAAGATTATCCTTGGCGTTTCTGGATTACCGACAATCCGTTCATATCCCGTAAAAACCTAATTAATAAGGCTGTGCCGAAAAATGAACCATGATTTTATCCCCTCAATTTTGTGTAAAATTCCGTGGATATTACACAACTTTGAGGGGATTTTACTTTGTCCGTAAGCATCCCTAGATCCATATCAACAAGTCGTGTATGAAAGCATTATGAATATCGCTAATGTAAGCTCTAGCCTCAAAAGGAACAAAGCTTATATTGAAGTACTACTTATTCCTGCCAAACTTATACATTAGATCATTCAAGTCCCTCAATATCCCATAAGTTCCTTACTCCTTCAACTTCCAGCCTATTACCCGAGTAATAATAAATTGACTTCCTTCTATTACGAAACTAATATAGTTAAGTCAGCAATATGGAAGGTGGTTTATGATGAACGTTCAGGCCCTTTTGCAAATGAATACAATATTTATTAGTATCCTAATTGAATCCCTTCCCTTCATTTTACTGGGAGTCCTTATATCTGGAATCATCCAAATGTTTGTGTCAGAAGAGATGATTGCAAAAATCATTCCGAAAAATCCGATCTTATCTGTTCTAACCGCAATAGGTGCAGGAGTCTTTTTTCTTGCCTGCGAGTGCGGGATTGTCCCGATCACCCGCCGTTTGATCGCTAAAGGGGTTCCTCTTTCTGCGGCCATTGCCTTTATGCTTTCTGCACCCATTCTCAATCCGATTGTCCTGTTTTCCACCTATATAGCGTTTGGTAATAGCTGGAGCATGGTTTTCTATCGTGGTGGAATTGCATTCGTGGTCGTACTGATCATTGCATGCATCCTGTCTTTTCAGTTTAAGACAAATCAGCTTAAACAGGAACATATCGAACATTTACATCAACAAAAACTTACATTTAAAGACAAAATAACGGGAATGTTCAAACACTCGATTGAAGAGTTCTTTTCTGTTGGAAAATACTTAATCATTGGTGCATTGCTGGCAGCTGCCATTCAAACTTTTTTGAAAACATCCCTATTGCTTGAAATCGGTCAAGGAAAACTATCCGGGAATGCAGTCATGATGGCTTTGTCCTATGTCATGTCCTTGTGTTCCCAAGCGGACGCCTTTGTTGCAAGTTCTTTTAGAAGTACCTTCTCGCCCTCTTCACTAGTTGCTTTTCTTGTATTCGGGGCCATGTTTGATATTAAAAATACAATCATGCTTTTAGGTACCTTCAAAACAAAATTCGTTTTATGTTTGATGGCCTATATATTTATTTCCGTCTTAGGCCTAACTTTATTGTTTATTTCTTAAAGAGGGTGTTTTATATGGGAAGATTATTCATATTACTTGGACTTACTTTTTTATTCATGCATTTACACGCCTCAGGGAATATATCGAAATACATTAATATGGAATATTCATATGTTTCACAGATTGCCATCTATATACTGGCAATATTCACGTTAATGGGATCTTACTTATATTTTAAAGAAGATAATCGAGAAGAAGGTGATGATTGTCAGTGCGGACATGATCACTCCCAGGAAAATAAGAAATGGAAAAGGAACCTTACTTACTTCCTCTTCTTCATTCCCATTTTAACCGGTCTCTTTTTGCCTGTTGCCACTATGGACTCGAATATTGTAGAAAAAAAGGGGTTTCATTTCCCAGTATATGAAGACTCAGATGAATATAGCCAGCATCAATTCCTGCAGCCGGATACGAGTCTTTATTATGGCAAGGATGACTATTTAACTTTAATGGATAACTCTCTCAAAGGCTTGGTTGATCGTGATAGTCTTCAATTAACAGATGAAAACTACCTAAACGATTTAGAAGCCATCTATTACTCTCCTGGAAAGTTCACTGGCAAGCAAATAACGTTAACCGGATTTTCGTACAATTCAAATGAGCTAGCCAAAAACCAGGTATTCTTGTTCCGGTTTGGGGTCATTCACTGTGTCGCGGACTCTGGGGTATTCGGTATGCTAATCGAATTTCCTGAAGGAATGCATCCCAAAAATGATGAGTGGTATTCCGTGACAGGTGAATTGGAATCCATTTATTATCAGCCATTCAAGAAAACCATTCCCCTGCTCAAAGTATCATCACATAGTAAAATCGCAGAACCGGATGATCCCTACGTTTATAGACAATATTAAAAAATGAATCATGGAAAGGTAAGGATATTCCATTCTTACCTTTCTTTTTAATTACTTCAAACTTCCATTTTATGAAATGCTCTTTTTATCCATTTATGCGAAATTACAGTATGGCCCTCTTAAACTCCATTTGAATCCCATAAATCCCCATTTACCTGAAGCAAGATTACCTGAAAAATGACGAAAAAGTTGAATTTTATTTATATGGGCCATGTTTTTTATATTCCATACCCTTATAATATAAATGCTACATATTTTTTTACCACATCAGGAGGAACTTTCCTAAATGAACAATTCTAAAAACTCTTTCATTCTTGCAGGTACTATTATAGGTACCCTAGTGGCAGGCACTTCCGCTTATGCTGGTTCTTATCAAGTTAAATCAGGGGACACCCTTGATGGAATCTCTAAAGCTAATCATACAACTGTCCAAGCATTAAAGTCTCAAAACCATTTGACTAGTAACCTTATTTTTCCCGGCCAAGTCTTGAAGGTTAATAACCTTAACAACCAAACAGATAAAAATATAGATAAAACCGAAAAATATGTGGTTAAACTGGGGGATACTTTATCAAAAATTGCTAAAAAGTATAACCTTTCCCTTAGTGCCCTGCTTAAATTAAACACTGATATTTCTAATTCGGATCGCATTTATATTGGCCAATCCATCCGGGTTTCCGGAAAAGCCCCTGCATCTAGCTCTGCGGCTAAAAACAGTTCTTCTAATGCTACATATAGGGTCAAATCCGGGGACACCCTGGATAAGATTGCTAGAGTCAATAATATGACTGTCAAACAATTAAAGTCTAAAAACAATTTGAATAGTAACCTTATTTTTCCCGGCCAGATCTTGAAGGTTAATACCCTTAACAACTATACGAATACGAATAATAGTAAAAATACAACAGAAGTTTATGTGGTTAAATTAGGGGATTCCTTATCAACAATCTCTAAAAGATATAACCTTTCCCTTAGTGCCTTACTTAAAATGAACCCTACTATTTCCAATTCAAATCGTATTCGTATCGGCCAATCCATCCGGGTTTCCGGACAAGCCTCAGCATCTGCAATTAAAAAACAGTCCAAATCGACCAAGGCGGATCAAGTTTTGGCTGCTGGCGCTAAATATATGGGAGCGAAGTATGTTTACGGTGCTAGCACTTCACGCACTGATGTATTTGATTGCTCTTCATTCACATTAAGGGCATTCCAAAGTGCAGGTGTTTCCTTGCCTCGAAATTCAGTGGCACAATCACACGTTGGTACAACGGTATCTTCAAAATCCCTCCAAAAAGGGGATTTAGTATTTTTCGATACCAACAATGATGGTGTAATCAATCATGTGGGAATTTATGCCGGTAATGGTCAAATGCTGAATGCTTCCACATCTAAAGGCGTCTCCTACGCTGACATCAACAGTTCTTACTGGGGACCTAGCTTTGTAAAGGCAGTTCGTGTACTTAACTAAACATTGATGTCAATAACCGATTGTTGGCTAAAAAACACTATATGCCTTGATAAAAGAACAAAAAAGCGTGTTTTGATAAACTATCATACACGCTTTTTTGCGTATTATAATGTCGAATAGCTGCCAACTGGTGCTATGGCTTATAACCATTCTCATTATCTTTTTGGAATCCATCCTATTACTTTTCCAACTTGCATTCTTGTCCTTGATCGAGCCGTATAGATATATCGTAAGTACAGTATCCATACCAAAAAAAAAGGCCTTCATATACAGAAGACCTTTCTTTAAAAATCTGTTCCAGCTGTTTTCAGAAATCCTCTCTCTTTTCGCTGGCTTCTCATCAAAGCAAGCAGCTGAAGGGTTTCGGCTAGCCAGTTATTCGGTAGTAGTGTCGCATATTTCTTCCATCCAATGAGTATTCATTAAAAAACCATAAAGTATATCAAAAATATTGTTTTAAAATCAGTGTTCGGGATGAGACAGTTCCGAATTCCTTGGTTTCTACCTGAATTTTTTAAACGAAGTTGATTGGAGCAGCTGTTCGAGACTCCTGCTTAGAAAAGCGTGTCCAAGGGAGACCCCGGCGCAAAGAGCGCCAAGGAGGCTCCCGGACCGCCCGCGTGAGAGCATTTCGAACATGGCATTACTTTAGTTGCTCTTGTTTTTCAAGATACTGCCTCATTTTTTGCAAATATTCCGGGGCATCCATTTGATCTTTCACGACCAATTCTATAAGGCAAAGCTTATCGGCGTTCTGAGCATTTGTAATGGCATCATCCAGTTCACCATTCGTCTCGACTTTTGCTGTAAATGCCTCTTGCCCAAACGCTTCAGCCAGTTTTGTATACTCCCACTCTGGTATTTCATTGTATTTCTGTTTTTCTATATCGACTTTTACGTTCAAGAATTTTTCTATCGTGTAACCGTTATTGTTGAGAATAAACACGATGGGCTTGCAGCCGTTCTCCAGCATCGAGCTTATTTCCTGTGCTGTCAGCTGTATCGATCCGTCCCCGGTGAACAAAAGAACACGCCGGTTTCTATCCGCCATGCAAGCACCGAAAGCTGCGGGCGTGGCATATCCGATGCTTTGCCAGCCTCCCTGTGCTATGTAGGTCGCCCCTTTCGGCAGCCTGACCTGTGACATGCCATAAGAGAATGTTCCTGTTTCCGAGACCACAATGTCATTTTCTTTTAACATTTGCTGAATTCGAGGATAATAAGAAGCCGCCTTCAATGGTGCTGATGGGTCTTCAACCATTGTGTCATAAGGAAATGAGATGTTTCCAACAGATTCGTTCTGCCGGTAACCAATGTCCTGGAGTGCATTTAGAATTTCCTCCGCCTTGACATTCATATAGCTGGCTTCCCCCACTTTTACTGTATCAGGTTGAATTTCCACCATTTTCAACGGGTTAAGCTTTGCTGTACCTTTGGAGGTATTGACGTCTGACCAAACAGCTCCAACGGCTATGATGAAATCCGCTTCTTCAACAGTCTGAGAGACATCCTTACTACCGAAAGCTCCGCCGTATACACCGATATACTGGGGATGGCTCTCATCAAACCCGCTTTTTCCCTGCATTAACGAAGCAACTGGAACATTTAACTTCTCAGCGAGCTGCAGTACAGGTTTCTGCAGGTTATAACGAAGTGTTTTCACGTCGACAAGCAGAACCGCTTTGTTTACATGTTCTAGCGTCCCTTTTATATGCTTCACTGCTGACTGCAGCGCATCGACATTCGTTTTGGCCACATTTTCAGAAGCCTCACCGTGAGAAACCAACGGTTTTTCAACAAGATCGATAGCCACTACCAAATAAACGGGCTTTTTCTTTTCTTTCGCGATTCTGATTGCAGCCGGTATCTCCCTTGCTGCATTTTCTGGTGTAAGAATTGCCGTATAACTGGTGATATGCTCATAAACCTTACGGAAAACATCAAAATCTCCATTCATAAACGTATGATGGGCAAGCTCCTTCTCCTGTTGCATCATGGACTTTGGCGCGCCGACAATATGTATGAGCGGCACATTCTCACTGTACGCGCCAGCGATTGCATTACATGCGCTCATTTCACCGACACCAAAGGTGGTGATGAGTGCCGAAATTCCCTTCACACGGGCATAAGCGTCCGCAGCGTATCCTGCATTGAGTTCATTTCGTCCATTTATGAACTCAATCCCATCGTAATCTTCCAAAGTATCTAGCAATGAGAAATTATAGTCTCCAGGCACACCAAAAATCTCTGTAATGCCTTCTGCTTTTAAGCAGTTGTATAAATATTGTCCCAAGGTTCTTTTTTCAGTCAAGTCAATCACTCCTTCAATCGGTCACTCTCTACTTTATTTATACCCAAACATAAGTAGGTTAACCGTAAATATCCATATACTTAAGGTGGATTCGCTACTCTATTACTCTAGTTTTAGCTTTGATCAATGAAGTGAGTGAGTGAGACTATCTCAGGCATGGCTCTTATAAAAAATGATTCAATTCCAAATCGAAATATCTGAAAATTCTTGATTTCACCTCTGTTTTTGATTTATATTTGAATCACCGGAACAGTGGATAAGGGGGAAAATGATGAGTGATAATAATGTCAAAAGAGTTTTGGAATGCATCATCAACACATCCAATAATAATATTACCGTGACCGATGAAAAAGGATTCATTTTATTCACGAATCCTAACCATTGGTGGATATATGGAATCGAACCGGAACATTATCTTGGAAAATCAGTTTACCAGCTCGAAACGGAAGGAATCCTTTCACCGTCGATTTCCGCCATGGTATTGAAAGAGAAAACACCTGTCCAGATCATGCAGCATACAAAGACGGGGAAAATCGTCATGTCGACTGCCTATCCCATCTTTGATGATGATGGTGAATTGATTCGTGTCGTCAGCTATGCCCAAGATCAAACTGAAATCAGGAACCTCCAGGATCAGTACGGTCAATTGGAGAGAAAGATTCAAGAATACCAATCGGAAGTCGAGGAACTTAGGGAACAGGAAGAGCTGATCTATCGCAGCAAGGAAATGCGGCAAATCGCCAAAACGATACATCGTGTTTCCAAAACGGATGCGACAGTCATGCTTCTTGGTGAATCCGGTGTAGGGAAGAGCGTATTCGCCCGCAGGCTGCACAATCAGAGTTACCGCAGCAAAGAGCCATTCATCGAAGTCAACTGCAGTACCATCCCTGAAAGTCTCTTTGAATCTGAAATGTTTGGATATGAAGCGGGATCCTTCACCGGAGCGCAGAAGCAGGGGAAGCAAGGGCTAGTTGAACAAGCAGATAATGGAACCCTATTTCTGGATGAAATCGGAGAGCTTCCGCTGGATATGCAAGTGAAATTATTAAATCTCCTGCAAGAGAAGACTTTTAAAAGGGTTGGCGGAAAAAAAGAGCATAAGATAGATTTTCGGCTTGTAACGGCAACCAATCAAAACCTTGAGGAAATGGTGGAAAAGGGAACATTCAGGCTCGATTTGTATTATCGCTTAAATGTGATTCCAATCCAAATACCTCCATTACGAGAAAGAAAAGAAGATATTGCCATCTTAATCAATCATAATCTCGAAATCATCAACAAGAAATACAAGTCAGATAAGAAATTGCACCCTTCCACTTACGAAATACTGATTCAGCATAAATGGTCAGGAAACGTGCGTGAATTGGAAAACCTGATTGAACGGCTCATTTTGACCTCGGAAGACTCCATCATTTTCCCAGGCTTTCTCCCCTCCCATTTCCATGGACAAGAATCTTTTGAAAAAATAGATGATACCCTATTGATTGACGATGTGATGGTTGATGATAGTGATCTCAATACCGCTCTCGAACAAGTGGAAAAATGGATGATGATGAAAGCGAGTAAACAATGTAAGTCCACATATGAAATGGCTAAATTCTTAGGGATCAGCCAGCCTTCCGTCGTCAGGAAAATGAAGAAATATAAAGGGCATCTGCCCATTAAGTAAAAGTGAACTGAAAGAAGACATAAAAAATAGGAGACCCTCACAATGAAGGTCTCCTACTTCTTACTTATTTGACACGCCTGCAGATTCAAATGTTGCCATTTCTTTAATGACCAATGTCGCTGCCTTAAGAATGGGGTATGACAGGGCAGCCCCTGTTCCTTCCCCGATTCTCATTCCCACATCGAGGATCGGCTCCTTGCCAAGCAGTTCTATGGCCGTTCTATGACCAGGTTCTGCAGATCGATGTCCAACAAACATATAATCGGCTGCACGTCCGGAAATCAGGTTGGCCAATACAGCAGCCGTGGTTGTAATGAAACCATCAACAAGAATGGGTATACGGTTATTAGCTGCAGCAAGCATGGCCCCTGACATACCTGCAATTTCGATCCCTCCGATTTTCATCAAAATATCGATTGGATCATCCGGATTAGGCTTTCTTGATGAAATCGCTTCTTCAATTATTCTCCGCTTATGTATAATGCCTTCTGACTTCAATCCTGTTCCCTGCCCCACTAGTGATTCAACGCTTTTCCCGCTTACAATGGAGATGATGGCAGTACTGGAAGTCGTATTTCCGATTCCCATTTCACCAAGGATCAGGCAGTTCGCACCACGGGCAATCATTTTCTGTGCACGGTCATATCCAATTTCAAGCGCTTGAATTACTTCTTCCTTTGTCATCGCCTCTTCTTTATAAAAGTTTCTAGTTCCATTGCGGACTTTTCTTGAAGTTAACCCCGGTGCTTCGATATCTGCATCGATCCCTATATCGACAATGTCCAAGTAAGCATCTATCGCGCGGCTCAATACATTGATGGCAGCACCGTCATTCAGGAAATTAAGTGCCATTTGTTCCGTCACTTCTTTAGGATAAGCCGAAATCCCTTCTTCCGTAATTCCATGGTCGGCCGCAAACACGATCACCCCCGGTTTCGAAATGTCCGGAAATGCCAATCCTGTCATCTTGGCCAGTTCGATTATCCATTCTTCAAGCCGGCCAAGGCTCCCCAGAGGAACAGTCAGTGAATCGACATGTCCTTTAACCTGCCTGCCCATTTCTTCATCCAGCATCGGGATGGAGATGGCAGCTAATCCATTGGTCATATTAATCCCCCTACAATCCAAAATGAAAAACCTTAACCACAGGAAAAGGTTCTTATCCATCATCTGCTATAAATACAACTTAGTCCATATAATAATAATCCTCTTGGCTTTCCATTTACTTCGGCACTCCCATTTCATTTAATGGGTAGATACGAAATTTCACTTTGCCCACAAGTGATTTTTCAGAAATAAAACCAAATCTTCTTCCATCCCAACTATTCCTTCGATTATCCCCCATGACAAATAAATGGCCGGCAGGCACCCTGGATTTTCCAAGTAAATCACTCAGGGTGAAATTCTCCGTCAGATTTTCTTCAGGTGGAATTTCCCCTTTTTTTGTTTTCAAATATGGTTCTGTATACTTTTTCCCATTGATAAATAAGACATCATCTTTCATTTCGACGCTGTCACCTGGTAAACCGATCACCCTTTTTATATAATTCTCTTCCGCATCCGGAGCATAAAATACGACCATATCGAAGCGCTCCGGCTTTCCGATTTTAGCCACCACTATCCGGTCATCATTTTCATAAGTCGGTTCCATTGATTCACCCTTTACTGTAACTGGTGTAAATAAAAACTGTTGGCAAATGAACACGATCATTACAGCGAATAAGATAGATTTCAACCACGAGAACAATTCACTTTTCTTATTCTTCATAAAGACTCCCTCCCATCCATTGTAAACGGCCAACGATAATTGCTGTATTTTTTGGCTTGCAGCTCCAATAATAATTCTTTAGCACTGTTTATCCCTTATGCTTTTAGTTTGCCGGTGATTTTCAGAAAAGATATCCCGAAAGAAATATATGGAAAAATTGTAACATATCCTTATATCGCTTGCGAGAATAATCATTTTTAGGAGTAATGAGCAAATCTCAAATCATGAAAAAAAGGATAGCGAGTTTTAGCTATCCTTTTAACATAGTACAAATATTGTTCCAAAACCTTAGTATTTATTCCAAGTCAATACAGTATCAAGTGGCAAACGGACTTTTTCAAATCCTGCTTTAGTTCCTTTTCCAATGGAAATTAACATGACAGGTTTGAAGTTTTCCGGTACATTGAATGCATCCACAAATTTGGCTTCATCGAAACCACCCATTGGGACTGTATCGTATCCTTTTGCTTTTGCAGCTAACATGATCTGCATGGAAACCAAGCCACCGTCAATCATGGCTACACTTAAAGCCTTTTCAGCGGAAAAGTTACCGTAATTATGCAGAATAGATGCTACATATGGCTCTTTGATTTCATTCTTCATGATTCCTTTATTGACTAATTCACCATAAATCCGCTCTGCATTTTTGTAGCCTTCTATATCCGCTAAAACGGCAATGACAGCAGATGCATCGACGATTTGTTGTTGGTTATTGGCGATGGGGAGCAATTCTTGTTGGGTTTGCTTATCTTGGATCACAAGGAATCTCCATGGCTGTAAGTTGGAAGAAGACGGTGCTTGGATCGCAATATCCAGGATTTCACGAATTTCCTCTTCAGTCATCACGTATTCAGCATCGTACTGGCGAACAGATCTCCGTTCTTTTGCTACCGTAATGAAGTCCGTATCATTAAGGACTTTGGGCTTTTCAAACGGTATATTCAATTCTTTCGATTTATTTAGGTACTCTTCTTTACTCATTATATTTTTTGTCATTTATTAATGACCTCCATTTAACTGTAATTAATACAGGAACAGTATATAACGCATACTGTTCTTTTGTCAAATACAGTTTATGAAAAACGAAACCATTTCAGTTTCGTTTTTCACATTATGATTTTGAAAGTAAATCAGCAATCGTTTTCTGCTCCAAGCCTTGTATAATCCAGCTCTCCATCTCATTTTTCAATCCGCATAAAGCTTCGCGTGAAGATGGTTGAAAGCATTCCTTATCATTCACATCAAGAAAGCCCTTTGAAAAAGGTTCGGATTTAATTGCAGCGTATATATCTGCAAGAATGATTTGGTCGGGATTTTTTGCAAGTGAATAACCTCCATCCCTGCCTTCCTTTGCTTTAATCAGCCCTGCCTTCACTAAATTACTTAATATTTTTCTAAGAAAACCTGACTCCGAATCAAGCTTATCAGCCAATTTATTACTATTGCATAATCCATCATGATCAGCAAGAACAAGCAAGGCTTGTACTGCAAGACTAAACCACATTATACTGGAAACCTTTTCTGACATTTCTTTCACCTCTCCCCTCTACTTTAAACTATTTTTCGATGAATATACAACGATGCATCGAATAAACCTGCCAAAATCTCTTGTTAATGAACATAATCGGGAAAATCCTTTTTGGAACGATGAATCCTTCCAATACATGCTTTTCACTATTCCAAAAATAAACAGACAAATTACTTGTCTTACAAATTATTTCTTTAGGAATATGGTAAACTTACTTAATAGAATAGCTTAGGAAGTGGATGAATGATTTTGAAAAAAATAAATGAACAAATGGATAAAATCATGCCCCTCATCACTCCGTTAAGCGTGGTGATTGGGGTATTATTGGCCGAACATCTAATCGATTACACCTTTCTTGTTCCATGGATATTCGCCTTCATTACATTTTCCGGAAGTTTAGGCTCCAACTTTAAATCTTTGCAACAGGCCGTCACCCACCCTTTACCAGTTTTCATCGTATTGCTCATCCTTCATATGCTCATGCCTATTTGGGCTTTTGGTCTCGGCCACTTAGTGTTTCATGGTGATGCTTTCACTATTACCGGACTAGTCCTGGCTGTAGTGATTCCAACCGGTGTCACCAGTATGATCTGGGTATCCATTTATAATGGGAATGCCATACTTGCCCTCACCATCATCTTGATCGACACCCTTCTCTCGCCATTCATCGTTCCTTACAGTGTTTCCCTTCTTGGAGGCGGTTCGATCGAAATGGATTTGGGGTCGATTGTGAAAGGATTAATCGGAATGGTCGTTCTTCCCTCCATGCTTGCCATGTTCTTGAATCAGGCTACAAAAGGGAGAATACAATATACACTATCTCCCCGCTTAGCTCCATTTTCCAAGATAAGCGTTGGAATCGTAGTCATATTGAACAGTTCAAAAATCGCTCCTTACTTAACCCATTTCGATAAGAAATTAATGATCATGGCCTTCCTGGTTTTGTTCATAGCAGCTTCAGGTTATGCCCTTTCTTGGATGGCCGGTGCATTTTTAAGATGGGAAAAGGCCGATATCATCACCTTGACATTTACAGGCGGTATGCGAAACATCAGTGCTGGAGCCGTTCTTGCAACAACCTATTTTCCTGCTGCCGTCGCTGTTCCCGTTGTACTTGGCATGCTGTTTCAACAAATGCTTGCCTCCTTTTTTGGCTATGTCATGGAGAAGCATTTCCATCGTGGTGTGAATGAAGGGCGATCCGCAGAATGATTATATCTCAAGCATCCTTTTTCCCTTTCATCTATATTACAATTATAATAGGTAAGTGAAACACATTTACATGATTATCCATTACAAATCCTTGGAGGTATTGAAGATGAAAGTTGTTGCAATAGTGGGAAGTATTCGTAAAGAGTCTTACAACCTTAAGCTAGCAAAATATATTCAAACTAGATATCAAGATCGATTTGATCTCGAAATCTTGACCATTCGGGATTTACCTTTTTATGATCAAGATATTGAAAATGACCCTCCATTAGTTGTAAAAGAATTTAAAAGCAAAGTGGCTGAAGCAGATGCAGTCTTGTGGGTAACACCTGAATACAATGGTACGATTCCAGGCGTATTGGGTAATGCAATCGATTGGTTATCACGTGTCGATAAAGTCTTGATCGGCAAACCTTCATGGATCATGGGTGCGTCAATGGGGCAATTAGGAACGGTTAAAGCTCAATTGCATTTACGTGAGATCCTATTCGCATTAGGCATCTCCTCCCCGCTCCTTCCCGGAAATGAAGTATATGTTGGTGCAGTTCATGACAAAATCGATAACGAAGGCAAGCTTACACATGAGTCGACTGTCCAGTTTATCGATACGGTCGTCGATAACTTCATTAGCTGGTATAATCATCATACTCGTTAATGCATGTTTAACAAGAATCCCAGCAGGAATGATCCTGCTGGGATTCTTATTGCATCAAATTAAACTACATTCATCCTCTTCCCGCTTGGAATGCAGGGTATTTTGTCATTCCCCCGTCAGCGAACAGAGTGATGCCCGTTACATAACTGGACTCTGAAGATGCCAGCCATGCAGCAACCGCAGCAATTTCTTCAGGCTTTCCGATATACCCCATCGGAATCATGCTTTCAAGATCTTTTTTCTTTTCGGAATCTTCAAGCTTGTCGGCATTTATTGGCGTGGCGATGGCTCCGGGACCAATGCTGTTCACACGGATTCCTTTTGGTGCATATTCAAGAGCCAAGGTTTCCGTAAGCAGCTTCACCCCGCCCTTGCTTGCCGCATAGTGAACGAATAAAGGCCAGGGAATCATTTCATGTACACTGGACATGTTTATAACATTCCCTTTAATATCGTTCTCGACAAAATACTTGATAGCTTCACGGCACCCAAGGAAATTTCCGGTTAAATTGGTATTAATAACTTTATTCCAGTCACTTAACGGCATCTCGTGAGATGGAACAGGATTTTCAATTCCTGCATTATTGATGAATATATCGAGTTTCCCGAAATTATTTACCGCTGATTGAACAAGGTTAATTACATCTTCTTCAATGGTGACATCGCCTTTAACTGCAATGGCTTCCCCACCACTTGTTTTGATTTCTTCCATTACACTATCTGCTTCCTCTAATTTAGTACGATAATTAACCACGACCTTTGCCTTTTCCTTAGCAAAGCGAATGGCCATCGCTTTTCCTAAACCAGTGGATGAACCCGTTATAACAACGACTTTACCTTCTAAATCTGTATACATTTTAATTACCCTCCAATTATTAACTTTTTGCCAGCCCGAGCATAATCCCAGCTATGATGATCAAGATAATTCCAATTACAATTCCAATTAGTTGGCGCTTCGTTTTCTTTTCACGTAAAATGATGATCCCGCCAATAGTTGAGATGACTATACCCATTTGTGAAAGGGAAAAACTAGTAGCCACGCCTACACGGGGCTGGGATATGAATAAAAACATGTTCCCTGCAGCCCATATCAATCCCGGAATGATATTGCGAATCGTATATTTGTTAAACGGTTTATGTTTAAAAGTCAATAACAGACCGCCTATCACCATCCCTATCGCTTGAGGGAACAACGCTGACCACCCGTCAACATCAAAAAGACGGGCCACGACCACATAAACCAAATAACCGAATGTCGAGATGAGGAGAATAACGATTCCTTTCTTCAAGTTTCCCGACTTGCCCTCTTTCGATTCTTTATCTTCCAAGGAGGTCAAGACGATTCCTATAATAATGAAGACTAAAGCCAAAACGCCTAAAATAATCGCTTTCTTTGTAGACCATTCGTTAAAAACGATGACCCCGAATAAAGTGGTTGCTATGAGCTGCAATCCTGTTGATATTGGCATGGTTTTGGAAACTCCCATTAGATCAATGCTCTTAAGCTGATTAGCTTGTCCAACGGCCCAAAACAATCCAGATACGACTCCGACTCCAAACACCAGGAGTGACAACTTAATATCTGCAAAAATATAAACACCAATTGAAAAAATCAAGGCGCCAATCGTTGTACCTAGTGTTTGGCTATAGGGTCCTCCCCCGAGTTTCACATTAAATAAAACGATGCTTCCCCAGAATAATGCCGGTAAGAGAGCTAATAATATATCCATTTACAACCCCCATATATGTATGTTCAAAACTAAGCAGGAAATTTCAATTTGTCTTCTTTTAATATGTTCGCATTATTTGAATTGACCCTTGGAAATTTTATGAAATGTTTCCGCCAACACAAAAAGGGCTGCAGATGCAGCCCTTTTTGATGATAGTGACATTATTGCAGCTACCCACCATATTGATGATGTTGCATGTCCATTTCCGAATCATCACCGACCTTGAAATAATCACTTTCCCAAACAGCCGTCGTTCCGATAATGATGATGGAGAACAAGAGGGTCAGATAGAAAGGAGCAAATCCCCTCCTTTTTAGTTCTTTTACATCCTCTCTTTTTATATAAAAAGTCACAAAGAATATACTGGCAAGGTAGATCAGATCCATCGAAACTAGCATGAAAGTTTGTGAATCAAGAGGCAGCATGACCCCAAGCATGGCTCCCATCATTGCCCCCATCAGAGTTGTTGATAAAGATTCCATAACCGCTGTTAAACCGAAAGGCCTTCCGATGATTGCTGCTGCCACTGCACATATTGCGATAGCCAGGACGGTTAAAACCGCCAGCCTGCCGGGCAACAGGAATGACAGAATTAAACTCAAGGTTAAACTTGTGGTCATGCTTAACATCATGACCATGCATTTTCCCAGGCTAACACCAATATGCTCTTTTTTCTGATGAGCTTTTTTAGAAAAGTAAACTGTATATGCCATGACTATCATAAAACTGGTCAGCAGCAGCATGCGATTCATTTCCCCCTTCACGAGCAATAGTGAAACGATTCATTTTTAATGACAGGAAGAATTACCGCCCATCTGGCAAGCTGAATTCTTTGGTTTTGAGGGAGGCACGTCAAGAGCTGGATTCCGATTGAAAAAGCCCGTCGGTTTCAAAATGAAGCTAATATAAGCGGTAGGCATGACTGGCCAATCTTCAGGTCGGGTTATATGATGGTGGCCCATGTTATACCAGACCACCACATCTTCATTTTCAATGGAGCGCTCGGCTTTAACCCACTCTTCCAACCCTTCCCCACCTGCATGTTGGTTTGGGTATCTCCCTGATGCAAACTGTTCTTCAGGGTCGAATGGAGTCACCCAAAAATGATGTTTTAAAAATCCAGCCCGTTTTAATAAGGGCGAATCATCATGGGCGAACGGGAAACAGTTCTCCCCGGCAAACAATTTATAACCAACCGGCTCTCCCAATATATTCGTTTTTGATGGATTGACGATTTTCCAGAAGCGCGCTGTACGCAAATCAAGGTCCCGAACCGCCTCGGATTCATTTTTAAGCAAAGTCGAAACTGGGTAGAAGCCATTTCCATATGGGTTGCCCGGTCCTTTTTCCATACTTTTTGTATTGACTTCATAAACCGAATTTTTAATTCCATCAACCATCATATCAAGCCTCATATTAAAGAAATGCTGATGGTGTGCAGCAAATAATTGAGGTGCAACCAAATTGCCATGAGGGTGCTTCCGGTCAGGTTCGATGGCTTGTGTATGCAATATGCCTGTCAATTTCACTTCAAACTGTATCGTCCCATCCTGAAAGAAATACCAATAAAATCCATATTCGTAATTTCCAACTGTCGAAATGCTCGATAGGACCAATCTTCTTGAACGGCGAACTTCAACATGACCTGTCCTCCAATCCGTATGTTTCCACCCGATTCCAAAATCCTCCTCATGTAAACAAATTGCATTTTTAATATGAATTACATTCCCTTTACTATCCACCAGATTCGCGTCAAAGTACTTTATCTCACCTAGGCAGTCACACCCGAGTTCAAGTGAATTCGCCAACATGCCAATGCCGTATTCACCTGCATCGAAAGCATTGTTCCTGTTCACCGGATCTGTTGGATCGCCATAAGGGACCACCATCTCGGATAAAGAAGCTCGATACAGGATTGGCCGCTGCACTCCATCATCATTGTAACTGACCGTATGAAGGACAAGACCTTCACGGGAGTTGAAACCAAAACGGATTTTCCATTTTTGCCAATCTATCACATGGCCTTCCGTCGTGAAACTTGGTCCTTTTGGTTGGACTATTTCCAAAGGTTTAACATCCTGCCTCATGTTACCTACTTGATCAGGTGTATAATTTCCATCAAGCGGCGGAAATGGTATGACACCTTTATCCACAATCTTGATGACTTCCATCTTATTTAAGTCTACAAGGACATATAATCCTGAAATGGGACGAGCATACCCATTATCATATAATGATGTACGGTAATAACATAAAGCCCTGACGATTCGTACATCCACTTCCTCTTCGATTCCAAAATTCCCTGCTGACCATGGATCGACCATGATATCATCCATATTCGTAAGCCCTCTTTTGGCAAAGGCTTTCATCATCTCAGGGTGGCTTTTCACGACTTCCTGACACTCCATGAATTCATCAGCCATTATAGAGGGCTGCACTCCCGGAATAAGTTTCCATGACCTTATGCTGCCTTCCGTTAAGGAAACTACAGCCTCATATGTTTTTCCCTCTTTATTATGAAGGATGATACAGAATGCTTCTCTATTGATTCGTTTTTCTTCCCGATAACCCAGAACAATGGATTTTGCAGGTTCCAGTAAGCTGATGTTAGCAAAGCGGTAATGGTCATCCAATCCTTTATCACGTTTTAAAATCTGGACCGTCACTTTAAGTTCTTCGGCCGTTAATGGATCAAGCGGGTGATTTTCCCTCTTCACTTTCATACTAGACATCTTTTCCATATTAACCTCTCCCTTATAGTTAAAATATCATTCTATCTATTAAGTGAACTTTCCCTCGAAGTGACTCGTGTATAAAATGCAAATTTTATTTGCCTACCGCATCATCTTTCCCGACAACTGGCATGGACTCTTTTCCTTCCTTTACACTTTCTTTTGATTCTGCAATGAATATCGATAGTATTAATAAAACAGTCGCAATGATATCGACGTTTCGTAATTTATCGCCCAGGAATAACACGGCATATAGCATTGCAGTAATCGGGATGATTGCCGTTGCCATCCCGATGGTGCTTGCTGGAACCTTTGAAATTCCTAAGTACGTGAAAATATAAGCAAATACCCACCCAAGCAAGGTATAGGCTATGACAGCTCCCCATAAACCAAGCGTCATTTTTCCCCAATCAAAAGATATCGCCTCATGAATGGCCATCGGCAGCGTAGTTAGAAACCCCATTAAGCACAGTCCTGCTGCCATTGTCACCGGTGGCACATCCACTGCGAATTTCTTGGCATATACAAAAAACAAGCCCAATGACACAACAGCCAATATCATGAAAGCAATCCCTAATGCACTGGATTCCCCCTCAGTACTCGCACCTGCGAGCTCCATTACCAGAACAGCTGAAACAGCTAGCATGATGGCTATGCCCTTACGGATGTTCAATCTCTCTCCCAATAATATGAAGGAAAGAACCAGCGTTACGGCTGGCACCATACTATTTATGATTCCAGCCGCTATCACACTAGAATATTTCAAACCATATAACAGGAAGACCGTATATAATGTAACGGTAAAAAGGGATTGCATGAATATCCCGAAGTACGTTTTATATCCTATCCCTTTCCACTTGATTCTTTCGTATATTTTCGCTGCTGGCAGTAAGATCATACAGGCGATGCCAAGCGTCATGGCCGTAAACAGCCATACGGGGATGGTTGCCATTGCTACACTGCCGGCCGGGATTGAAAGACCTAAAACAATCATATTCAATATGATGAAGAGATAGCCAATATTCAGTAAACCCACCCCAATCATACGGATTTATCAAGCGGATAGCAGGAAATCCAACTTAAGCCAGTACCCGTGAGAAGAGCTGATCAAATCCCTGCCCTTAAACTCCATACCAGTTCAAGCCTTGCTCATTCAAATCAATCCACACATTTTTTGTTTCCGTATACATATCCATCGCTTGGATGCCCAGTTCCCTTCCAAAACCGCTTTGCTTCCTGCCGCCAAAAGGGGCTGTGCTATCAAGCATGCTAAACGTGTTCACATACACCGTCCCCGCTTTTAACCCCCTTACCATACGGTGCGCCCGTTTTAAATCATTGGTCCATAAACCTGAAGCCAACCCATACAAGCTGTCATTTGCCTTGTTCAATGCATCCTCTTCATCTTTGAACTTGATGACCGACAAAACCGGTCCAAAAATTTCTTCCCGGGCAATTGTCATATCATTGGTGACATTCTCAAAAACGGTGGGCGTGAAAAAATAGCCTTTTCCTGCCATCGTGTTTCTTTCGCCGCCCATGACAAGATTAGCTCCCTGTTCAAGTCCGGCCGCTACGTACTGTTGAATTTTGTTCAGTTGCTGTAAAGAAACTTGCGGTCCCATTTGGGTCGTTTGATCTAAAGGATTCCCTACACGGATGGATTGTGCTTTCTTCACGAATGAATCCATGAATCGATCATATATGCTTTCCTGCACAAAAAGTCTTGTACCCGAGGCGCATACTTGGCCTTGGGCGAAGAAGATACCAAACATGGATCCATTCACTGCATTCTCGATGGAAGCATCATCAAAAACGATATTTGGTGATTTCCCCCCTAATTCAAGGCTGATTGGTTTTAAGTTCTTACTTGCTGCCTGCATGATTAGGCGGCCAGTATTCGTTGAACCCGTAAAAGCGATTTTATCGACGTCCGGATGTGATGAGAGGGCATCCCCCGCTATCTTCCCGTATCCCGGAATAACATTGATGACTCCATCTGGAATACCGACTTCTTGAAAGATTTTAACCATTTCCAGAATGCTTACAGGAGTTTGCTCAGCTGGTTTGATCACGATCGTATTGCCTGCCGCTAAAGCAGGGGCTAGCTTCCACATCGTCAGCATAAGAGGAAAGTTCCAAGGCACTATGGCTCCTATGACACCGATTGGCTCCTTCAAGGTATAATTGAACCGGTTATTAGGAGAAGCAAGGGTACTTCCCTGGACTTTATTTGCTAACCCCGCATAAAATTCGAGTACATCTATCATGGCTGGCATCGCAATGAATTTTGTTTCATTGATTGGCAGCCCGTTATCTTGTGATTCGACTTCGGCCAGCATATCAGCTTTCTCCCACAGTGCCTGTGCCACTTTATTCAGTAACCTTCCCCTATCCCCCGGCGCCATTTCGGCCCATGGGCCAGATTCAAACGCCCTTCGTGCAGCTTTTACCGCTAAATCGACATCTTCCGGACCAGCCTCGGCAACTACAGCATTCACTTCATCTGTTGCAGGATTAAGTGATTCAAATGTTCTTCCGGATAATGAATCAACCCATCGCCCCTCAATGAACAATTGATATTTTTTCCCCATCCATCGTTTCCCCTTTCTAGTGGAATCTCAACAATCGTATATCTATTAAAAGAATAAGGCTGCGCATTATTTTTTTATTGTAAAAAGCGGAACATTCAGAATATTTAAGCTATGGATTAAAACCAAACAAAAAAAGATCTCGTATGAACGGGATCTTTCCAATGTAATCACTATATATCAATAACTTTATATTGGGTTTGACAATTTCCTGAAACGGCATCGATGAATTCATTAGGAGTCATATAACCAAATTTTTTAAATTCATTAATTAAATGTGATTGATCAAAATATCCATTCTCATTAATCACATCCCAAACTGTAAAGGCCCGTTTGTTCAATAACATATGCAGGGAGTTTTGGAACCTCACTATTTGGCTGAATAATTTGGGCGGCATCCCTACATGGGCATCGAATTGCTTTCGCAAGTACCTTGTAGAGTATCCGGTCTCAGCGGCTAATTGATTCATATTTACATTTCCTTTAGAAGAGTATATTTTGTCCAAGGAATATTCTATAATGGCAGGCAACTCATTACACGCAAAAATATTAATCCCTATTTCTTCTTTGAACAGCTTTATTCTTCTACGAAAATCCCGTTCATTTATTAACCTTTCCATAATGGTAGGTCCAATTTTCACCATATCGGCTAAGGGGATTTGGCGATTGATTACCTCCTTCATGGAATATTTAAAATGCTGGGTTTCCTGCTTAGGCAAAAACCTCACACCGAAATATTCACAATTAGCCTTAAAGTTTATCGTTTTGTACTTGAGGACACTCCCGCATACATCTGCGGAGGGGCTATCGGGATCGCAATAAAATAATATGTCGATGCACCCATCGGGAATGACGGACATTGGATTCATTAAATCCCGATTGATTTTAAATTGATAGAATAATGTAGTTGAATGGTCAGAATTTCTTTGTTTATATTCTATATAGTAATCCGATAGAATCTCAAATTCCGGCTGGAATGGAAAATAGTCGAAGGTATTGAAATTCTGAATGATGTTCAACTACCATCACGCTCCTTTTATATTGCATTGTCACCCAGTCCCTTTACCCTTGAAACTTTTGCAAGCAGTGATAATTTCGCAACATTGATACAATGACTTTCATGCTTTCCCTTAGCTTGGCTTGCAATTAGGGATTTACTACATCCACATTTCTTCGCGTTTCCGGAGAGCCGTTCATCATTCTTCCCATGCCTGGCTATTATCAACATGAGCGTTGTTTTTATAATTTTCGACAAGTATTTCCAAAATCCTTTTGACTGAAAAAATTTAAATCATTATGCCTTATCCCCACATCTTACTGCAATCCTTTTTCTTGTATAGGTTTCATTAGCATTAATCGTTATTGTGAATTTAATGAGTTTTTAATTAATGTTCTCCTTCAAGAAAAGAGTCTGTAGGGACTGTCTTTTTATTTATAAGATTATAAAAAAAGAAAACCATATTTAGGCTTCCTATCAGTTTGTAGACATAAGGAGTTAGGAAAACGACTCTTTCATCAAATGAAGGAAACAACTGCCCCTAAGCAACACCTTCAAATCCCCAGGTTTGGTTTCTAAATTAAATGTATAACCAAGTTGATTGGAGTGGGTGTGCGAGACTCCTGCGGGAAAAGCGCATCCATAAGGGAGACCCACGAAGGCGCAAGCCGAGGACGCTTCAGGACCGCCTGCGGAAAGCGAGTGCCTGGAGCTGAAATAAACGCCCAATATGTACAAGCTATAAAAAAACACCCCATAAATGTTAGTTTGGTGTCTAACATTTACGAGGCAGTTCAAGTTTGCCTGCAGTCTGGGCTTCTATATTTCTTACATACTGTAACTTACTTCTTCAAATGATATGGCACAGTCGTAACAACCACATTCCTTCTATAAAGTAAGTAGGCACGGATCAGTAAACTTGATTGGTTATGAAGAATATTGTGCCAGCCCTTTTTCGGAATGAATTGGGGGATGATCACCGTAACTTTATAATTGGATTCACTCGCCTTATGTTCAACCGTATCCACGAATTTTGTTAATGGCTGAATGATACTTCTGTAATAAGAATTCAGTGTAACCAGTCGGACATCCTGCTGCCACTTTTTCCATTTTTCTTCGAATTTCTTTTCATCTTCTCTTTCAAAAGCAACATAAACGGCAATGACTTGATGCGCTGAAAGAGATTTTGCATAATTTAAAGAGTTCTCGACCACATGAGTTATCCCGGCAACAGGTACGATAATGATATTTCCTTCAATTGGCAAGATCGGCTCACATGTTGTAATCCTTAGTTGGTCACCAACTGCTTCATAATGCTTTCTGATTCGATGAAAAATTAACAGGATAATAGGTATAAAAATCAAAACAGGCCAAACCTGAGTAAACTTGGTCAAGAAGAATATCATCGTGACGATAAAGCTAATAATGGCACCAATTGAATTAATGGTTAATTTCAACATCCAGCCTTTTGGCTTTTCGCGGATCCATTTAACAATCATACCGCTCTGGGACAGAGTAAATGGAATGAATACCCCTACAGCATAAAGCGGAATGAGATTTTCTGTATGTCCTTCAAATGAGACTATTAAGATGATCGAGGCAAGTCCCAGTATGATTATTCCATTGGAATACCCTAATCGGTCCCCTCTGATCGTAAACGCCCTCGGTATGAATTTATCCTTCGCTAGATTTACTGCAAGCAGAGGGAAGGCCGAATAGCCAGTATTGGCCGCAAGTATCAAGATCAAGGCAGTCGTACCTTGAATGAAGAAATACATGAAATTCCGTCCAAAGATCTCTTCAGCAACCTGGGAGACGACCGTTACCTCTGCGCTCGGGACGATACTTAAATAATAGGCTAAGAATACGATTCCCGAAAATAATACAGCTAATAAGGAACCCATCGCTATTAAAGTTTTCGCCGCATTATTCGGAGCCGGATCTTTAAAGTTCGGGATTGCATTGGAAATAGCTTCGACTCCTGTCAATGCGGAGCTCCCTGACGCAAATGCTCTTAGCAGTATGAATAAACTGATGCCCGCTACCGGAGTCCCGACGGGCGTGTGCAATTCAGGTGAAACTTCACCTGTAAAAATCTTGTAAATCCCGACACCAATCAAGATGAACAATGCTAAAACGAATAGGTACACCGGATAAGCCAAAACAGAGGCCGACTCCGTAACCCCCCGCAAGTTCAGGATTGTAAGCAGAATGACGAAAATGATGGCTATGATGACATTATATGAATGCAGGCCGGGAAAAGCGGACGTGATTGCATCCGTACCTGCAGAAACACTAACAGCCACAGTTAATATATAATCCACCAATAAGGATCCTCCAGCTATCAGCCCTGGATTGACTCCCAAATTGTTTTTTGAAACCACATATGCCCCCCCGCCATGCGGATAAGCGAAAATGATCTGTCTATAGGACAAGATCAAGGCGGTTAACAGGATCAATACTCCGATTGCGATAGGGAGGGAATACCAAAATGCTGCAGCACCGACAGTGATCAGAACGATCAATATTTGCTCAGGTCCATAAGCAACAGAAGACAAAGCATCAGAAGATAATATCGCCAAAGCCTTTGTTTTGTTAAGCTTTTGTTCACCAAGTGCATTTGATTTTAAAGGTCTCCCAATCAAAAATCTCTTTATAGAAGATAACATCAAGTATTCACCACCATATTAAATTTAAGTTACCCAGCTGTATCAAAATACAAGAAGAAATGGAAAAATGCCTACAAGTCATAACTAAATAGACCTGTAGACATCAATTTTTTTGTCTAACAAGCTCCACCTTCCTTCTCATATAACGCTTACGAGGTTAGCTGTCGGATTCGGACCTAAGAGTAGCCCTACCTTGAAAGGATTCACCCCTTGGATTGTAGTAACAATCCCAATACCGGGTCCCCCGCACCATAAGGTTTAAGCGATTTAGAAATATGAAACTGTTGATTATCATACTCCCGTGAAATGGAAATGTAAATGAAAATTTTGCACAGAAATATAATTTTTTTTTGTATGCGAGGTTTTATTCTTGACGTATATTACATAAGTCATGCAAACACATGGTTCGAAGGGAGGAACGGAGGTAAATAAACGTCCAAAAAGAAAAAAACAAGGAGTGAATGAACAAAGGATGGTCATAAAAGGAATAAATGATTGCCACTTGAAGAGTATGAAGGATGAAGTGAAACAGTTCTGCCCCCAGCTTGAGTCGTTATACTTGCATTGATTTCCTCTTTCCGATTCCACTTTAATTCCCGTCCAATCGGGGGCATTATCCCACTGCTCCTGCTCCATCCTAATTAGTTCCTGCCTTCTTGAATTGGCCTCAAATTGCTTTTTTTAAAGACAAAGTATTTCTGGCCAATATAGTTGAGAACTGTGTAAAAAATGGCTCCTATCATCACAGCCACATTTTGTTGTATGGGTAAATGAACGGATCCTTCCATTGATTCCGCAATAGCTTGGCCTAAAGAATATGCGGCGGAATAACAGATCAGGATGACGCAAAAGAAACGTGCAACTCCTCTCCGCCATTCTATATCACTTTTAAAGGTAAAAGTCCTGTTCAAAAGAAAACTCGTTACAGCTCCCGTACCATTACCGATAAAGGTGGAGAGCCAGTAAGATAATTCAAGAACATTCATGAGAAAAAGCATAAGGGAAAGTCCAAGCGCAGTATTGACTATCCCAACCAATAAAAAGCGAATAAAGGAGTTAGTGTGTTTTAGATAGTTTTTCAATATTGTTCCGTTCATTGTCTAGTTGCTCCCGTTTTTTTAAATCGAGCGGATTAAATAGGTCCAGATCAACTATATATTTAGGCCGGCGTTTGGATTCATTATAGATTTTACCGATATATTCCCCAATCAAGCCGACAGCAATCAACTGCAGGCCACCGATCAACCATATGGAGGTGATTAATGAAGTCCATCCAGTCTCGGTCTGCCCATAAAACTTTAACCATAAAAAGTAAGACCCAAAGAGTAAGCTAATGAAAAATGAAAGACATCCTAGCCATAATACAAGCCGAATCGGTGTAACTGAAAAGGAAGTAATGCCATCAAGCGCAAAAGCAACCATTTTCTTAAATGGATATTTCGTTTCCCCAGCCAATCTTTCTTTTCGATCATAATAAACAGAGTCCGTCTTAAACCCAATAAGCGGTACGATTCCCCGTAAAAAAAGATTCGTTTCATCAAATCGTTCCAACTCCGCGATCGCCCTTTTACTCATTAGCCGGAAATCCGCATGATTATAGACAAGGTTAACCCCCATCTTGTTCATCATTTTATAAAAACCAGTTGCAGATGTTCGTTTGAAAAATGAATCAAGGTCCCTTTTTTGGCGGACACCGTATACAATTTCACATCCTTCATTGAATTTCCGGATGAATTCAGGGATGACTTGAATATCATCTTGTAAATCTGCATCAATGGAAATCACACAATCCGAGGCTTCTTTAGCTGTAAACAATCCTGCCAGGAGTGCATTTTGATGTCCTGCATTACGGGAAAGCTTTAGCCCACGAACAAATTCATTATTAATCGTTTCCTTATAAATGATCTTCCATGTTTGATCTTTACTTCCATCGTCAACCAATAGAATTTTACTTTGACCAGAAACAACGTTTTCTTCGACTAACCCCCTCACCAATCCACAAAGCTGGGAAATGGTATCCTGCAATACGCTTTCTTCGTTATAACAAGGTACAACAATCGTCAGTATCGGTGAATTCACTCTATTCCCCCCTTTTTACATGACTCTGTATAAATAAATTTTCCATACACTTCCTTTTTTTGTGAAAATCCTATCTAGTACCAATCCGTTTTCCTCCGCGTTGTTAATTGGTATGGCAGAAAATATATACTTGCCACCTAATCCTTTAAACGCATCCATATTAAGGTCTAAATTTTCCAGCTCTTTCTTCGAGCTTTTCTTGAACATATAATGCTTCCCAAGCTCATCGGCAAAGAGGTAACAACGTCCTCCCCATTCATCAAAGTAGATTCTGATGTCTTTATTCTTAGCCAATTCGTTTTCAATTATTTGACGAAATTGATGTTTGTAAGTAAGCGGATAGAAATTGTTATAGCTATCTAGCGTGTAAAATCCATTAAATTGTGCAATTGCAGGATGCAGCCCAATGCTGGCAACACGATATTCTTCCTGCGGAAGGCCAATATGATCTTTTATTTCCCGAAAAAGGCTTACTGAATAGAACTCTTTAAAAGAAGGTTTTTTATTATGAGTGATTTCCTCATTGAATCCCATTAAGATCATAATTTGAACGGCGATGAAAATAGAAAGGGTTTTCTTAGCATAATCACTGTGTTCCCAAATGATCTTTATCGCGAGGGCAAACCCCACGTAAATGACCATCGGCCTTAAGAAGTGAAATCTGGCAAAATTAAAGGTATCCAGGGTGTGAAACCTTTCCGTTAAAGGCAGCCAGCCTTTATAAAACCAAAATGCGTACCACGCTGAGAGGATAAAATTCAAGCAAAATAAAAAAACATATACCTTTTCCTGTCTCCACAGTTTTTTGGTCAGAATAATATAAAAGGCAAAAATGGTAATCGGCAGAATGATAAGCGCATGTACAGTCATGACATGCGTATGGCCAAGAACGAAATTTTTGAATGTAAGTTTAATGACCCACTCGAGGGGCAGCCTTGCGTGAAAATACTCATCTCTGCTGTTTGGCTCCGAATCAAAAATGAATGAAGCGACCAAACGATACTCCACCATTCCAAAAATGACCGTCATATACACGATTGAAAGTAGAAACGTTATATTCCATCCTTTTTTCCTGATCAAATCCGTTAGCCAAAGAAACCCCATTGCAACAAGGAAAAAGAAAAAGCCAAGCACGATGCTTGAATAAAGCGGTAAAAGTGTAAGGACCAAATAATTCTTCCAAGAATGGTCCTTGCTGCGAATATTCAAAAAAGCCCAAAGTGCAAGCGGCATTCCAAGTGTACTGAGCATTCCCGATGGCCAGAATGGGGTAAGGGCAAAGGCTAAGGATGTTCCAACCCTAATCCAGCCTGATCGGGATCCTGTAATCAAATGTTTCTTTAATAGGATATACATACCAAAGAATGCAATAAACCTTGTTAATGCCTGGCTCATTGCATATGCGACCATTGTCGGAAAAAGTGAATGAAGCCACACGATAATACTGAACTCACTGCCAAATGCATTTCGAGGAAGCCCATTCATAATCTGGGGAATTTTGGCGTCTATTGCACCGAATAACTCACCGCTCTCTGAAAGGACTTTATACCAGGCAAGGTTGGAATCCAAATTATCATGTACGCGAATATGCGCATTTTCCCCAAGGATGAATAAAGGAGAAAGATATAAAACAATGACGAGTAAGGCAAAAAGGATTTGAACTCTCTCTTGATTTTCAATTGGCAAAATATACACCTCTTGACTCAATTCATATATCCATAATATTTGCTTCAAAGGTAAATCTATTCTATTTCAGGGATTTATTTTAACCCATTTTGAAATAGGTCAACCAATGACCACATAAAATGAAGGGTAGAACAAAAAGCATATTAAAGAAACTTAAAGAGGGGCTGGGCTATGATAAAGAAAGCGGTGATTCCAGCAGCCGGTTTAGGAACACGATTTTTACCTGCGACGAAAGCTCAACCAAAGGAAATGCTTCCGATTGTCGATAAGCCGACCATTCAATATATTATCGAGGAAGCGGTACAATCAGGGATTACAGATATTATCATCGTTACAGGGAAAAACAAACGTGCAATCGAAGATCATTTCGATAAATCCATTGAACTTGAAATGCTTCTGCAAATGAAAGGTCAAAATGATCTGCTTAAAATCGTGGAGAACATTTCCAACATGGTGGATATCCACTATGTAAGACAAAAGGAACCTTTAGGCCTGGGGCATGCAGTTTTATGTGCCAAAACTTTTATCGGAGACGAACCTTTTGCCGTCTTGTTAGGGGATGATATCGTGGATAGCCCGGTTCCAGCTTTGAAGCAGTTAATGGAACGGTATAACAAGGTTCGTACGAGCATTATCGGATGTAAGGATGTATCACCTGCCGATGTATCCAAGTATGGAATCGTAAATTTCCAAGAACGATATGAGGATATATTTCTGGTAAGAAACTTGGTGGAGAAGCCAAAAGTGGAGGATGCACCATCAACACAGGCGATTATTGGACGATATATTTTATCACCTGCGATTTTTAAAATCCTTGAAACCGCACAGCCCGATCGGAATGGGGAGATCCAGCTTACCGAAGCTTTAGACCTTCTGTTAGAAAAGGAACCCATATACTCGTATATCATCAAAGGAAATCGATATGACGTCGGCGATAAATTCGGCTTCCTCCAAGCTTCATTAGATTTCGCCATGAAACGACCTGAACTTCGTGATCAGCTAATAACATATTTAAGGCAGTTGTTCCCTTAATGAAATGAATATACCCCCGCCCAATTACCAAGAGGTAATTGGGCCATTTCCACATCGGGTTCACCCCTCTGGTTGTAAAATGATCCACTAACATATCCCCATACCATAATCTCTAAGCGAAATATAACTGTTTATTATAAACACTTCCGTGAAATGTAAAAGCGAGTGAAAATGTTCGCCATAGAAAGAATAATTTATTATCAGTGAGGTTATGTTGATAACGTATCCTTCATTATTGATCCTAACAACGATTTCCAGAAAGGGTTGTTGAAAAACACATGCACAAAAAAACTAATAATCCAATACTATCCGATGATTTTTTAGATCAAGTGGTTAAGGAAATCAATGCACAATTTGGCGGGCCCATTAATGAAAAAAATGATCATTTCCTGCATGGGGACGATGAAGAAAGAACTTGAAACCCACATCATCAATCCACAGCTTTCATGAAAGACTCTGGATGGATCTATTCATCCAGAGTTTTTTTGCTAACTTATGAAAACTTTATTTTTTCCATAGAGTTATTTGCCCTTTCTTTAATGACTTGTCCAAACCGATTTAGCTTATCCTCATAGAATGATTATATGTAATTATTTTAAAGAAAGGGGAGTAACTACATTGAGCCACGCTGATGATGTCTTTCCGCACATCTCCAAAGGTTCCAAAAGGAAGGCTGATTTACGGACATACAAAAAAGTTCCAAACTGATACCATCGGCTTTCTGACCCGATTGGCCAAGGAATATGGGGAAGTCGCTAAATTCCGTTTAAGTTTAAGACCATTCCAAAATGTTTATCACATTTTTTAATCCAGATTTAATAAAACAAATACTCATAACAAAACAAAAATCCTTCGTCAAATCCAAGGACTTCGAACCTGGAGCATCCAATATTTGAAGCATTAAGAATGATTTCAAATAAAAATAACGTTCATAATGATTCGATTAACTCCTATAACTGGCTGGCCTATTTTTTATAGAAAGGAGGGATGAAAATATGTATATGTACCATTCACCACAGAAGGGAATCATCCACACTGAATTGCACTATTTAGGAATGGCCTCGCAGGTATATACCGGTTATTTGGAATTTATAAGCGAAATTGAACCGATACAAGAAACAGAAAACCTACCGCCGGCCCCTCTTCTCTTTTTAGATGAGAACGAATAGCCTCGTTAGCTTTTCCTATATTAAAGAAAACCGGCCTTGAAAGTAACCGGTTCTTTTACCTGTCACAAACTATTTAATCTAAAAAATGTAAGTTATGATGTACAACTATTTGCACCGAGTTTTCTTCGGTGATTTTAGTATATTTCAATAAAAAGAGCACAGTTATTTAAACTGTGCCCTTCCTTTTATTTATCTTTATTAACTTATTATACTAAAGCTTTTTATATCAAATCCACGAATGACATCATAAGTTCCTTTTCCCATAACGGCAGTATCAATTCTTTCCAGAAGTGCATTGTAGCCTGAATCTCCTTCTACCTCTGTTGATTCTAACCACTCCAAAGTACCATCATCATTCGCAATATAGCCATCAATTGAAGTACCAATGTAAAAAATAATGTTACGCTGTTTTTTCATCAATCAACTGATCCCCCTCGGAACATAAACTTGATATTCCTTGATAATTCCTCTAGGCAAGATACCATCAAGATTAAATCTCCACTAAATTTAATTCCTCCTTCTTTTACTAATAACCTGTATCGTAAGTTGAAGAAGAAAGAAGTATTCCATTGATAAAATTGAGCTTCTTTAAAAAAAAACCCATTTATAATATACTCCCAAGAATACACCTTATCCGCAATTCCTAAACGCTGAGCAGGTATTTCCTTTGTTTCACCTGACTTAAATGGTTTGCAGAAGTTATAATATGTTCTAAGGATTGTAATAGCCATTTTTGATAATTAAACAACTGTGCCATCGTCGTAAAGGTATGGTTAACGTCTGACCCACTTATCAGTTTGCTTTTCGTTTGATTCATTTCATAAAACCCAATATTTTCAGATAATAAAGACTACTCTTCTTACCTGATCGGGAATCTATTCCAATTCCCCTGCCTAAATTGACATTTTTCCGATTCATGTTATATTAATATAGTACTTTAGTACGGAAAAGCGTTCAATAATAGAAGAGATTTTTAGTTTTATTTATAGACTATTTTATTATAATAATGAATGAAAGGCATGAATAAAATGGAGAAGACTCATCAAGATTTAAAAAAGGGCCTATTGCCACGGCATGTCCAGTTCATTGCTTTAGCAGGAATGATAGGAACAGGGATTTTTAAGGGGAGCTCCGATACATTAAATATGGCAGGTCCAAGTGTTGTATTAGCCTATATAATAGGGGGGCTATTGTTATTTATTGTAATGGCCGCATTAGGAGAGATGGCAACCGCTTTTCCTAATTTGAACGTACAACATCTCATTAATAAAGCTTTTGGTTTTCAACTATCCTTCATAGTCGGATGGCTCTATTGGTTTAATTGGATTATCGTAATCATTGTAGAGATAGTCGCTGCCGGCAGTTTTCTACAATATTGGTTTCCTACGGTGCCATTATGGCTGTTAAGCATACTTTGCGCTTCAGTAATTATAGGAATTAATTTATTTCAAGTAAAATACTACGGAGAACTCGAATTTTGGTTCGCAGGAATTAAAATAATAACCTTAATTGCCTTTATTATTTTAGGAGCTTTGATCCTGCTGGGACTGTTTCCTAGTTCGGCTTCATTTTCTAATTACACGGAACATGGTGGTTTTTTCCCAAAAGGAATTGACGGAATGTTTAGTGCACTTTTAGTGGTAATGTTTTCATATGGGGGAGCAGAATTAATTGGTGTAGCCGTCACGGAAACAAAAGATAGTCAGCGGGTCATACCAAAAATAATTAAAGGGACAGTATGGCGGGTGATCCTTTTCTATGTCTTGCCGATACTTATTATTTGTGGGGTAATACCTTGGAACCAAATAAGCACTGAAATAAGTCCTTTCGTTCAGGTTTTCAGCTTATCGGGTCTTCCCGGAGCAGCCGATATTATGAATTTCGTTCTTTTAACTGCTGTGTTATCAGCTGCAAATTCAGGTATATACGCTACCTCAAGGACATTGTTCACTCTTTCCCAGAATGGGGAAGCGCCTAGAGCATTTTTAAAAACAACCAAAAAGGGTATCCCGCTTAATGGTATATTCCTAACTACATTATGTATATTGGCTGGTGTGTTTTTATCCTATTTGACTCCCGACCTGATTTTAAGCTACCTTATGGCCATTCCTGGATTCACAGTTTTATTATTATGGATCAGCATTTGTTCCGCGCAATTGAAGCTGCGTAATCAATACACTGGTAAACCAGGTTTCCGGGTAAAATGGTACCCATATACAACTATATTAGCCATCACTGCTTTAAGCATTATCTTTTTGGCATTTATCTTTAATAAGCAAAACATCATTGGGACCACAGTGTGTCTTGTGACGTTAGCAACATTCATCCTTCTCTCTTTTATTGTCAAACAAAAAAAATAGAACTATTATATAAAAATCCCTGAATTTAAATAGAGGATTTCAGACTGTGGACAAACTCGATGCAGGTCGAATTTGTTTACAGTCTTTTTAGTGCCAGAACAGTTTGAACGTCGATTGGAACGTAGGGCCATTCGCGCGGTCGGTCCGGAAACCTCCTCGGCGCCTTTGCACCTGCGGGGTCTCTCCTGCACTCGCTTTTCTAAGCAGGAGTCTCGAACACCTCCTCCAATCAACTTTGTTTAAAAAATTCAGATATAAACCCTTTTGTCTAAAAAGCGGATTCGGAACTGTCTCATCCTGAACACTGATTTTAAAACAATACTTATGATATACTTTATGGTTTTTTTACTGTAATCCTTATTGGATGGAAGAAATTTGCGACACTCCTGCCGAATTACTCCGCTAGCCGAGACACCACAGGCGCTTGCTTTGATGAAGCTTGGCAGACAGTCGGCGGAAATGGAGCTGATTTCTGAAATCAACTGCAACTTTTTTCTGAAGAATAAAAGGGAAACAAATTTGGATTTAAAATACTCCTTTTGCTCCATCTTCAATATACATATGTTAAAATAACCAATGAACCAATCATCCTACAAATTCGAGGTGTGAATATTGACCATATCTAAAACAAATCGCTTATCACTTGTAGAACAAGTCGTTTCCCAAATCGAATCGTTAATCGAATCAGGTGAATGGAAAATTGGAAATCAAATCCCCCCTGAAATGGATTTGATCCAACAGTTCGATGTAAGCAGAAATACATTAAGAGAAGCTGTACGATCACTTGTCTATGCGGGCTTTTTAGTAACGAAACAAGGAAAAGGAACATTCGTAAGGTCATCAAGTGCCTTGGGGGCTGCTTTTGAAAGAAGGATCCAGCAGTCAAGTATATTAGAAACGTTAGAGGTCCGTCATGCACTTGAAAGAGAGGGAGCTCAGTTAGCGGCATTAAGACGTAATCAAGAAGATATAGAACGATTGCAATATTATATATCAGCATGCAGTAAAGCTGCCAGGGCAAAGGATATCAAGGCTTACGAAGAAGCCGATATACAGTTACATAAATCGATTATGGCTTCATCACATAATGATTTATTGATTGATTTGTACGAACATATGGAACACTCCCTGCATGAATCCATCCACCGGATAGTGGAGATGAGTTCTGATGTGAACTTTCATTTGAACATTCATTGCAATCTTGTAGATGCCATCATCGAACAAGATGCGAACCGGGCAATCGAAACAGTGAATGAATACATTGCACAATTCAAAAAATCTATAGAGTAAGTAAGGAGGAGATTATGGGAATTAACCAAGCAGCAAATCAACTAGAACAAACAAAAATGGATATTAAACCCAAGGTTGGACTATTCATCATCGGGATCATTCTTCTTGGGGCAAACCTGAGGGCTCCCTTAACATCTGTTGGCCCCCTTGTCACTTCGATCCGTGATAACCTAGGGATATCCAATACATTATCAGGTTCATTAACGACATTGCCTTTGCTTTCTTTCGCTTTATTATCACCATTTGCACCTAGGATAGCACGGCGTTTTGGAATGGAACTTACCCTTTTCCTTTCCTTGATATTATTAACAATCGGGATTGGGGTACGCTCAGTTGGCGGAGTGCCGACATTGTTTATAGGGACCATTTTAATTGGGTTAGCCATTGCAATCGGCAATGTATTGTTACCCAGTCTGATCAAGCATAATTTTGCCAGGAATATCGGTTTGATGACAGGAACCTATGCTGTTTCCATGAATTTATGTGGCGCAATAGGTTCCGGGATCAGCATTCCCCTTGCTTCTTCATCGGGATTGGGATGGGCTGGTGCCCTTGGATGTTGGGGAATCTTATCACTTATTACAGTCTTCTTATGGATGCCGCAATTAAGACGGCCATTCAAGTCAGATAAGGATGTGCAAACGGCACAAAAGGATAAAAAGATTAACTTATGGCGTTCTGGGTTAGCCTGGCAGATAACATTCTTCATGGGGTTGCAATCGTTTATCTTCTATACAGTAATTACCTGGATGCCGGAAATCCTGGAGCAAAAAGGGCTGAACGCTGATGAGGCTGGCTGGATGCTATCCATCATGCAGCTTGCCGTCATTCCCATAACATTCCTTGTGCCAATTTTAGCTGGACGCCTACAAAGTCAGCGTCTGTTAGTGGTCCCGCCTGTCGTCTTCCTTATCGCAGGGATATTCGGCATATTATATGGAAGCACACTATTCATACCAGTATGCATGATATTGATTGGAATTGGGGTCGGAACCATATTCAGTTTATCCATGATGTTCTTTAGTCTTCGAACACAAAGCACCCATGAGGCGACGGAATTATCAGGAATGGCACAATCATTCGGGTACCTCTTAGCTGCCATTGGACCTGTATTATTCGGATTGCTGCATGACATTACACACAGCTGGACAGTTCCCTTATTGATGTTGGCCGCAATATCGGCACTTATTTTCATTGTTGGAATGCGTGCAGGAAATAATGAATATGTAACTACTCAATAAAACCAGTCATGAAATTTTTTAAAACAACCATACTTAATATAAGGGTATGGTTGTTTTTTGTCTTTCTTTGATTCTGTTCAACTTTATAAATATTGTGAATATAAAGCTTCAAACGAATGATATAAATATAGGAGATTTGAAAAGGCCGTTGCTTCTGTTGAGCAACGGCCTTTTCATCTGGTCTTATCTGTCACCCTGACATTGCCAAAAGAAAGATTAGAAAAAAGACGTACAATGTGAATCGCACGCCTTTTTAACCTACAATTATTTTGATCTGAAAATTTCACTTACCACGTTTCCCTTTTTATGCATACTTCTTACTTTCCTCATCTTTAAAAAAGCTCTTCATTGCGTGGAAAACGTCAGACTTTTGCTTAAGGATATAGTACCTGAATTTTTCATTATCGATATTTTTATAAGCTGTCATCAATGTCGAATGACGATTGTATTGATTGACTTCCCCATACCCGAACATATTGGAAACCTTCATGAGTTCTTCAACAAGCTTAACGCATCGGACGTTATCTGATGTTAGGTTATCACCATCGGAAAAGTGAAACGGATAGATATTAAACTTCATGGGGTCATATTTATGATCAATAAGTTCTAATGCTTTTCGGTATACGGACGAACAAATCGTTCCGCCGCTTTCCCCTTTTGAAAAGAAATCCTCTTCCGGAACCACTTTCGCTTCTGTATGATGGGCAATGAACTCGATTTCCACCGTTTCATATTTTGTCCGCAAGAAACGGTTCATCCAAAAGAAAAAGCTTCGAGCCATATATTTTTCCCATAACCCCATACTTCCAGAAGTATCCATCATCGCCAGTACAACTGCTTTGGAATCAGGTTTCTGTATCTCATTCCAGGTTTTGAATTTAAAGTCTTCCTTATAAATAGGATGAAAACCCGGGTTCCCCGTTAAGGCGTTCCGTTTGAAAGCCGATATCATCGTTTTCTTTTTATCGATGTTTCCCATTAGGCCTGTCTTGCGGATATCGTTGAATTCGATGTGTTCAAGCGTGTGCTCCGCATGTTCTTTCCTCTGAAGATTAGGGAGTTCCAATTGACTGAACAGGGCTTCCTCCAATTCCAGCATCGACACTTCGGCTTCATAATAATCCTCACCCGCCTTGTCACCCGCACCTTGGCCCTTACCGGCTCCTGCATCGGACGGTGAGCCATCCCTTGCGACCACATCCCCCACTTTACTGTCTCCATCGCCTTGCCCTACATGTTTGTTTTTATCATAGTTATAACGAATTTTGTATTCATCCAAGGAGCGAATGGGAATCTTGATAACATCCCGGCCATTGGACATTACGATACTTTCTTCTGAAATTAGATCAGGCAAATTATTCTTGATCGCTTCCTGCACCTTTTCCTGATGACGTTGTTGATCATCAAAACCTTTCCGATGGAGGGACCAATTTTCCTGTGAGATAACATACTGTTGATTACTCTCTTCCGACATTCTCTTCCCCCCTTAAAAATGTTTGCACGCTTTTCATCATTCCTTCATATAATAAGTTAGTGTGGGAATGCCCACATCATTCCGGTTTTCCAATGAAAAATACAGTGCGAAAAAACGGATTAAAAGAAAAGTATTACTCTATCTTATGCAGCGATGCAGGATAATTTACAACAAAATTCAATAATGGACGTTTGCCTACGAACTAGACAAGTCATGGCAAGGGCGTTATGGGCCCTATAAGGTTGTTTTCTAAATATTACTGTAAAATAAGTATTTCAAGAAAAAGAACAGACTTGATGATTATCAGGTCTGTTCTTTTTTAAAGCAGGTTTTATTTGTCGGATTATAGGATATTTTAAAATATCTTTTTGAACATAACCACGTAATTGATCTGCAAAACAGAGGCTTCCAAGGACATCAAAAGCAATGAAATACAACAAAAAAGGTGCTCCAGTAGTTTTTCTGGACACCTTTTTAAACAGATAGAATGATTCTGGTTGTGATATTCGTCAATCTTTATCTTCCTCAATTTCATGTTGAACTGTACCTGGGCGTTTATCCCACTCTTTCAATTCTTCATTCGTCCTTTGATTTTCCATCTGCTTCCCCAGTTCTTTCATCTCTTCATAATCCTTGGCCATGGAGCTGTTTTCCGGAACATGTTCTTTTTTCAATTCCTCTTTACTCATTTAACATCACCCCTACTTATTGATACCCAATATTTCCAAATCCAAAACGTAACATATCTTATGGAAATATCGGGTATAGATAAAACATCATGAGCAAATTTAAGGAGGTGCAGGAATTATGCAAACAACTACACTTTATGTAAAGGAAGCAACGTCAGAAGGTCCGATTTTAAATCTGGAGTCCATACTTTTGAAAACGGAAGGTGTGGAACGTGCAATCATCGATGTTGATGATGGGGAAATTAAAATCGATCATAGCGAAGACAAGCTATCACCGAATCAACTTATTACACTTATTGAGCAGTATGGCTTGAATGTAACTAAATAGAAATCAAAAGCACCGGGCTCCCCTTCATACCGTAGGGCCCGGTGATTTGTTTGGTTCATTATTTCTCATTCCTTGTCGAAGGACACTTTAACACTTTCAAAAGGTGTCAGATTTCAATGTAATTCAGAGGAATTGATTCGATTCCCTCTAGCCTTTCGCAAAAGGGGATAAACCCCTGCCCGATATGGGGCAGGGGCAAAAAATTATGGATTACCGATTTAACAAGCTGCCCACATAGCGCAGCAAATCATTGGCTGAAGTCGAATTATATCCGTGCTCATCGATAAGTCTCGTGATGACCTCGTTCACTTTCTTCAGTTGCCTTTCGTCTGGTGTCTTGGTTGAGGTAGTGATCTTAACGACATCCTTCAAATCCGCGAATAGTTTTTTCTGGATCGCTTCCCGTAAACGATCATGGGAATTATAATCGAATCTCTTCCCTTTACGCGCATATGCAGAAATGCGAATCAATATTTCTTCGCGGAATGCTTTTTTCGCATTCTCGGATATTCCAATTTGCTCTTCTATCGAGCGCATCAATTTTTCATCAGGGTTGATTTCCTCCCCAGTCAATGGGTCGCGCAGCCTTGATTTATTGCAGTATGCTTCGACATTATCAAGATAGTTATCCATGAGGATCTTCGCCGACTCTTCGTACGAATAAACAAATGCCTTTTGCACTTCATTTTTTGCAATGGCATCGTATTCTTTACGTGCCAGTGAAATGAAATTCAAATACCTCTCCCGAAGTTCGTTCGTAATGGACGGATGCTGGTCAAGACCTGCCTTTAATGACATTAGTACATCCAATGCATTAATGGACGGATTTTCCTTCCGAATGATCGTAGAGGAAATTCGGTTTATCACGTAACGCGGATCGATTCCGCTCATGCCTTCATCCTGGTATTCTTTTTTCAATTCATTGATGTCTGCGGAATTAAATCCTTCGACATTTTCCCCATCATAGAGCCTCATCTTTTTCACTAGATCGATATCGCCCTTTTTGGGATCCTTCAGGCGGGTCATGATGCTGAAGATTGCCGCCACCCTTAATGTATGCGGGGCTATATGAACATCCGAGACATCACTTTCACGGATCATTTTTTCATAAATCTTTTCTTCCTCGGTAACCTTAAGATTATATGGAATAGGCATGACAATGATACGGGAATGCAATGCTTCATTTTTCTTGTTGGAAATGAACGCTTTATACTCCGTTTCATTCGTATGAGCCACAATGAGCTCATCTGCACTGATCAATGCAAAACGGCCAGCTTTAAAATTCCCCTCTTGTGTCAATGATAGCAAATGCCATAAGAACTTCTCATCACATTTCAGCATCTCCTGGAACTCCATCATCCCGCGGTTCGCCTTGTTCAGCTCACCATCAAAGCGATAGGCACGCGGATCTGATTCCGATCCGTATTCGGCAATGGTCGAAAAATCGATGCTGCCCGTCAAATCAGCAATATCCTGTGACTTAGGGTCTGAAGGACTGAATGTTCCAATTCCAACACGCTTATCCTCTGAAAGGAAAATACGCTCGACCATCACATCTTCAATCCTGCTTCCATACTCCTGTTCTAACCTCATTACATTCAGCGGCGATAGGTTTCCTTCAATCCGGATCCCATATTCTTCAAAAAAATCATCCCGTAAATACTGCGGAATGAGATGCAGTGGGTCTTCATGCATCGGGCATCCTTTTATTGCATAAATCGCGCCAGAGTCTTTTAATGAATAATTTTCAAGTCCACGCTTCAGTAAAGAAACGAGTGTGGACTTCCCACCTGACACCGGACCCATGAGAAGCAATATCCGCTTACGGACATCGAGCCGCTTTGCCGCTGGATGGAAATATTCCTCGATGAGCCTCTCCAGTGAATCCTCTAGTCCAAACAACTGCCCGCTGAAAAAATTGTATTTCTTTGTCCCATTTACTTCCTCTATCCCTGCATCTCTGATCATGTTGTATACACGTGAATGAGCAGATTGAGCAACTAAAGGCGTTTCTTTCAATATTTCTAAGTACTCTGCGAAGGTGCCTTCCCACTTCAGCTTCTGTTCATCTTCTCTAAATTTTTCGATTTTCTTTAAAATATCCATTAAGGAACCTCCCCCTGTCACTTTCAGAGAATACTTAAATCTATGCTCCAAGTCTGACAAACATGTCAGACTTTAAAAAGTGGCCGGGCAATGTTTCGAATCCCCCTTGACTCTCCATGTATCGAAAAAGGCTTAATCATTGAGAATTGATGATAAATATGCTGACAAGAAAATTTGTGTGCACTCCTGCTAAAAATTAGGGTATACTAAGCCTATACTTAAGTGGGACAATATGGGTAAAGGGAGGTCATAACATGGGCACAGTTGTTATCGTTGGAGTTGCTATTACATTTTTAGCTGCTATCTTCACTGCCGGATATGAAGATAAACCAGGTGTGAAATAAAAGAATAAAGGCCTTTTCTTACATTCCAAAAAGGGGGACAGCAAATTAAATTTGCCGTCCTCCTTTTTGGTGTCCTCATTAATATAAATAGAAAGAAGCACTTTCGATGTCATTCTACGAATGTAATAGCTTATTGGAACATGCTAACCAATGAAGTGGATTCATCATTTATACAGCGTTCTTTTTATCAGTTTGAGATGCAACGTCGTTCTCCATCGATCTCAAGTCTTCATTTACTTTTTGTCCTTGTTCCAAATATTCTGTTTGGAATCCACTCTTTATTGCCCAACTATAAAACCCTAAGGCTAAACATGTAATGATGACCATATCCCAACCAAATGGGATTATGTTTAGTCCTCCAAACTTTTCACTGCCTAGGTATGAAACGGTCATCATACAGAGTAAGTAAACAACCATCCAAAGCCCAGCCGAAAAGTTTTGACGGAATCCCTTCCATTTCATTTTTGATTGATAATAGAAATAAATGGGAAGGCCAATCATAATGATAAATAATACTTGTCCTGTCAGCGGCCATCTTGCCCAATATAGAACCAAGGAAGCGAAAACAAAACCAAGCGGTGCAATGATGCTTAATCCTTTTAGACGTAATGGTCTGTACAAATTCTGACCTGTGCGCCTTAATGTCATAACTGTGACTGGACCTGTAATATAAGAAACTAATGTCGCAACCGAAATAACCTCTGCCAAAACGCCCCAGCCTCTAAACATGAATAAAAATAAGAAAGATACCCCTAGATTCAAAAACATGGCTTGACGAGGGATTCCATAAAGTGGATGCAGTTTTCCAAAAACGCTTGGCAAATATTTATTCTTTTCCATTCCATAAAGCATTCGTGACGTTGTCGCCGTGTATGTTATTCCTGTCCCGGATGGAGAAATAAATGCATCCACATATAGTAAAATAACTAACCAGTTTATGCCTAGAACAATTGCTAAGTCAGCAAACGGTGAATTGAAATTCAAATGTCGCCATCCGTTCACGATCATGGACGGATCCACGGCTCCTATAAACGCAACCTGTAATAAAACGTAGATGACCGTTGCAATTAAAATGGATCCAATTACGGCAATTGGGATCGAACGTCCAGGATTCTTTGCCTCACCTGCCATATTAATTGGACTTTGAAAACCGTTAAATGCAAAGATGATACCAGAAGTTGCTACAGCTGTAAGTACACTTGCCCAACCATTTGGAGCCATGCTTCCTGCAGAGGTAAAATTGGATCCATGAAACCCTGCAAATAAAAGTGACCCAATCGTAAGTCCAGGTATAATAACCTTAAACACTGTAATAAATGAATTAGCTTTCGAAAACAAACTAACTGTCCAGTAATTTAATAAAAAGTACACGATCAGTAAGGCAGAGGCAATTGCCAGGCCTCCCCCAGTAAGACTTCCATTTTCTACTAATCCATGTGTCCACCGTGCCCATTCCCATGGCCATGAGCTCATATATTGAACAGAAGCGATCGCTTCAACTGGAATTACCGAAACGATTGCAATCCAGTTTGCCCAACCTGCAAGAAACCCTAAAAAAGAACCATGAGAGTATTGCGTGTATTTTACCATTCCCCCAGCTTCAGGAAACATAGATCCTAATTCACTGTAAGAAAGTGCGATAAATAAAATAACGACCATCCCGATAATCCAAGAGATAATGGCAGCGGGTCCTGCGATTTGCGCCGCTCTCCAAGCTCCGAATAACCAACCTGAGCCAATAATAGACCCGAGTCCTACCATCGTTAACGAAAACGTTCCCATCTTTCGCTGCAAATTATTCATATGTTCATCACCATGCTTTCCAAAATTGTTCCTTTATAATAAGGTCCTTAAAGAAATTGGACTTTATGATTCGTCTCAAGTACATTCAACTGAATCTTAAAGTAATTGCTGCATTACATAACGTCTTGTTAAAGATTACCTTTTTATAAGAATAAATTCCCCTGCTTTTAGAAAATACTTAGATCCCATTCCTGTGCCATTTGTTTCAATAACATACTACCTGTTACACTATTCCCATATTCATCAATGGCAGGTCCATATATGCCAATGCCACATCCATCTTGAAAAGGCATTCCGCTTCGGGCACTTGGAGGAACTAGTGCCATAATCCCGCCAGATACTCCACTTTTGGCTGGCACCCCAACAAAAGCCGCAAATTTCCCCGAAGCATTGTACATACCACAAGTAAGCATTAATGCTTTGGCCAGCTTAGCCACTTTTTTAGGGAGTACTTGTTCTTTACGAATAGGATGGTATCCATCTTGTGCAAGAATCAGTCCAAGCAAGGCTATGTCTTCTGTGGTTACTTCTATGGAACATTGCTTGAGGTAAACCTCTAAAGCTTCCTCTACATCCGACTCTAAATAATTCGTCTCTTTTAAATAGTGGGCTAAAGCTCTATTTCTATGGGAAGTTTGCCACTCAGATTGATATACTTCCTCATTGATGGCTGGGCGCTTCCCTAACAAATTTTCAAATAATGCATAGAGAAATTCCAATTTTTTTCGTGAAGAATCCCCTGGGAGAAGCGATGCTATGGTAATCGCCCCTGCATTTATCATAGGATTAAATGGCTTTCCCGGCTTATGCATTTCTAAACGAATAATTGAATTGAAAGCATCCCCGGTTGGTTCCACATCGACCCTCTCTAGCACATAAGAAATGCCGCACCCCAAGCATGCGGCTATAAAGCTGAGCACTTTTGAAATACTTTGCAGCGTGAAGGGGACTTCCCAATCCCCTGTCTTGATCATTGTTCCACCAGGCTCCAATATGCAAATGCCCAATTGCGGTAAATGTGCATTTCTCAATGCCGGTATATAATTGGCGGTTTGCCCTTCAGTAGCAAAGGATCTGTAATGTGCTACCCATTCATCTAAGTCGGCTATTCTTTGACTATTAACATGAATGTCATACTCTTTTGACAATTCTTCAATCACATTCTTCCACCTCTTCAGTTGTTGTATCATTTTTTTCAATATGAGCGTCTTTCCGAATGCCATCAAGCTTACTTATAATAGATTCGATGAAGACATAATGAATATTCAAAATATTATTAAGCGCTTTCAAATATTTCTATCTACCGTTCATTTTAAATTGGGAACTACATAATCATACGAAAACCTACAAAATCAAAAAATAAAAAACCACAAAAAAACGTATTTATTTCACATATAGAAAAAAGATTGGGTTTGCCATAATCGGTAATAAGCCGTTCTATTCAGAAACAAAGAAAGCGTTGTATTGAAGCCGATGAAACTGTATACTGATTTTTTAAACAAATTGGGTGGTGACGACTTGAATCTCAGTACGTTAATGAAAAAAGAGGTCAATATCCTTGCTTTGATGTTGTTAACAGTGCCGTTGGCAGGCGAATTGAGTTTTTACCCTTTAAATGAAACGTTTCGGGTAAGCTTTGGTCCGCCTGTACTTTTCTTCTTTTTACTATTATTACAGAAAACACCTGCCATTTTTTCAGGCTTCCTGACAGGAACAATGGTTGTGGTATTTCGTATTCTAATAGATTTTTTCATGCTTGATAGTTTTTCCTGGTCTTCCTCTTTTCAAGTTCATTTTCCAAGTTTCTTTTTTTATTTCACCTACTCCTTTCTTTTTTATTTAGTGAAAATCAATCGCTTTCAAAACCGATCGTTGATTATTGGATTTATTGGTCTTATTATCGAAATTTTGTCTGACTCAATAGAATTAATCTTTCAATATATTGTATTAGAAACAACAATTACGTTAGGTTCACTAAACGAGATGATCATGATCGCATTCGCCCACAGTTTTATCGTTTTAAGCTTTTTTAATATGATGAAACTATATGAAGCACAATCAAGGGAACGGCAAATCAGAAAACAAAATGAACATATGCTGATGCTCATTTCCAATTTATACGAGGAAACGATCCACTTAAAAAAAACATTAAAAAATGCAGAGAATATTACAAAGAAATCGTATGATTTGTATCGAGAATTAAAAGCATTGGAAAAACGGGAAAAGCACTTTCATGTTCCTACAGAACCATATAGTCAAAAAGCATTGCGCATCGCGGGTGAAATGCATGAAGTCAAGAAAGATAATCAACGAATTTTTGCTGGTCTCTCCAAATTGATTTCCAATGAGAGCTTTAGGGATTATATGAATGCTGCTGAACTTTTTCATTTAATCATCCGAATTAATGAAAAATATGCCTTATCATTAGGAAAGGATATTCAATTTGAATACTCATTAGATGGAAAAAACGATTCACATTATCATGTATATACCGTGTTATCCCTTTTCAATAATTTAGTCGCTAATGCAGTGGAAGCAATTAAAGAAAAAGGAATCGTACATTTAAGTTTGAGTGAAAGTCGCGACAATGTAGAATTCAGGGTTGCTGATACCGGACCTGGAATTCCTCAAAAATATCAGACTGTCATATTCAAACCTGGATTCACATCAAAATATGATCATTTTGGGACACCTTCAACAGGGATTGGTCTCTCATATGTTAAAGAAGTCGTAAAAGAACTGGGAGGCGATATCCTGTTTGAGAATAGTTTTAACGGTGCCGTTTTTTCAATAAAATTACCCATTCATAAGTTGATCCAGAAAGGATGATTCCATGCGTTTTTTTATAACAGATGATGATTGTGCGATACGTTCAAACTTGAGCCAAATTATTGAGAACGAAGATTTAGGAGAAGTGGTGGAGGAAGCCGAGGATGGAAGTCTATTAGAAGGACATATTTTGAATTTAAAACAAATCGATATACTATTTATTGATTTATTAATGCCAATCCGGGATGGCATTGAGACACTTCGTCATATAAAAAATACATTTAACGGGAAAATAATAATGATTTCGCAGGTTGAATCAAAGGATCTGATTGGTGAGGCATACTCACTTGGAATCGATTATTATATTACTAAACCAATCAATCGTATTGAAATATTAACAGTCATCCGAAAAGTCATGGAACGCATTCATTTAGAAAGATCGATCACAAATATCCAGGCCTCATTAAACAGTGTATTGAACTTTGAACAGCCAAAAGTTGATAAATCCAATCGTTATAATGAAAAAAGTGTAAGAGAGGTGGGTGAGTTCCTTTTATCGGAATTAGGGATCGTTGGAGAAAAGGGTGCAAAAGATTTAATCGAAATCCTGCAATATTTATTTATGTATGAACGGACTTTTACTTTTGGAAGGCATTTCCCGACCCTTAAAGATATCTTTGTAGAAATCACCAAAAAAAAGCTCGGCACATCAGCTTTGCAGGTTGATATCAACCGGGAGATAAAAGCTGCCGAACAGCGAATACGCAGAACGATTAACCATTCGTTAAATCATTTTGCTTCGCTCGGTTTAACGGATTTTTCAAATCCGAAGTTTGAAAATTACGCTTCTAAATTTTTTGATTTCACAGTCGTTCGTCAAAAGATGAAAGAACTGCAATATGATTCAACAATAGTCCTTACACCTACCCGGGTAAATACAAAAAAATTTATTCAAGTGTTTTATTTCGAGGCGAAACGATTGAGCCCTGATGAAATAATTAGATATACATAATCCTGATTAAAACCAAAAACGAAAGCACTGAAAAGACATAAAATCCCCTGAAAAATTTCAGGGGGTTTTTGCAAGATTTTATTTTTTCAACAATAAATACATGAAATAAGGAGCACCGATCAATGCAACCATGATACCTGCAGGAATCCCCTCGGGTTCAATTATATTACGGCCTATTGTATCGGCAAGCAACAATAGCCATCCACCGATTAAAATGGCAACCGGAATGAATAGTTGATTTCGAGGTCCCACCAAAGATTTTGCTATATGCGGGGACATGAGTCCAATGAATGCAATTCCGCCTGTAACAGAAACGGCAGCCGCGGCCAATGCTACAGCAGTGATTAGCAATGTGATCCGCTCCTTCTCAATCGATACACCGACCCCAATTGCGACCGGTTCACTTAAACCAAGCAGATTCAAACGATTTGCTTTATATAATGTGAATGGAATGAGAATGATTAACCATGGAAGAACTGCCCAAATGAAAGGCCAATCCGTTCCCCATATATTTCCCGCCAACCATTTTGCAATGAAATCGACTTTGGCTCGTTCCGCTGATGAAATGAGGACAATCATCAGGCCTGAAAGCGCCATTGAAAAACCAACCCCGATCAACACTAACCGGACGGGTTCAAGGCCGCTCCTTCTCTTAAATGAGAGGATATATATTAAACAGGCCGTCAATAACGCGCCGATAAAACCGACAAGCGGAACCATATAAACAAATGATCCAGCGTCAAGCGGGAAAAACAGAAAGAAAGCGGCTATGGCAACACCAGCTCCAGAATTGATCCCGATGATTCCGGGATCGGCCAAATCATTACGTGTGATTCCTTGAAGGATGGCTCCCGACAGTGCCAGGGCCATGCCTGCTAAAATGGTAATGATGATTCGTGGTAATCGGACGGAAAATAATATGAATTCCTCTTTAAATGTCCCTTGCCCTAAAAGCGTTGGAATCAGTCGCCCTATAGAAAGATTCGAATATCCCGAACACGTTCCTATAATGATCGTAATGATAATGAGTGCGGACAATGCACCTACTATCCATCGCTGTTTTTTGACTAAAGCTGACTGGATCATGAAAATGCTTTACCTCCTTTGCGCACGATTAGGAGGAAGAAAGGTAAACCTATCATCGCAACAATCGCTACCACAGGTGTTTCATATGGAGAATTGATTGTACGGCCGATCGTATCGGCAAGTAGCATGAAAGTGGCTCCTAAAATCGCTGACATAGGCAGGATGAATCGATAATCCGTACCCACGAAAGCCCGGACCATATGGGGGACCATTAAGCCGATGAATACCATATTTCCAACAAGTGCAACGGCAGCGCCTGCCAGGAGAACGATGACTACGAAGAGTACCGCCTTTATTTGTGTTGTCTTTTGGCCTAATCCTACCGCCACTTCTTCACTTAAGCTTAGTATGGTGAGCTGTCTGGAAAAGAAAAGGGAAATCAGGATGCCAATTAAAATGAACGGGACGATTACCCGAAGCTGGCCCCATGATGTTCCGATATTCCCGCCTGCAGTCCACATCGATACATCTTTTGATACTTTGAAATAAAGGCCGACCCCTTGCGAAACGGCAAAAAGGAATGCAGAGACTGCAGCACCAGCCAATACGATCCGTAAAGGAGAAAATCCTCCCTTTTTCATCGCACCTATCCCGAAAACCATGGTTGCCCCCACCGCGGAACCTATAAAGCACGCAATCATGATCCCTAAGTTATTGGCATTTGGAATGAATGCCAAAGTAATGGCGAGACCTGCATTGGCTCCTGCCGTCAATCCAAGCAACCCCGGATCAGCAAGTGGATTCCTAGTCATTCCCTGCATGATCGCACCGGAAACGGCAAGTGCTGCACCCACAAAGATTGCCCCCACTTCACGAGGGAAACGGATTTCCCGAATGATTGAAAGTTTTTCACCAGCAGCATTTGATGTCAGTGCTTGCCAGACATCTTTTACGGTAACATCCGCCGCACCAAATGCCATTGAAATAATGAACATGCCTATGAATAGAGCGACCCCTATGATCAGTTTATATATAAATGGGATGAAACGTTGATTTTCATTAGTCATCTGTCTCTCTCATCTCTTTTTTTATAGAATAAAAGGAGAGGAATTGGAATCCCTCTCCCTCGCTGCATTATTTTCCAAGAAAACTTTTGGAAAAGAAGTCTAATTGGTATTCTAATGTTATTGGATCATTGAAGTAGAATTTTTTTGCATCAGCTTCATATAGTTGATTGTTTTTAACGGCAGGTATGTTTTTAAACGTATCTGTTTGTTGGAATGAATTGTCCTGATCTTTGTTATTGCTCAAAATCACATAATCACCGGCATAGTCTTTCAGGACTTCTAATGACAAGGCAAAGTAACCATCTTTCAATGCCGTTTCTTTTACCTTTTCAGGCATGCCCAATTTCATTTCTTGGTAAAGGATTTCCGTTCCACGGCCCCAATTATCGCCGTATACATAAAACTGTTTGTCAAACTTTTCGAAAACGGAAACGGTAGCATCTTCTCCAATTTTAGCCTTAATTTCATCACCGGTTGTTTTTGCCCGTTTTTTGAAATCATCCACCCATGCTTGAGCTTCTTTTTCTTTATTCAAAAGTTTACCAATTTCTACATGTTGTGTTAAATAGTCCACTTTTCCGTATGTATACGTTACAGTTGGAGCAATTTCCTTTAATTTATCAACATTTTTAATCGTTGATAAACCAATGATTAAATCCGGATTCAACTCGATGATTTTTTCCAGGTTTTCGTCCGTTACTTCCTCGACATTTTTTAACTCTTTAAAGTTCGGGTTCATTTTAGACCACGAATCAACCCCTACAAGGTTAACATCCAATGCCATTACGTTACCTGCGAAAGAAGATAGTACTAAAACACGCTGAGGATTTGCCGGAACTTCAACAGGACCATTTTCAGATTGATATGTGATAGTACCTGATTTTTCCTTTTTTGAATCGGTGCTTTTTTCTTTTTCGGTTGACCCGTTACCACAAGCACTAATAATTAACACTAACAGCAGTATAAACGGGAACATTATCTTTTTCATTTGTTGTCAAATCTCCTTTTAATAAATTGTATGTGCTGCACATTGGTTTGTTCGTTCGTTGATCTCGCCCGATTACCGCATCAATATGGAATACTTCCTTAAGCACTTCATGAGTGATGACTTCTTCGCAATCACCCGCTTTGACTATTTCCCCGTCCTTTAAGGCAATGATATAGTCGGCAAAGCGAGCAGCTTGGTTTAAATCATGAAGAACCATGACGATTGTACGTCCCTGTTCTACATTCAGCTTCTGTAATAATTCTAGAACCTCCAGCTGATGCGCCATATCCAAATAAGTGGTCGGCTCATCCAGGAATATGATTTCCGTTTCCTGGGCAAGGGCCATGGCAATCCAAACACGCTGGCGCTGACCTCCTGAAAGAGCATCCACCGGACGGAACTTGAAGTCTTTCGTTCCGGTCACTTCAAGTGCCCAATCGATCACATCATAGTCTTTTTGGGTCAGGCGCCCAAAACCTTTTTGATAGGGAAAACGTCCATATGATACGAGCTCCCCAACCGTCAATCCGCTTGCACTCTCGGGTGTTTGCGGAAGTATGGCCATTTTTCTTGCAAGGATCTTAGTGCTTTCTTTTGAAATATTCACTCCATCTAAAACAACCGACCCTGATTGATTTGGAATGATCCTGGTGATCGCTTTCAAAAGTGTGGATTTTCCACATCCATTTGAACCGATGATCGTTGTGATTTTATTATCTGGAATTTCCACACTGAGATCTTTTACAATTAAACGTTCACCATAACCAATATTTAAATTCTCTGTATATAGGCGAACCATTTTTTAACCTCCATTTACTGAAAAATAGATAAGTAAAAACTCAAATGAAAATGATTATCATTATCCATTACCTAATTACTATAATTCTATCTATATATATTGTCAATGGTAATTTCATGGGTATATTAAGAAGAAATTCTGCCGTGTTTTTTTTTTGAGCCGAACCGTATACAAATGAAAACGGTAAAGATCCCGGAAACATTTCCGGGATCTTTACCGTTTGGCCCATGCTCGGGACTTTGAAAGATGGTCTTTTATGGGAAGGCAAGAATACTCCTACCTAATAGGCACTTTCATCAATCAATGTTTCTTAAAACCTTGTTTCTCAACGTAATCTTTCATGTACAACCTGCTTTTCTTTCCAAGCATTCCAGCCATTTGCTCGGTCCAGGTGTCTTTTCGTTTACCTTTAGTCCGTTGCTCGTAATAGCTGGAAATCGTTTTATTATACTCTTCAAGTTGTCCGATGAACTCCTGCTTATCCTCCTGATATCCATTTTCATGATAGATATTGGCCAGCGGCAAACGCGGCTTTTTATCCGAACGGTTTTTCGGATATCCGACCACTAGACCGAATAATGGCATAACGCGATGCGGTATATTCAAAATCTCTGACACTTCCGGGAGATGATTGCGGATCCCGCCTATATAGCAAATGCCAAGATCCATCGATTCTGCTGCCAATGCTGCATTTTGAGCCGCAAGAGCAGCGTCGATACAGGCAACCATGAATTTCTCCGTACTTTCAATCGATTCGGACAGGTCCGTGTTTTCCATTTCGGAAACCATATCCTGACGATATAAATCGGCGCAAAAGACGAATAGATGTCCATTCTTCTCTACATATGATTGTGGTCCGGCAAGTTCAGCAAGCTTGGCTTTCTTATTGGGATCGGTTACCCCTATGATTGAATATGCTTGGATATAGCTTGAAGTCGATGCCGCTTGGGCACATTCCACAATCGTATTGATTTGCTCCTCAGACAATAACTTGTCCTCAAAAGAACGAATGGAACGGTGATCTAAAATCTTCTCAATAATGTTATTCAATGCTCCCACCCCTTAAGAATATGTAAAAAATCCCTCATCGGGGCTCAAATGTCCCCGATGACAGTATGACATTGGTGAAACTCAACCTTTTGTTTTCAAATCCAATTCACGGTAATTTTGCTGTCTCAGTGCTTCATAAACCAAGATAGCAGCCGTGTTCGACAGATTAAGGGAACGTACTTTATCCGTCATCGGAATCCGAAGGCAACGATCCATATTTTCTTGGATCAGCTCTTTCGGGAGACCCGTCGTTTCACGGCCAAAAATGAAGTATATTTCACTGTCTTGATCACTGTAATCGAAGCTGGAATGCGGCTGCTCCCCGAACTTCGTTAAGTAATAAAATTCACCGCCGGCATTTCTTTCATAAAACTCTTCTAACGAATCATAATAATGGATTTTTACATTTTCCCAATAATCGAGACCGGCCCGTTTAAGCTGTTTGTCATCCGTCGAGAAACCGAGCGGGCGGATGAGATGTAAAGACGTATCCGTCCCTGCACATGTTCTTGCGATATTTCCTGTATTTGCTGGAATCTGTGGTTGATATAAAACTACATGTATTGACACTTCATTTTCACCTCTAGTTTGAACTTCACCTTAATTATAGCATTAAACAAAAAAGACTAAAAACCAATCAACCTCCATCCAAAATCACAAAGAATTTATAAACGATGTTCGGTGTATACCTGGTCGAATCCTCATACGTCCAATATCGGTGACGGCTGTTCATCGTATGTGCATTCACAAGCGGCATCCCGTCCTGATCCTTCGCCGTAACAATCAAGTTATGATCAAACCGTCCGTCGCCTTCGAAATCTATGCAGAGGATATCACCCAAATTCAATTCCTGGGCCGACTCCACCCGCTTTGTCCTGATGACATTCCCGGCGTTTAGCAGATGATATAAGGAATGGGCCGTCGTCCATGTATAACTCCAGCTTTTCCCCCTTATCCACCAGCCCTTATTTTTGTTTGGCGCCCCCCACATCGGTATTCCTCCCGCATGCAAACATTGTGAAATGAAATTCGTACAATCATCAGTGAATTTATGATAAGCCGGATTGAATTCATTCCACCAACGCTCGGCATATTGGACGGCCTTCATCCGATCATATTTATATGCGAGACGATCTGCGCCCGGATCACATTTTGGCGGTGCCTCTACGGTTTCAAAGGTGGGAAAAAGCTCACGTTCATCCACTATATACCCATTTCGAAACCGGGCCTCCCTTTCTTCCATTTCTTCTTCTATATAAAATGAATCCTCCTGTTTCAATAAATATTGCAGATGCACATGATATGTCAGGACTGTATCATTGTCTTCCTTTTTCCTCGAATGCACCTTCCCTGCCGCATTCACCCGAACAATTTCAGCAGCACGGTTCCTCATCATTTCCCTTTTCAAATGTAACTTCCTTTCACTCCGCTCCAAATCATCGGAAGTATAAAACTCTATTCTTTCTTGTAAAAGGCGTTGCAATTGTTCCCTCAAGTTCATGCCCTCCTTCTTACCATCTATGCTAATGTGTATGTGCGAAGGGGAGTAAAATGCACCTGATGATTTCCCCCTGCCTTTTTACGATTTTAAAGGGTAATCCAAACAACCCTCACATTCATAAATTTTACTGTCACGTGGTGAAGCCTTTCCGTATGGGTCGATTACAGTATGGCTTATTTATGCTGAATTATAATCAAAGTAATATTGGGGAAATAATAAAGATGGATACACAATTTTCTAACCTGATTAGACCAGATTGGAGAGGGAAATTTTGAGCATTATTGAAGTGTTAAGTAGGGTGGTCGCCGCTTTTGTGGTTTTACTATTGATTACTCGAATTATGGGAAAAAAGCAAGTAAGTCAGCTGACTTACTTCAACTATATTACAGGTATCACTATCGGCGCGGTGGCTGCTTCCATCACAATTGATACAAGTATTGATGTGGTTGACGCCTTCGTTAGTTTAATCGGTTGGTCCGTACTCACTATTCTTGTAAGCTTTATTAATTTAAAATCTCCAAAAGCTCGTATAATACTTGACGGCGAACCTACAATTGTAATCAAAGATGGAAAAATCCTAGAGAAAGCTTTGAAAGGGGAAAAATTAAACATGGATGACCTTAGCATGCTATTGCGAGAACAAAGCATATTCTCCATGCAAGAGGTAAACTATGCCATTTTAGAACCAAATGGTCAATTGTCTGTCTTAAAAAAAGTGGATAGCCAGAGTGGTTCCAAAAAGGATATTACTTATGTGAAACCATTATACATACCTACTGAAATTATTGTGGATGGAAAAATCGTTCCTCATAATTTAAGTAAACTGAGTTTAAACCAAAGCTGGTTGGAAACGCAATTACAGCATTTTGGTGTATGCCTACAAGATGTATTTTATGCTGAAATACAAAGTGATGGCACTTTGTATATAGATAAAAGACAAGATAACCAGTATCCTCCACGTTAAGAGGGAAAGGGGAACTCAAGTCATTTAAATTTGGACAGTCATGCATCGAGAGCTAACGAATTGCTGATTATTAACAGCCCAATAATCTCTATTTTTAGGTTCCCACAGGTATATATTTATTTATATATATACAAACATCTCCATCGCAGGAATAGTACAACAACTAGTTATTCAGCATGGCAAGTGTCCCAAATAAGCGGTGCTGCAGCTCACCTTAAGTATGAATTGGTAGATGCCGTAACAAATATACCCGTATAACAGCAATCTTATGACGGGGATGTAAGTTCTGCTGATAATCGATACTAAGTTTTATCTTCTGTTCAATAATGTATTTACTACAAAAGACTACTACTTAGAGTGGTAATTTCCATAACTAAAAAAAAGAGGAAGAAGCTGTCACAAAAGTCATTTACGACTTATGGACAGCCTCTACATCTTAAATATCATTTTGTTTCCAAGGTAAACTGCAGTCCTTTCTCAATTTCCGCCAGTACCTCTTCATCCGTTTCCTTCATTCTTGCTTCTTCCAGAATGGAAACGGCCTGCTCCCGGCCAATTTTCCCGACTGCCCAAGCCGCCGTTCCTCGGATTACAGGCCTTGGATCTTTCTTCATGACCTGTATCAATTGGGGCAATGCCGTTTCATCTTTGAAGTGGGCCAATGCTAAAATGGCATTTCGTTGGATTGGCTTTTTACCACGCCAAGATCCAGATACATGGCCGTATTTCTCTTTAAAGTCCCGATTTGAAATCGTAAGCAATGGTTTCAACAGCGGTTTCGCCAGCTCTGGGTCGGGTTCCATCTCTTCATGGAAATGAAAATCCATTCCTTTGTTTTTCGGACAAACTGTCTGGCATGTATCACACCCATACAAACGATTGCCTATTTTCGTCTTGAACTCATCCGGAAGGAAACCTTTTGTCTGCGTTAAGAATGCAATGCAACGCTTGGAATTTAGCTGCCCGCCCTGAACGAGCGCACCAGTCGGGCAAACATCGACGCATTTATTGCATGTCCCGCATTGATCTTCCATCGGTTGATCAGGTTCAAATGGCAGGTTGGTAATCATGTCCCCCAAATATACATAAGACCCGAATTCCGGAGTGATGATCATACTGTTTTTTCCACTCCAGCCAATTCCCGCACGCTCAGCCACTGCCCTATCTGATAATTCACCCGTATCAACCATGGATTTCGTCAATGCTCCTGGCACTTTATCTTTAATGAAGTTCTCAAGTAACTGCAATCTATTTCGAAGAACGGTATGATAATCCGTTCCCCAAGAAGCCCTGCAAAAGATCCCGCGTCGCTCACTTTTTGTACTTTGCGGAGCATCCTTCAATTTCGAAGGATATGCAAGCGCAATCGAAATGATGGATTGCGGTTTATCGAATATCAATTCAGGCCTTACCCTCTTTTCTATATCGGCTTCTTCAAACCCTGACTGATAATCCAGCTCCTGTTGACGTATCAGCCTACCTTTCAATTCGGTAAAAGCCGTGGCCGATGTAAAGCCGATTTTATCAATGCCGATTTCCTTACTATATAAAATCACTTCTTGCTTGAATAAGTTCATATCCATATATTAATCACCTACTTCATTCAGTATTCCCATTGAAGCTTGAATCCATTTCAAACCATTGCTATCTATGATAAACTAATTGCAATCATTTTTGGAGGTGAAACGGTTGGAAATTACCATATCAGCTAATCTAAGCAGTAAAATCCCTGAATTCAAAGTCGGGATCATTACATATGAAAACATCGAAGTAGGTCCCTCCCCGCAAATGGTGAAAGGAAGACTACAACTATTTCAGGAAGCACTTTTCTTCGACCTTGAAGAAAAGGAATTGACCGACTTTTCCGGCATTAAAGCGTGGCGGGAGATTTTCAAGGCTACAGGAGCAAACCCGTCGCGGTATCGCCCCTCCGTGGAAGCCCTTTACCGCCGCGTAAAAAAACAGAATTACTTGGCACCCATCCATTCAGCCATCGATTTGAATAACTTCTTCTCGCTGTTATATGAAGTTCCGATCGGCATTTATGATGCGGACAAATTATCAGGAGACATCTCGATAAAGATTGGCGAAGGGTCAGATGGTTATGAGGGACTGAACGGCCGCTTGAATTCCATGGAAAATATGATTACATCAGCCGACCATGATGGCGCATTCGGAAGTCCTTACGTTGATTCAGAACGCACGAAAGTCACCGAAGGAACGAAAAAGGCCATCCAAATCATATATTTACAACCCAATACTCCAATCACCGAAGCAAATCAGCTAACGAAATCCTTGATGGACATGTTCCTTGAAATCCACGGGGGTGTAGGGACTTACTCGATAGTAGAAGGATAATTAAAATTGAACGGAAATAAGCCCTTTCCACAATCGGAAGGGGTCTTTTCATGATTCTTCCTAACTTATATGGATAAATAAAACCAGTGCGCGAATATCCTTTTATTCAACCGTTCGGTCATACCTAATTACACAAGCTTTTCAGTTTGAACAATAAAAACACACACCTATTCAAACTGATTCTACTAACATAGTTAATCTCTTTGAACAAGTTTGCATCGAAATCCCCACTCTCCCAGATGTAGAATCACAATAAATAGAAAGCTACGATTTTCATTACGGTATGACATCCGGTATTACCGCTTCCATAGAATGTAGTTAATTGGGACAATAAAAAAATCCCACTGTGAACAGTAGAATTCTTGTAATAATATTTAAACGCAAAGCTTCGTTCTCCAGGTAACGAAACCCTACGTTATGAGTATGTATTGGAGCGGGTGAAGGGAATCGAACCCTCATCATCAGCTTGGAAGGCTGAGGTTTTACCACTAAACTACACCCGCATATCCATGTAGAACTTTGTCGAATCACTAACAAAATTAATTATATAGTTTAATGTGAAAAAATGCAATAGTTCTTTTAAAAAAATTTAATAATTAATGTATTGTAACGTTAATATATTCATTCACTCTAGTAAAGATGTTAAAAGTCCCCTGATTCAGAGAACTTTTTCATCCTATATGATGATTTAAGACCAAATGACTTCCATTAACCGCGGATAAACCTGCTGTGCCGTTTCAAACAGCATGATTAACTTCCTGAACGCCAGATCCGGTACGATGTCCCCCTCAATGGAGTATGAATACCGAATGGAAATGGTCCCATTTTCTTCATACAGCTTGGAATACCTAAAATTAGCATTATATTCATTCAACAGTGTATGTACATCCTGTTTCTTTTCAGGATTCTTCAACTCGGCGACATTAAAGCAAAATAAGTCCGCCACATTTTCATCTTGATTGAAAGCAAATACTAAAAGGACCTTCCACCCGTCCTTTAACTTTTGCTCGGCTCTAAAAAAGGTGGTGCCATCTTCTTTCAACTCATTCATATAGATTTTCTCACTAGTTAAAAAATCACGAAATTTAGCAACGTTTGACATGGTTCATCACCTTTCTGTTTGTAAATACATTTTATAATGAAAACCGGCATTTTTACAGACTTTTCTATAATCCTGCCCATTTCATCTTATTAACAGTGGCGATTGAGATTCTAATAAGAACTCCCTTATTAGAATCACTAGATTGATTAACTCGTTGCTTCACCGCAAAACCGAAGTGCTTTTTGAAGATCCAAAATTTCGTGGCGGATTTTTGAGTACCCTTCAATTTCCGGAACCTCTTTATTAGTAAGTGACCGCCCCTTATCTGCAGCGATTGCCATTGTTTCAAAAACATACAGTAATTGAGCAAGTTCACTCTCTGAAAGTACCGACCGATCGGAGAATTTCAAGCTTGCATTTAAATAATATCCCAGCTGTTCTATCGAAAATATTACGGGCCAAAGAGATTCCAGTCTAGCCTTGTTTTTGAATATCTCACCAAGAGCCGCATTGTAGACCGTTAATAGATTAACCATATTGGTTTGCATTTTGTTCCTTTCACTGCTTTCATCGATTGCAAGTCCATTATCCTGTCCAGAGAACGCCACCAACAGAAATTGCCCCTGGCTTCGAATGGTTTTGGCCATCAAATGATTGAGAAGGCTTGAGGCCGATTGACTGCCGATTAGCAGCGATCCAAGAAGACCTATCATGCTCCCGACGACGATATCGGTTATTCTTACGGTCGCAAAAAAACTAAAATCATAGCTTTGAGTTGAATATTCCGCCATGATTAAAGCTGAAGGGGTAAAAAACATCGCCGCCAATCCATAATTCCGTACGATGAAAAGCTCTGTAATGATTGTCAAACACAAAATGATCAGAACGATAATGAACTCGTTATGAACGGATGCAAGAATTAAGCTTGCCAATAGGAGTCCAATTATTGTCCCGAAGGTCCTTTGTACCGCACGATGAAATGTGGCAACGATGGTCGCACCTGACATAACGGCTGCACAGGATAAGGGAATCCAGTACGAACGGTTAAAATCAGCGGAATAGGCGATGATGGCCGCAATGGTAAGGACTGTTCCATATCGAACGGAAGAGAGAAAGACAATCGAGTTCTTATCGAACGCCCCAAGAAAAATCGTTTTTAAAGAAGGCTTTGAGATTGAAGCTTCCTTGTGGATTTTACTAACCGGTTCATTCATGATGGCATCCGCATTGTAAATTTCTACGAATAGCTTTGCAACCTCTAGTTCCATTTGGTCCGGCTGAAGAATCTTTGATTCATTTTTAGTTTTAGATGCAATGGAGTCAGCCAAGGCACGTACCGATTGTCCTAATTCTGGCGGTAGCACAAACTTTTTGTGCAAGGATAGTTCCAATGCTTCCAGGAAAATGACATTCGCCTGGTCATTCAATAGAAACAACCGCTTTAACATGTCTGAGCTTCGCCTGTTTGAAAACCCGGCTAACAATGTACCTTCCGCTTGTTTCATCGCCAATACCGTTCTTTGTCTTGCTGCATTGAATCTCCCGGTGCCTAGCGAATCAAAAAATGCACCCAATTCTCTGTACACCTTTTCCACCGCAAGCTTTTCTGGTCCATGAGGATTGAAAAACCAACCTAACATACAGATTATCCAAGACAGTGCCCCCCCAATAAAACAAGACCTCCACGCAACGGTGCAAGCGTCTGATCGATGGGCATACCTGTCGCTAGCGCAAAACTCAAGACAAAGAAAACCGCCGAAGGACCGGTAATCTTTAATGCACCAAAAATAAAAAAAACACTTGCCCCGATGATCCCCATCATTATGGCTGTTCCCAATTGGTATGGAGCCAAAAGCGTCCCTAATACAACAGATAAAGCAAGACCCACCATCACAAAGAAAATCTTTTTAGCTCTTTGGTGATACGGTTGGTTAAATACGTATAAATAAGTGAAACCGCCTATTCCTGCCAGTAAACCGTACGCTAAATTGCCGAATAATAAGCCAATGAAAACAGGTAAGGCAGCCGCTATCCCTGCACTTAAAGCTTTTATCCAAGGAAATGGATTCTTTTTTAATTCAAAAGCCTGTTTAAATGTCGTATGTATTACATCCAACTTCAGAGATTTTGAAGATGTCCCTTGCTTATCTTTACTCATTTCAATTTTCCCTTTCATCAAATGATTACCTAGGTAACTGTTCTTTTTACTTTATCATGTCATTATGTCGAGAGCCATGTTTATAGAGACCCTTTTTTAATATCCTTCATATGGAGAAAAAGATACGGTAAAGGGTAAGTAATTCTTGTTAGCCTTTGTTTTACACCTAATTTTCGTATGATTTCCACATGTATCGAAGCCCTTGACTTTCAAGAAGGAACATCACTGTCATCCCTTCAACAGATAGACAAACACGGCCTTTCATGTGTTAGTGACCAGTATCGAAATTATTGATGATATATATAACTATCTTATCTCGGGTGTTATTCATAGCGACAAATTGTCCGATAACGACATTGATCCCAACATATGAAAATCCAGAGAATTCTTTTTTACTCCAAAGCTTGATTATCTTTCATGAAGGACATGCTTTGTAAATGATCAGGAATGGACACCATCCAAATAGAAAAAGGTCGAAGCACATCAATTTAGCTGAAAGATGTGCTTCGACCTCTATTATTGGTTTAACGGGATTTTTTTGAAATAACAGCTCTTTTAATACACCTTCATTTTCAAAGGTCAAACAAGATTCCGCCTCCACTTTGTTCCCTAATCTTATAGTTGAGCGAATTCAGGTTCCGCAACTTTTACAAGCTGTTTACCGAGGTTCGTTCCTTTAAATAAACCTAAAAAGGCATCAGGTGTGTTTTCGAATCCTTCAATAATCGTTTCTTCGTACTTCAGCTTTCCTTCTTGAAGCCACTTACCTAAATCAGTAGCCCCCTCTTGGAATCTAGCTGCATAATTCCCAACTGTGAAACCTTTCATAAGGGCACTCGTTTTGATCATCGCCGATTGCAGACGCGGTCCTAGATCTTTCCCTTCTGCATTATACGAGGAAATCGCTCCGCATAATGGAATTCGGGCATTCGCATTCAAAAGTGTGAAAACAGCATCGGACACCTCGCCGCCCACATTATCGAAATAAACATCGACTCCATCGGGAACAGCATTAGCTAAATCTGTCTTAAAACTATCTCTTTTATAATTTACGGCTCCATCAAATCCGAGCTCTTTCGTTAAGTACTCAAGTTTTTCATCTGAACCGGCGATGCCAACAACCTTCGCACCTTTAATCTTAGCAATTTGTCCGACTGCTGACCCAACTGCTCCAGCCGCTCCTGAAACCACTACAGTTTCACCTTCTTGAGGTTTACCAATATCAAGCAAGCCAAAATAAGCAGTTAAACCGGTCATTCCAAGAATCCCTAAATGAGTTGTGACCGGAGCCACCTTGGGATCGATCACACGGATTTCATTTTCAGTGACAACTGTGTATTCCGCCCAGTCGATATTCCCGACAACGACATCCCCTTGTTTGAAGGAATTCGATTTGGACTCAACAACTTCAGCAACCACTCCACCGGTGATAACCTTATTCAATTCAAATGGAGCAATATATGATTTTGTATCTTGCATTCTGCCACGCATGTATGGATCGACAGATAAATATAGTGTACGTACTAAAATTTCATTATCCTTTGGTGTGGGAACGTCACTCTCAACAAAGTTAAAATCCCCTTTCGAAGGCATACCTTTTGGACGATTTGCCAGGGTGATCATTTGCTGTTTGGTTTGTGTCATCATTGTTCCTCCTTGGTTTTAAATACGTAATTTCGAAAAGAAGCGTATCACTGATGAAGTTCATCGGTCAAAGAATATGATTGGCTATTGCTTCCATAACACTCTTTATGTAGCCTTTCCTGCAAATCCTAAACTTGCTACGACCTATTATGTCCCATGTTTTCCTTTCATATAAAGGTCATCAGCAATTGGCTTTGTTACCTTCAATGTTCGTTTAAGAATAAATCATGTACGTAGACTTCTATATTATACGGTTCGCTTCCCAGGAAAATTTAACAGCCTTTCCCCTTTTGGATACCGGAAAAGGCCGCAGCTTGAAATACACTATTTTTAGTCTGCTTGGCAAATGTTCAAGCTCAGCAGCTACTTTTTTTCTTCTTATCTATAATTCCGATTTAAATCGTCGGTATGGACATTTTGTTCTGAAATCTTTGAGACTAAGTTCACACTTAAAAAAACTTTGCAAGCATATGTGAACTTGGTTTACTGGAAAGTCTACATCAATTTTGAAATAAACATCGTTGCAATTCCAAAGTAAATGAGTAACGAAAGTATATCATTCAGTGTTGTAATTAGCGGACCAGAAGCAACGGCAGGATCTATGTTGAATTTATATAATATCAAAGGAATGATGGTCCCAGCTAATGTCCCGATAATTAGGGTCATCACTAACGAACTTCCAACCACTAATCCTAGAACAGGATTTCCCTGCCAAACATAAGCAATGATGGAAATTAATATTCCACAGGTAATCCCTATTATCAATCCAACTTTCATTTCCCGTATGATAAGTCTGGTTACGACACCTTTATCCGTATCACTAGTGATTAGGCCTCTTACAACAACAGCTAAAGATTGAGTACCAGTATTTCCAGTCATCCCTGCAATCATCGGCATGAAGAAAGCAAGTGCAACAACTTTGGACAATGTTTCTTCAAAACCGCTTATTATCGTTCCGGACACTAATCCGATAAATAAAAGTAAAATAAGCCAGGGCAGCCGACGATATGCGGCCACGTGCGCCTTCGTGTCAAAGTCTATAGCTTTTCCCGAAGCCGATAATTTTTCAATATCTTCATTCGCTTCCTTAATGACAACATCAATAATATCATCGACGGTCACAATTCCTAATAACTCATTATTTTTTTCAACTACAGGAATTGCTAAAAAATCATATCGCTCAATAACACGCGCTACCTCTTCCTGGTCTTCATAAGCAAATACGGAGATAACCCGGCTATACATAATATCTTGAATTTTTTCAGATTCATCATTTATTATTAAATCCCGATATGACACAACACCTACTAATTTTTTATCATTATCTATTACATAAAGATAATTGATCGTTTCCGAAAACTCCGCAAAGACTTTCAGCTTTTCAACTGATTCTCGAACCGTATAATGTTGGGGTATCCATACGAAACGGTTTGTCATTATTCGCCCTGCCGTTTCAGGTGGATAATTCATGATATTTTGAACGATTTTTGATTCTTCTTGTTTCATACCAAAAAGAAGTTCTTCAATTTTTTCAGGGGATAGGTCCTCTAACAATGAAGCTAGGTCATCATTATCCATTAGATCCATTACATGGCCGGATTTCTCTATTCCTAATTTACTAAGGATTTTCAATTGATGAACCTTTTCAGCTTCTTGAATCAGTTCAGCGATTTGTTCTGAATCAAGTAATAATAAGAAACGTGTATGATGTTTTTCTGGAAGCCCCTCAAAAATTCGCGCAATGTCATATGGTTGGAGTTCTTCTAATATTGCTTGAAATTCTTTCTTTTTTCCTTCTTTTAATACTTTTATGATTTGTAAAGTCATTTGATCTTCCGTCAGGATTTTTATCATTTCGTCACTCACTCCTTTAGGGGAGCCAAAAAATATTTCCCTTAAATATCAAGAGTAAAAAAAATATTATTATTCCCCTTCCCAAACTCTTTGTGTTCATTCAATTTTAATTAAGCTTCGAATATATCGTCGTGAATAGTTCCCCACTACCCTCACCTCCAGAAAAAAATAAAAGCACCTCCATTACAAATGAAGGTGCTTAATACGGTTTATATGCGTACATTGCCTGGATGACAAATACAAACAGTCGTATATGACTGAATGACAAATACAAGCATAAATCCAGTTCCTCCATTCGTAGAGCTTTAGCACTGTGTGGCATAGGACAAAGCCAGCTACATTAAAAACCACCTTATGTCGATGGTTTCTGTTGACCCATTGGCGTCTTTCGACGTTTTTGGGCAGTAGCGTATCTCCTACACAGGAGCCTCACCTAACGAGGATATTTAATTTACAAATTCACTCTAAAAGAGTTTCTTTTAGATGTCAATGTTTGATTCAAATCATCTAATTTTGACCTAATTTCTTACCTTTAAAAGAGTGCCATGAGAAAAACCGACTTAAGCGCTCCCGATTAAGACAGTCTGATTGAATGTCTCTTCGATATTTTTTTAAAACGTCCCATACTGCCACCATATTTAAAAGGGTAAATTGGAAAAATAAACATCTTTTCAAGGGAAAATATTGGAATTATATATTAGAACTTACTTATAATGAAGACGGATATGAATGGCTGAAACAAAGAAACACTTTACATGTTTATCTCTAATTATTAAAGAAAGGGATTGCTCAAATGAAAAGACCTTTGGCGATTATATGTTTTATCGTAAGTGCTTTTGTATTAATGGTAAGTTGCAGAACCAAGGACACGGTAGAGGTGGAAGAGAAATCGAAGGAAGTGAGCTCATTGAAAGCTATTGAAGGCAGGTGGGAGGGAGATATTAAGATTCCAAATCAACCGCTTCCAATCATTGTTCATTTCACGAAGAAAGATGGAACGATAAGCATTCCTGTACAAGGGTTGAACGAATTCCCCTTAACAAGCGTAAAGTTAAGCAATTCAGACTTGTTTTTTAATATGGATATCCAAAATCAGAAAATAACGTTTGATGGGAAATTAGATAAGGAAAGGATTTCAGGAACATTTGTTCAAAATGGGCAATCGTTCCCCTTTGAATTGCTTAAGAAATCCGATCAGGCAGTTAAAGAGAAAGAAACAGGTGAAATCGTGCAGGCCGACTTAAAGAACGGAACCATAAAAGGTCTTTTGGAAACACCCAAAAATGAAGGGCCTTTCCCTGTGATGATTATAATTGCCGGTTCTGGTCCAACCGATAAAGATGGTAACTCCATTGCAAATCCCGGAAAAAATAATAGTTTAAAAATGTTAGCCGAGAGTCTTGCAGAAAAAGGTATCGCAAGCATTAGGTATGATAAGCGCGGAATTGGTGAAAATATGCAATTGGCAGGAAAAGAAAAGGACCTGAGATTTGAACAATATATTGATGATGCAGCTGCTTGGGCTCAATTTGCCAAAAAGGATGGCCGTTTTTCCAAAGTTGGCATCATCGGCCATAGTGAAGGCTCTTTAATTGGGATGGCAGCCGCAAAGAAAACGGAAACAGATATATTCATTTCATTGGCGGGTGCAGGCGAACCCATTGACCAAGTACTCATTAAACAGCTTGAAGAGCAACTGACACCGACGTTATTAACGGAATCCAAAGAAATACTGGCAAAGCTTAAACAAGGAAAACAAATCGGGACTGTCAGTGCTGATCTACAAAGTGTATTCCGACCTTCTGTTCAGCCTTACATGATATCATGGATTCAATATAACCCGATAGAATTAGTAAAGGAACTGAACATCCCTGTTCTAATCGTGAACGGTAATAGAGATATTCAAGTGCCGGCAACCAACGCAAAAGCATTACATAATGAAAAAAAAGATTCTGAATTACTTATACTTGAAAAGATGAATCATGTCTTGAAAGAAGCCCCTGAAGATCGAAAGGGAAATTTAGCAACATATACAAATCCTGAACTACCTTTATCCCCTGGATTGGTGAATGGAATCATTGAATTTTTAAACAAAAATGACATTACAAGTAATGACGGTCATAAAAATAACCATTGAGAATTGCTTCTCCCCCGGGTTCAGGTGATCGGGTTGTTGTTGACATTCATAATGATAACCATAGGCGTTGATATAGAAGAAGTCAAAAAATTTAACATCTAGAGTACATTTAGCAGGAAAGAATTTCACCCAAATCTATAGAAATTGAAATTTGTGGACGCTGAATGAAAGATGGTTATAGTGGTTAAATCATGAATAGGAATAATCAATATAGTTTAGAAAGACCAACAGGGGAATTTTTAAACCTAAAAACAAAAGGCAGAATCAATCTGCCTTTTGTTTTTTATATTTTCTCCGAGATACTCTGTCCCACTTTTAAATTATATGCTAATAATCTTTTTTGAAGGCTCTTTTCGTAAAGATTGTTGTTTTTAAAAACTTAACGATTTAAGGTTGATTGTAGCGTAAGTGCGAGACTCCTGCGGGAGCTGCGGGACAGATGAGACCCCACAGGCGTTTACGCCGAGGAGGCTCACCGCCCGCCCCGCGGAAAGCGAGGATCTGGAGGGGAAATCAACCACACCGCTTTACTTGGTAATAGCAACAAAGTATGCGAAAACAGCCTTTTTGAAAGAGCATGAAAAATAAAATGGCACTAATTAAGAAAAAACAGTAACCAGAAAAGCTCTCATGTCGAATTAATGGTACAAGTGCTAGTAACTGTGGAGCAAATATTCGGCAGGCCCTTCATAAGGTACATACCAAAATCAGTTTTTGTCATTCCAAAATTAGTGCGAAAACTATATTTTATCGAGGTAGTTTTTGGAAATATTGTCCACTTGAATTGACCCCAGTTTGGAATTGGTGAACGACTCTTTTTCAACAAAATCTTACTCTGGCCTTAGATGCAGTGTGAAAGAAATGCGTTTCCTCGCAGCATCTCAAGGTTCATGTTTCTTTCTTGTTGTACGTCAAAATATTTTTATCACATGCCTATATCCTGAAAGGCAATTTTCGGTTTTTATTTTTGAAACAATGGTTTGAATATCACTTGGATTTGATGTTCTTACCAAGTGAAAACATAAGATCACCAAAAAGGGACAAACTGTATTTGAAAAAAGAAAGGAGATGTGAGACATGACAAAAAAATTCAATAAAGGCAGCGGTAACCAAAATTCACCGCAATTACACGGTCAAACTCCTGTTAGTGGGGACAACAGTAAAGGAAATAAAAGAAATAAAGATCAAAGTTCCAAAACAGAGTAATTAACTGAAACAAACCGGCCATATTCAGACCGGTTTGTTCCTTTTGTAGACCATCTTCTTTGTTATTGGACAGAAGGCTGTCAAGCATATGTGCACGGACAACTTTGATTCCAGAAAGCCCAATTCATCATCGGCGTTATCCGAACTGTAAATAGCGTCCTGCAAAACTGCCCCCAGAAAAGAGCGCATTCATTTTTCATTATCATATCGTTAGTGAAATTATTTATCATGTTAAGTTAACTATTTGATTCTTTTGGTGTTGGAAACTTGTGCCCTTCCGTTGTCGTTTCCAAACTATCGGTACCTTGATGAGTATAATTAATGTTTTTTGTCATCAAGCTAACCACCACCAATACTACGATATTGACAAATAGGGCAATAATTCCTACATTCAGGTCTTTAATTGCTTGAGGAAGATGAGGAAATAGTTGACTGATTTTCATGTTCCCCAGTTCCATAATAGAGACTAGCACCCCTCCTGTTATTATCCCGGCAAATGCCCCATGTTTGGTTACAAAATTCTTTCTCATCAAACTTGCGAAAAAGGCAGGAGCAAGTTGTGTAATGAAATTATAGGCGATTAGAGCGAGACTAAAGAGGGAACTTCCACCTTTAAAGGTCAAGTAAATCCCTAAGAGAGAAATTAGGGGAACCAAGTATTTTACCAGTTTTGCAATCTGTTTTTCCGTTGCTGATGGAGTGAATACGCAATATACATTTTTTGCAAGCATTGTTGATATGGACATCAGGAGCATGGAACTTGGCACTAAAGCGGCTAACACGCCAGTTCCACCGATTAAGCCCACAAACCATGGATCAAAATCCTGTTTAGATAGCTGCAGCAAGATTTGATCGGCTTCGCCGCCTTTTAATCCAGGCATCTGCAAGATCGCTGCAAAACCAACAAAAAAGGCAAACAATAATATCAGTTGGTACATGGGCATTAGGATTGCGTTTTTCCGTAAAGCTTTTTCGCTAGAGGCAGCATATATAGGAGAAAACCCGTGCGGCCACATATAAAATCCAATAGAGCTTAATATAACAGTGGATATATACCACGAAACGCTCATTCCCTGATCTGGAAGTATAGTATAGTTCGGCTTTGCATTTTCAATTGCTTCATACATAGGTTGGAGCCCGCCATAATAATGAAGAGGGAAATAAACTCCTAAAAATACGACAATGCCAAGAATCAGAATATCCTTCAAAATAGCTGTCCTCGCAGAGCCGTGAATACCGGAAACCATTACAAAAATGGTAACGCCAATTGCTCCGGCCCAAATGGCAGCTGTAGAAGAAATAGCCCCATAGGATGTTGCTGAAACGATATATCCTAACCCCTTCAATTGCAGCACTAAGTAGCAAGTACAGGCTACAACACCTATAACCGCAACAAGCACACCAAGATAAGGACTTTGATATTTTTTTACAAAAAAGTCAGATTGCGAAACTAATTGGTGTTTCTTTGCATACCTCCAGATAGCAGGAAATGTCCAATAGGAAATCACTGTAGCCAGGCAGCCATATGATACGATACTAAAGATGGACCCCCCTTCCCCATAAGCAGATCCACTTGCACCCAAAAAGGTAAAGGTTGTATACATTTCACCAGCGGACAAGAGGAAAATCAATAGGGCTCCCATCCCGCGTCCTCCAACCGACCATTGTTCCAAGTTCATTTCTTTCCCTTTTTTAGCCTGGATACCGATCAAAACAGAAATAACGAAAAAAAACAGGATAAAAAAAACGGCAATATTCATCTTGAATCTCCCTTCTGATTAGCCGGATCCAGTAGGTAAATAACCCCCATTATACCTGTGGTCAGCACAGACCAGAGTACAATCCAAAAATGAAAAAATGGCATTCCCAGAACATAGGGAGTCACTTTATTTGTAAACAAAGCGCCCACAATAAAGCCAAGAAACGGGATAATTCCGAGCCAATATATTTTTTTCATCCTCTCAACCCCCTAGTATGTTAGATTTAACATTTTCAAAGTCCCATGAACAAATAACTTCACCCCATTTTGTAAAGCCTGTTCATCGAAAGTGAATTTTGGATGATGGTGAGGATGTATTATCCCTTTTTCTTCATTACGAGCCCCTATTACAATATAAGATCCCTGAACCACTTTTTGAAAAGCAGAGAAGTCTTCACTTCCCATAATTGGCCTTAAAATCTCTCGACTTTCTTCACCAAATACTTCACAGATCGTTTCATCCATCAATCTGGTAACTTCTTCATCATTAATGGTAGGAGCATAACCAAACAGATAATCGAATTCATAAGTGGCTCCATGCGCTTCCGTAATTCCTTTTACTATACGCTCGATAAAATTCGGGATTTCTTCCCGTAGTTCTGGATTGAAGCTTCGAACCGATCCACCAATGTTTACACTACTTGGAATGACATTAATCGCACTTCCCGCATGGAACTGGGTCACTGAAATCACAAGCGCTTCCTGGGCATCCCGATACCTCGAAACTATATGCTGGAGATTCGATACAACCTGTGTTCCAATCGCTATGGGATCGACGGTAAGTTCAGGCTGTGAGGCGTGCCCCCCTTTCCCCATAACGGTAATGTTAAAAGTATCAGCTCCAGCCATCACCGGACCGTAGCCCAAACCAATTTTCCCTAAAGGAAGAGTTGACAAGAGATGGGATCCAATGATCATATCCACTCCATCAAGCACACCGGCTTTCACCATTTCTTGAGCTCCACCGGGCGGCAATTCCTCAGCATGCTGAAATAAAAAGCGCACCTCCCCTTTAACTTGATCCTTTAACTGTGTAAGAATTTTTGCTGTACCAAGCAGCATCGCCGTATGCCCATCATGTCCGCAAGCATGCATAACTCCAGAATTCTGTGACACAAAGTCAAAATCATTCTCTTCTACAATTGGAAGCGCATCCATATCTGCCCTCAGTGCAATAACCTTCCCAGGCTGCTGACCGATCAAACGAGCCATAATACTCGTTCTTGTCGGACGCGAAATTTCCAATTCACCAAAAGTTTGCAGCTTTTCATAAACAAATTGTGCTGTCTTTTCCTCCTGGAAAGACAGCTCCGGATACTTATGTAAATATCTTCTCCAAGCAACCACTTCATCTTTAACAGCCTCGATTAAATCATGAATCATTATCGTTTGAGACACCCACTACAACCCCTTTTTCATTCAATTTACATAACAGTCCTTGTTTTAGGATAGTTTAAGGAAAAAATTCCTTAAATAGAGTATAATCTCCCTCGGTGTTTATTTCAATATTTTTCGAAAATTCCAAACTGTTTTCAAACTTCATCTACTCTCCATGCTTTACAAAAAAATTGAAACGCAGCATGAAGCGAAAATAAAAAAGCACCCCAAATGAACTGCACCCCAATTGTTAGACACATCTATCAATTGGAGGTGCAGTTTCTCTATGGCCAAATTTACAGCACAACAAAAAATACAAGCGGTACAGAGATATCTTGAAGGAACAGAGGGACATAAAAGCATAGCTAAATCTGTTGGTGTTAACTCTGGAGTATTACTCAATTGGATTCGACAGTACCAATATCATGGAGAACGTGCATTCGAAAAACGCTATACAACTTATACGGTAGAAGATAAACTGAAAGTACTTGAATATATGAACTTACAGGGGACGTCTCTCCGTGAAACCGCTGCGTTTTTCAATATTCCGGCACCTTCTACCCTATTACTTTGGCAAAAACAATGTGAAGCGGAAGGAGTAGACGCCCTCAAACCAAAGAAAAAGGGGCGTCCATCCATGAAAAAAGAAACCAAGAAACCACTAGCAGAAGGATCATTAGAAGCATTAAAGGCTGAAAATGAGCGGTTACGTGCGGAGAATGCCTATTTAAAAAAGTTAAACGCCTTAGTTCAGGAAAGAGAAGCGTCAGAACGCAAGAAAAAGCGAAAGTAGCGCACGAACTAAGGGGAGAATTTAATTTAAAGCTACTTCTATCTGTCGCGAATATCGCACGGAGCACCTATTATTATTGGAGAAACGCCTTCGGGCGTCAGGATAAATACGTGGAGATAAAGCCTGTCATCGAAGAGATATTTCAGACGAATAAGGGGAGATATGGATATCGACGCAGCACCTTAGAATTACATAATCGGGGCATTGTGATTAACCATAAAACGGTGCTTCGATTGATGAATGAGTTGGGTTTAAAGTGTATGGTACGTATGAAGAAATACCGTTCGTACAAAGGCAAGGTTGGAAAGATTGCGCCCAATATTCTCGAGCGTGATTTTAAGGCAACAAAGCCAAATGAAAAATGGGTCACTGATGTGACGGAATTTCATCTATACGGTGAGAAGTTGTACTTATCTCCCATTCTTGATTTATTTAAAGGAGAAATCATCGCCTACAATATCGAATCACGTCCTATTTACCCTTTAGTCTCCAAGATGTTAGACCAAGTTATAATGCGATTGGAATCGGAAGATTCACCCATCCTTCATTCGGATCAAGGCTGGCATTACCAAATGAAACCATATTCACATACCTTGAAGTCACATGCGATTACACAAAGCATGTCTCGGAAGGGAAATTGTCTCGACAACGCTGTCATGGAAAACTTCTTTGGCTTATTAAAATCCGAATTGCTTTATTTACAAACGTTCGACAGCATGAAGCATTTCAAACAAGAACTAGAAGATTATATTTATTATTACAATCACCAACGAATTAAGGTGAAATTAAAAGGCATGAGCCCGGTTGATTACCGGGTTCATGCCCTCAAGGTTGCCTAACTAAATAAAGTGTCTAACTTTTTGGGTTCACTTCATTATGGGTGCCTTTTATTTATAATAATCGATAAATTTTACTCGGCCTTCCACGAGTGGCATTAGCCTCTTCCCCAATGCATTGTGCCAAATCAACTTCGCACATATCTGCAACAATCCGCCGTACATTGCGCTCTGTCATTTCAAGATGTATCGCTAAATTCTTTGTAGTAAAATCACTCCAGCCCATTCTTTGAACAAGAGCCGATATTTTCTTATACGTTTTAACACTGATATTTCCGTATTTCAACTTTTCTATAAGAGGTTTATTATGGGAACGGGTATCATATTGCAATTCTTTCTTTTTGCCTGGTGATTCGATAATTTTTCCATCATCTTGAATAATCACAATTTCACGCTTTTTCATCTCTTTCGAATGTTGAATAGCACGAAAAGCATTGATTTCCGCTGAATAGGCTGTCTCTCCAAAGCCAATTCCCACGGTAACGGGTGTATCTGCTTCAAAGGCCAATTTTTGTATGGTATCTTCGAGCGTAATGATTTCTCGTTCAATTGCGCCGCGAGAACTAAAAATCATGTACCTTCCATTCCCTTTCTCTGAAAAGGAGCCATTTATTTTTTCTCCAAGTTGAATCAACATTTCTTTTAGGCGAAGCTCCAAGTACTGTAAATGATATGGAGTTTTCATTTCCTCTGCCACTTTGTTAAAATATTCGACTTCAATGATTTCAACTCCGATTTGTGTATCCTTAAAGTAAGATGTCTTTACTTTTTCAGAAAGAATTCGAAGCGTTTGCCTCACTTCCATCTTACTCATCGACAAACGGTAGGCTGGAATGCCATATTCCCTTAAAGCTTCACACACGGACGGAAAACAAGAAAGAGCTCCTTCTGTCTTTCCCGTATTCCATAAATCCAAGTGAAAATGCACCAATTCATCCGTATCAACATCTGTCTCAAACACTTTCGTATAAATCTTTTTGGTTTTTATATTCAACTGGGACAAAGCTTCTTCGCTAATATTATTTGAGGACATAGTATCAATACTTAGATGCTCGATGATTTTCCCTTGTTCGTAGATCATTTCTAATAAGGATTTATAAAAACCTGATTCCGTGGCCGGAACATGGACCATTATTTTATCTGTACCTAGTGTCTTTTTGGCAATTTCATAGGGAAGTGGACCTGAAAAAAGCCATGCATGTACGTTAGATTCATGTTCCTTTACAATATTCTCTACCTCTTCTGTCTTTACATAGGGCAAAGAGATGAATTCCAACTCATGTTTATATTCTTCTGCCAAGATTAAAATTTGTTCTATAGAAGTCTTTAGGCCGACCAGTCCGATTTTATACATCCGGTAATCTACTTCCTTTTATAATCTGTAATAGAATCATTGTTCTTTTTAGAATATCCTAGTTTAATCTCAGTCATGGTATCATAATCCTAATTCTTCTGCTGCCTAATTATTGCTTAATTTGTATTGAGTCGTGATTATGAGTTGTCTAGTTACTCTTATCGTATCGGCAGCAAAAAGAAAAGAGTGATAGCACTGGTATATATAGTTGTATTCATACCCACGCAAACTTTTCTCTTTTGATTCATTTTATCATGCAACACTTTTATTCGTGAACATCTCCTCTTGGGAATTATTATACTTTCCTGCCCATTACAATAAAAAAGCTGCCTCAATGACAGCTTCGCATTTCTATAAAGAGTCCTTACGAACAGAACTCGATCCAGCATGCATTTCACTAGTCATAGGCAACTCCGCAGGAGCAACGATTTTTCCCAAATAACAAGTGATAAGATGCAGGGAATTCCTGATTGACTCGTTGAACTTCATTCGCAAATTCCTTACTATCCTTTGGTACTCGTGAAAGTGCATCCGCTTTTTCCTGCGAATCAATATTAGCTCCAGGTGGTATCCGAACGCCATTTGTCACTACTGCATTATAAGAAATAAATGCTCCTCTTCCTACAATTGCGGTATAAACAATGGAGTTAAAACCAACAAATACTTCGTCTGCAATACCCCATTAAATTGGTAACTAAGGAAAATACAACCAATCCTTTTATACACCTGTCCTTTTGCAGTTTGTGAATCAGCCGTGGAAAATCAACTCTGCCCGTTACAACAAATTGACATAAATTTCTTGATGTCACTTTTTAGATCCCCGGGTAGCTAAGAAACTTCCTTCGACGGGTGCCATGACCGCATGAAATTAACGGTTTAACAGCATCCACATAGAGCAAAGAATAGCCTTCAAAATATGCATCGCAACTCGAATTTCATTTACGTGTATACCAAGAATGTCAGGGTGTTACTTCTTTAACCTATAAATTTTACGAGGTCTTCCCCGTGGTGATTGAAGTTCTTCTCCTTTGTACTCCACTAAACCGCTATCACTCAAACTACTCATAATTCTCTGGGCATTTCGAACGGTCATTGATAAATGAGAGGCTAAGTCTGAGGAAGTGAAGCCGTCCCAGCCCATACGATCAACCAATGCTTCTATCTTTTTATACGTTTTTACACTAATGTTAGCCTGATTCAATTTATCTAGCAGTTCTTTATCATCAGAACGAAAGGTATATGCCAATTGTTCTTCTTGACCTACGGATTCAATCATTACACCATCTTCTTGGATAACGACAATTCCGGAACTGTCTTGCTTCTTCGAATGACGGATCGCCTTACGGGCATTGATTTCTGCAGATGCAGCCGTCTCACCAAAACCAATACCAACTGCAACCGGGACATCCATTTCAAGGGCCAGTTGTTGAACAGTACTTTGCAAGCTGCCAATTTCCCGTTCAATTGCCTTTCGTGAACTAAATATTTGATAGCGGCCGTTTCCATTTTCGATGAGGGATCCATCTAATTTTTCACAAAATGTAAGTAATGTTTGTTTAATCTTAAGCTCAACATGCTGCAGATGGTAACGAATATCAACCTCGTCAACAAATTGATCGAACTGATCAATTTCAATGATTTCCACACCTATCTGGCTATCTTTGAAATAAGTACTTTTTGCTTTTTCAATTAAAATCTTGACCGCTTGCCGGATTTCCATCTTCGTCATATTTATTTTGTAAACAGGAACATTCTCCTTCTTCAATGCTTCATATACGGATTGTAAAACGGTAAGGACACCATGTACCGCCCCTTCCCTCCACAGATGAAGGTGAAATTGGACAATGTCTTGAAAATCATATTGTTCATCAAATGTTTTTACATAAATATGTTCGGTGGAAATCCCCAGCTCTTGTAGCGATTCTTGCAAAAAAAAGTCTTCCAATCGAATCATATCGATGGATATCTTATCGAAAAAATATTTTTGATCTGCCGACATTTGTAGAAAACATCTATATAAACTAGATCCTACAGGCGGACAATACGTAAAATTGGCATCTGAATCTAACATTTCTTTAGCTATTCGATATGGGACCGGTCCAGAGAAAAACCAACCATTTACTGCATTTTGGTGATTTTTTATAATGTCCGTTACCTCACGTGCATCTTCATATGGAAAATCAATAAAATCTATTTCATGTTCAAATTCATTGGTAACATCCCGAATTTTCTTTATAGATGAAAGTGGACCTACAACACCAATTTTATACAAGTTTATTTCACCCCTACATCATACTATTAGTTTTATTATATCAAAATAACCAACCACAACATGGAAAATATGAGCTCCAAATATAAAAGCATGTAAAGCACCGTTTGACATAAATAAACGGTGCTACTTAATATGGATTCTTATCTATCATGAGTCCAAGAGTGGCAGAGCCTATTCATTCAAAGGTTTCGAATCCATTTTCATTTAACAAGAAATTCCAGAAAATAATTTCCCTTTTTTCTGAAAATTTTATTGAAATAGATTATTCTTAATTATATAATACATTTAACGAAAATAACGTTAAATGTTCGTTAAATAAAAATCAGTATATTGAAAGGAATTAATGAAGTTCACAAAGGAATGTAAGTCGGTAATTTGAGTTTAAGGCATGTTTAGGGAAAAAGTTTGTAAAGGGAATGGTGCAAAACGCACAAACTACAAATGGAAGAAGGTTTAGGAGGAGAATGTAATGGAACAAAAAGTAATGAAAGATACAACTAATCTTCAAAATCATAAAACGGGTGGTTTTTTCAATCGAGTAGAGCGAATAGGAAACAAAATCCCCCACCCCTTTATCTTATTTATTTATATGATTGCCTTTTTATTTGTTGTAACCGCTCTCTTATCAGTCTTCCATGTTTCGGCATCGGACCCCATAAGTGGAGAGAAAGTGGAAGTTCAAAACCTCTTAAGCCGTGAAGGCATCCAATGGATTTTGCCGAATATGATTAAAAACTTTTCCGGCTTTTTACCACTGGGATCTATTTTAGCTCTTATGCTAGGAGTAGGATTAGCGGAAAAAGTTGGATTGTTGGAAGTTTTGATTCGGAAGATGTCGTTAAAAGTCTCAGGGAAATACGCTAGTTATTTAGTTGTATTTGTTGCTTTTTTTAGTCATGTTTCTTCTGATGCTGCGCTTGTTATTATGCCTCCCCTTGGTGCTTTGATTTTCCTTGCTGTGGGGCGTCACCCTGTTGCTGGGTTGCTCGCTGCCATCGCTGGGGTTGGTTCGGGTTTCACTGCCAACTTATTAATCGTCACAACAGATGTCTTGCTATCAGGAATCAGTTCGGAAGTAGCGAAAGGCATGAATGCTAATTTGACCGTTAATGTTACGGATAACTGGTTCTTTATGGCGACGTCCGTTCTCGTACTCACGGTAGTTATATCCTTGATTACAGATAAATTTGTCGAGCCGCGCTTAGGAAAGTATGAAGGTGGCGGTCAGCATAAAAAATTGGAGCAATTAACGAAGCAACAAAACAAAGCACTCCTGGCTACAGGTATTTCAGCTTTGATTTTTATAGCTGTTATGGCCGTTCTAGTCGTTCCAGAAGGAGCTCTATTACGAAACCCAGAAACTGGAGCCATTCTCCCCTCTCCATTCATGTCTGGAATTGTCGCAATCATCTTACTCTTCTTTTTTACTGTTTCTATTACTTATGGAGTTAAGGTGGGAGCAATCAAGAAACAAAATGACATTCCGGAATTATTGGTGGACCCCATTAAAGGAATGGCTGGATTTATCATTATGGTTTTCCCGCTTTCCCAATTTGTCGCTTGCTTCAACTGGAGTAATATGGGTAAATTTTTGGCTTTATCCATCACAGATCTCTTGGAACAGCTAAACATAGAAGGTGCACCTGTCCTAATTGGGCTAATGTTCTTATCTGGACTTCTTTCCATGTTCATTGCCAGCGGCTCTGCAATATGGTCTATATTGGCACCCGTTTTTGTCCCAATGTTCATGGTATTAGGCTATCATCCTGCCTTCGCCCAAATGTTGTTCAGGGTAGCAGATTCATCTGTACTGCCATTGGCACCTGTATCTCCATTTGTCCCACTATTCTTAAGTTTCTTACAAGAGTATCGAAAAGATGCAAAACTAGGAACTTATTATTCTCTTATTTTGCCTTATCCGATTATCATCTTCATCATTTGGACGCTATTGGTAGTCGTTTGGTATTTCCTTGGCCTCCCTATTGGTCCCGGAGTATCTCCGAAATTACCATAATTCGCAAAATCTCAAGCGCCTCACATGCCCCTTACTTGAGGGGCTGGGCCGCTTGGTGTCGACAACAAATCGAATTATATGAATGATCATCAAATAAATCAGGAGTGAAATGAATTGGATATTATTTCTTTAAGACGTGATCTTCATCAACATCCAGAAGTTGGCTTTACGGAATTTCGTACTGCTTCAAAGGTAGTAGAAGCACTAAATTCTTTGAAATATAATTTGATATTTGGAAAAGATGCTTTAAATGGTGAGTCCCGCCGTGGAGTTCCCCCTGTAGAAGTATTGGAGGAAACATTTAATAGAGCATTACAAGATGGCGCCAATCCAAAAATCCTCCAAGAAATGGAGGGTGGATATACTGCTGTCATTGGTATTTTAAAAGGAAAAGCTGATGGCCCAACCGTAGCTTTCCGCTTTGATATGGATGCATTGCCTGTTACGGAAAGTACTGATTCTGACCACTTCCCGCAAATGAACGGTTTTCGTTCCAAATATGAAGGGAATATGCATGCCTGTGCACACGATGGCCATACAGCAATCGGTTTGGGACTTGCTGAAAAATTAGCGGATGGGAATTTTTCAGGAACGGTAAAACTTATTTTTCAACCTGCTGAAGAGGGAGTACGCGGTGCCTATTCAATTGTACAAAAAGGGATTTTGGATGATGTGGATTATTTATATTGTCTGCACCTTGGCACAGATGTCCCCCTAGGAGAATTTCATGGTGGTTCTTCCGGCTTTTTAGCAAGTACGAAAATGGCTGCCCATTTTCATGGGGTATCTTCTCATGCAGGTGCTTCTCCGGAAAAAGGGAAAAATGCTTTGTTAGGGGCAGCCACCGCATTATTGAATATACATGCCATTCCAAGATTCAGTTCAGGTTCTACCCGCATAAATGTAGGTATTCTTAACGGAGGAACAGCCGCTAATATTATTCCCGCGCATGCAAAAATGGTCATTGAGACACGGTCTGTATCCGAAGAAACAAATGCTGAAGTGGAGCAGCGTGTTCGAAATATCGTGGCTCATAGTGCAGGTATGCATGAGCTTGAACATGAAATTGAAATCATAGGTCAAGCAATTACGATTCGTTGTGATCAGGAACTTGTCGAACTCGCCATGGAAGAAGCCAGGAATGTAGATGGTTTTTCAACAATCAAAGCATGCAGGGAATCCGGTTCTGCTGGTAGCGAAGATGCAAGTTTTATGATTCGAAGAGTACAGGATAATGGCGGGAAAGGGACATATATGATTATTGGGACTGATATTCCTGCACCACATCACCACCCTAAATTTGATGTTCAAGAAGAAGTTTTACCAAGGAGTGCAGAACTTTTGAATCTAATTGCAAGACGCCTATTAAAATAATTCTTCAGATATATATATATAGGAAGGAAAGAGTATAAAATGACACATGTAAATAAATTATCGGAAATCATTGAACAAAAAAAAGATAAATTCATTGAAGTCAGTGACTGTATATGGAATTTTGCCGAAACACGCTTTGAAGAATATCAATCTGCTGAATTGCTGTGCAGCACGTTAGAAAACGAAGGATTTTCTGTTGAAAAAGGTGTTGGGAACATAGAAACGGCATTTATCGGTAGCTATGGGACCGGTAAACCTATTGTGGCAATCATGGGCGAATTTGATGCGCTGTCAGGTATGAGTCAAAAAAAAGCTACAGCTAAACAAGAGCCAATAGTCCAAGGTGAAAATGGCCATGGATGTGGTCACAATTTACTTGGTACTGGAGCTTTAGCTGCAGCTGTTGCGGTGAAGGATTATATGGAAGAGAATCATATAAATGGGACAGTTCGTTATTATGGATGTCCAGGAGAAGAAGGCGGATCAGGCAAAACCTTCATGGTCAGAGAGGGTTTGTTCGATGACGTTGATTTTGCATTTTGTTGGCACCCACTGGATGTCAACGGCGTTATGTCGATGGATTCGCTTTCCAATTTCCAAGTGTATTATAAGTTTAAAGGAAAAAGCTCTCATGCAGCTGCATCACCACATTTGGGACGGAGTGCTTTAGATGCCGTAGAACTTATGAATGTTGGCGTGAACTATTTAAGGGAGCATATTATTCAAGAAGCAAGAGTCCATTATGCAATAACGAATTCAGGCGGATTATCGCCTAATGTTGTCCAACAAGATGCAGAGGTTCTTTATTTATTACGAGCTCCGGAAGTTTCACAAGTTCAAGATATTTACTTGAGAGTTTGTAATATTGCTAAAGGAGCTGCCCTTATGACAGGAACTGAATTAGAAATCGTTTTCGATAAAGCCTGTTCCAATGTTATCCAAAACAATGTGCTAGAATCCGTCATGTACAAGAATTTTCAAGAATTAGGTATTCCACAACACGATGAAAAGGAAAAACAGCTTGCCAAAGAAGTCCGCGCCACCTTAACCGAACAAGAAAGGAACAGTACAATCAATCCTTCTAAAGATAATCAAGATGATGCATTGGCAAATTGGTTAGAACCCATCGAGGGCTTACAAGCGCCATTAACAGGTTCCTCGGATGTGGGAGATGTTAGTTGGATCGTTCCTACCGCCCAATGCACAACAGCTTGTTTTGTTCTTGGGTCACCTTTGCATAGCTGGCAGTGGGTTACACTGGGATCAACATCCATTGCCCATAAAGGAATGCTTCATGCTGGCAAGGTTATTGCGGCAACTGCAGTAGAAGTGCTTCAAAATCCGGAATTAATTGAAAAGGCTAAAACAGAGCTAAAAGAACGATTAAAAGGGAAAAGCTATATCTCCCCTATTCCGCAGGATGTAAAGCCTTTAGTTAAAAGATGATAAACTAGATTAGTGTGTTGCCGTAATCATTAATTGTCCGTAGCTATATGGTCATTTAGCCTCATGGAACTTATGATGTATAAAAAGGGGCTCGGGAAACTTATCTTTCAGCACATGATATTCCCAAACCAACGCCTTCCACTCCTCAAGTATGGTTTCCATCTACCTGTTGTAACTAAGTTGACTGGAGCGGGTGTTCGAGACTCCTGCGGGAAAAGCGTGTCTAGGGGAGACCCCGCAGGCGCATGCCGAGGAGGCTCCCCGACCGCCCGCGGAAAGCAAGTTTCTTGAGCGGAAATCTACGTCAAATTGTACAAGCCATAAAAGAAACTGTGTCTTCGAATTTGTCTAAAGTCTCAGGGGGCTTCGATTGGAAGGTCCCTTTTCCATTCTGGCTTTATATTTTCTCTCGGAAACCTCTAAGTGTCATAAAAATTGATGGGAAGAAGCTTATCCCTTCATATTCAACAGATATCCTTCAATTTCGTGCTTGCTTTTCAATATAACTATTAGCTTTTCAGGGTCACTCTTTTGAATATCTGCAAGTCTCTTTTTCATTTCTTTCTTGCGAGGAAAGTAGGTGGTCATGATAAATTTAACAAACTGCCAGTCTAATTTTTCATTGCAGCCTTTGCCCATATCAGGTCTTGTTTTACCTAGATAAGATAACCTACGATTTATAACACGGTAAAGGCAAACACGGAGAGGAAGTTCTAAATAAATAATCGTATCGGCAAGCTCCGAACGCAAATTAAAAGAATTACTATAATTGCCTTCCATTATCCACTTGTCATAACTCAATACATCCTTCTGAGCAGAAATAAAATCCTCTAAAGGAGCTTCCACCCAGCCTGGCCTCCAGTAGAATGTATCCAAATGATGTACTTCGATATCCAAATTATCTCCAAGTCTTCTTGCAAAAGTAGATTTTCCGACTCCCGCGGACACTCCGATAACCATGATACGTTCCATTTATATACCAACTTCCCCACTTTATTAATTGAAATAACCAGTATGTCTACCAAATATATATAACCTTTTTAACAGCCTTCTTCCTTTGCACTTCCCTTTAGTTCCATAGAAAAGGCGACCCTTCTTGAATGAAGAATCGCATCAGTTATAGAAAAGGAAGTATGGTTACTGCGGTGTCCTGTCGATGAACAAGCCTGACTCTATTTTATCTTTATTAATTCAGTTGCCCTAAATGTTTCCTTGCCTCGTAATCAACAAGTTTTTCATCCTTCTTAATTCGTGCCAGATAATCCGGGTTAGCTATAAGTGGACGTCCAATCGCCGCAACGTCAATAATGCCTTTTTCCAGTGCGGCTTCTGCGGTTTCAGGATCAAGCCCCCCTACACCAATTATGATTCCATCCCAGTTGCTGCGTACCAATTCATGCATCGTCAATCCTCTTGCAATCGGTTTGGAAAATTCCATCGTGGATGGGTGAATCATTTTGACCCCTGTTTCATTGAACGCTTCAATAAATGTTTGGATCGCTTTTTCAGGGTCTTCCCACATGTAGGACGGCTGGTCAATTTTCAAAGCCGAGAAACGAATAAGGGTGCGCTCCACTCCAACAGCATCAATAACTGCTTTTAACACTTCCTTCATAAAAGTCAGACGCTGTTTTAAATCACCACCGTACCGATCGGTCCTTTTATTGGAGGTGTCTGAATTGAACTGGTCTATTAAGTAGCCGTGTGCACCATGAATTTCAACGCCATCAAAGCCAGCATCCATTGCATTCTTTACAGCTTGTTTATATTGGTCCACAACTTCTGCAATATCCGTCTCTGTCATTTCTTCAGGAGTGTCAAAAGGTTTACCGAATCGTGAAACCTTACCTTCTGCAGCGATGGGTGACGGAGCCTGCGGAGGAAGTCCTCCTGCAATTTCATGGTGGCTTGCACGGCCCACATGCCAGATTTGCGCAATAATCGTTCCGCCTTCTGCGTGCACTGCTTCCGTTACTTTTTTCCACCCGTTGATTTGCTCATGAGTATATATTCCGGGAACCCCAGGATTGCCCTTTGCTCTTGGTGAAATCACTACACCTTCAGTGATGATAAGTCCGATTCCATCTTGGGCCCGTTTTCGGTAATATTCTACGGTCAGGTCGTTCACAACACCCGTTTCGTTATCGGCAAACGACCGTGTCATAGGAGCCATTGCCGTTCTTGTTTTTAAGTTCCATGCACCTATTGTTACAGGTTCAAACATTTTGGCTTTCATTGTATTCATTTGAATTCCTCCTGTTAACCGCTTTACCTGGGCTAATTTTTAGTAACTATTACTGTGTAAGATTATCCGATAAGTGGTTGGTTTTCAAATAATTCACTCTGTTTTTAAAGCATTGGATAAAATATGGGAATAAAGACCAATAAGAACTTTATTGTTTTTTTCCAAGGCTGTTTTCGCATAATTTGTTGCTATTTACCAAGTAAAGCGACGTGGTTGATTTCCCCTCCAGGTGCTCGCTTTCCGCGGGGCGGGCGGTGAGCCTCCTCGGCGTAAACGCCTGTGGGGTCTCACCTGTCCCGCTGCTCCCGCAGGAGTCTCGCACTTGCGATCCAATCAACCTTAAATCGTTTCGTTTTAAAAACAACAATCTTTACGAAAAGAGCCTTTTCCAAACAAAAAGCCAGACAGAGAAAATTTTTCCCTGCTGGCTAATTTATCTTTTTTCGGTAATATCTTTTCAGTCCCGTGCTGTCCTGATAAAAAACGACACGATTAAACCAATGATTGCAAGGACAAGACCGAAAATAAAGGCATCTTGAACACCTGCAGTCAATGAACCGCTGATGGCAGATGGATCGAACGGATCTTCTGCATTTGCCATATAATTTTTTTGGGATGCTGACATGATTGTAATGGCAACGGTTGTACCGATGGCCCCCGATACTTGCTGCAATGTATTCATTAGAGCCGTTCCATCCGGATAAAGATTTTTCGGCAGTTGATTCAGACCATTTGTCTGGGCCGGCATCATGACCATCGAAACACCAATCATAAGGAGGGTATGCATGACGATTACCATAATGATCGCCGTTTCAGTCGTTACGTTCGTCAAAGTCCATAACATGACAATCATAATAATGAAGCCCGGGATAACTAACCCTCTTGGCCCAAACTTATCAAAAATGCGCCCAGTAACCGGAGACATGATACCATTAAGCACTCCACCCGGTAATAGTACAAGCCCAGCAGAAAACGCAGCTAATGCAAGACCGGTTTGCAGGTATAACGGTAAGAGGATCATGGATGACATGATGATCATGAAGGTGATGAAGACGGTTATTAACCCTAATGTGAACATCGGGTATTTAAAAACACGCAAATCAATCATCGGTTTATCCATGTTGAATTGCCTCACAGCAAACAGGAATAGTGCTATAAGTCCAACAATGATCGAAGATAGAACTATCGCATTGCTCCATCCTTGTTCTCCGACAATACTGAAACCATAAACAATTCCCCCAAAACCAATGGTCGATAATATAATGGATGGTACATCGATTTTAGGTTTGGTGATTGTTGAAACGTTTTGCATATACTTGAGACCGAATAGTAAAGCGATCACAAAGAACGGCAAAGACACCCAGAAAATGTAATTCCATTCTAGATTTTCGATAATCAAACCTGAAGCCGTCGGTCCGATGGCTGGGGCAAACATGATCACCAGCCCCATCAATCCCATCGTCGCTCCCCTTTTATGAATAGGGAAAATCAATAAAATGGTATTGAACATGAGAGGTAATAAAAGACCCGTTCCGATAGCCTGGATGACACGTGCTAGCATCAAGATGCCGAACCCAGGGGCAATTGCTGCAATGAGCGTCCCAATGATGGAGAACACCATTGAGGCAATGAATAATTGACGAGTATTGAACCACTGAATCAAGAGTCCCGAAACGGGTACCAATATCCCCAATGTTAATAGGTAACCCGTTGTCAGCCATTGCACTGTGGAAGGACTGACATTGAATTCTTGTATTAGATCCCCCAGCGCCATGTTTAATGCCGTCTCACTGAATAACCCAATGAACCCTGCAATTAAAAATGCTATTAATATAGGGGTCGTTCTAATGACTGGGTTTTGTTGCTGTGTTGCATCTGCAGACATAAAATAATTCCTCCAATTACTAACTGTTCGACCTAAGCTTAAGATAATTTTTCTATGACTTATTTATTTATCAGCAATAATGGTATCTGTTCCGCAATGGCTTGGAGAGGTTCCCCGCTTTTCGCCGTTAAGGATAAAAGGATACCGCCTTCGATTAAAGCATTAATTACGATACTCAATTCCTTTGCCTGTTTCTCACTGAATTCCGCCTCGAGTAATTTCTTCACATATATGGATTGCCAATCTTCTATCGCTTCTTGACAGGCCGTTCTTATCTGCTCACTCGTCGTATATGTTTCTGCTGCAATCGTCCCGATTGGCAGTCCTAATAGATTTTCACTATCACCAAATACCTCGGACAAATGAAAAATATGAGACTGAATGGCTTTGATAGGGTCTTCAATTTCATCAAATCCCCGTTCAATTTCATCTATAACGAATTCTTTAGTATGAATAATCGCCTCGATCGCCAATTCTTCTTTGCCTTTCGGAAAATAATGATACAGCGAACCTTTTGGGATACCACTTTCCTCAATGATGTCCTTGAGCCCCACACCGTAATATCCACGTATCCGAAAAAGTCGGGAAGCAGCTTCAATAAGAATGTCTTTCGAGTTTCGTTTTTCTGCCATAGCTGGATCACTCCTTGAAATTATATCAACCGGTCTATTAGACTATACTTATATATCATGGTTTTGTCAAAATGACAAAGCCAGTGAATGGAATATGCTATTTTCTCATTGAAAACAAAAGGCTGTTTTCGCATACTTTGGTGCTATTTACCAAACAAAGCGGTGTGGTTGATTTCCCCTCCAGATGCTCGCTTTCCGCGGGGCGGGCGGTGAGCCTCCCCGGCGTAAACGCCTGTGGGGTCTCACCTGTCCCGCTGCTCCCGCAGGAGTCTCGCACTTGCGCTCCAATCAACCTTAAATCGTTTAGTTTTTAAAAACAACAATCTATACGAAAAGAGCCAAACAAAAAGAACACCTCATGATGGTGTTCTCTGCAAGTTTAAAAATCGGAGAATACCTACAATCCGCTATTTTAAAACGCTTCCATTAATGGTCAAAATAATCGGCCGGCCATCATTATCTTCAAGGATTCCTGTCATGATTTTTAAAATCAAGAATAGCAATTACAAACATGCCAAAGCTTAGCATTAGGGAAATAACTTCGAAAGTACCCATTCATACATCGCCTCCTTATATCCAGCTTTTCCTGATCAGAGATTGTCCTATACAAGAAAAAGATGAAGCGTTGGCTTTTAAATAAAAGGCTCTGTTAAAGGATTTTGTTGATTTTCTTGATGAACTAACGGGGCAGTTTAGTTAAAGAATCAAACCGGGGTTTTTTATTTGTTTTAATAGTTTGGAGAGTAGCCTATAATTGTTTTTATATAAGAAGTAGTTGGAAAGAGGTTTATATGTTTCAAATTTTTTTAAAGAGAACGTTAATTTTAATATTACGTATAGTAACATTGTTAATTATATTAGTGGTGTGCTGTGCTGGTATTATGTTAGGTGCTGTAATATTTGGTATTATGGGTATTGATGTACCTAATTTACAACTAATCATAAATATAGCATCAGTACCCTTTATGTTTATCGACCATAAAATTGCCACAATAATAATAAACATACTCGTCTTTTTTCTTCCTGCTTTAATATATTTTCAATTAAGAAAGATGAAGAAATAACGATGTTAAGCTAACGAGTTAAAAATTTGTCTTGTTAAACTAACGGGTGCGTTAGTTCCATAGGATGAACTAGACAAGACCACTTATAGGTGGTCTTTTTTATTTGTTCAAGAATCAACATTAATCTTTAACAAAGCCAAATAAAAAAAGCAAACCCAATCAGGGTCTGCCCTCGTACTTCATTCTTATGATGGGTCGTTGAACTTTTTTCAAAAGACCGAACACTGTTAATAACCAAGTTTTTTTTCCACAACGTTCATTAGGGGCTTACCGTCAGAAAAAAGCTTTAAATTTTTCAGGAATAATTCCATCACACGATCTATGTGTTTGGAAGAGTTATAAGCATTATGCGGGGAAACCATGACATTTTCCAGCTGCCAGAAAGGGTGATCCTTAGGTAAAGGTTTACTTCAAACACATCTAGAGCCGCTCCTGCTATGTGCCCATTGCTTAAGGAATCGATTAAATCTTCATCCACAATCGTATTGCCGCGGCCGACATTAATTACATAGCTGCCTTTTTTCATTTTATTTAAGCGTTCTTTATTAAAAAAGTATGAGGTATCTTGTGTATACGGCAATGCCAAGACGACAAAATCGGACCTGGAAAGGACATCATCCACTTGATCCATACCCATTATCAAATCAGCAGGTTCGTATTCTTTGTTCCTCTTTGAGGGATTCCGGCGGCACCCGATAACGGTCATGCCTAGTGCTTTACATCGCTTTGCTATCTCATAGCCAATATCACCATACCCAATTATCCCCACTATCGCATTTTCAAGATCCTTCACAGGAATTTCAATCCAGGTTTTGTTTATTTGATTTCTGATCATTGTCGGTATGCCTCTTGCTAACGAAGATAGCATCGCAATTGTATGCTCGGCTATCGGGACTGATGTGCAGCCTTTGACATTGGTGATGATGACATCGCTGTTTTCTATATCTTCATTCAGCATGGCCTCCACACCAGCACTGTCTGAATGAACCCATTTAATCCTTGGAGCTTTTTTTATAATGTTAAGATTATCATGAAGCCCCAGCGTATAAAGGATATCAAACTTTGATAAATCAACTGTTGGCTGTGGTTCAGGTTCACCGAATTCCCATGGCTCGACAACAACTTCTGAACAAATCTCCTTAAACTCATTGATGTATTTTTCCGGTATATCGACCCTGATATAAAGTGAAGGTGCTATTTTCTTAGAACCAGACATTATAAACCCCCCTCAAGACCCTCCGATTCCCTTTTCCTGTATTATTGGAAGGCAATCCGTTGCGACTATATCATGCCGTGCATGATGATCACTTCAAGAAATCCGGTTGCTCTTTTCTGATTCTGTCCCAAAGAGGCTGAAAACTCAGCCACCCCTCATATTCCGTTCCCGTTTGTTCTGCTGTTAACTTTGCATACTCTTCTTCTATAAAAATCGGCTTACCAACAGATTCAGCCATTATCTGAGCTTGACATGATCGTTCCATCGTTATGAACCACCAAGCAGCTGAATCTACAGATTGGCCGACCGTTAACAATCCATGGTTGCGGAGGATGACAGCTTTGTATTGACCTAAAGCCTTAGCAATACGCTTACCTTCTTCGGATGCATAAACCACACCAGTAAAATCATCAAATAATGCATGGTCATTGTAAAATTGGCAGGCATCTTGCGTAATCGGATCTAATAGTCTCCCTAAGGAAGACCATGTCTTTCCATATACCGAATGAGCATGTGCCGCTGCAATCGCATCCGGCCGCGCTTTATGAATTTCAGAATGAATGGCAAAGGCGGCACCATTTACGGAATGTTCACCCTCTACAATATCACCTTTATGATTAACCAATATAAGATCCGAAACGGAAATTTGACTAAAATGCATCCCAAATGGATTGACCCAGAAATGGTCTGTATATTTAGGATCACGGACCGTAATATGGCCAGCTACCCCTTCATCGAAACCAAACTTTGAAAAAAGCCGGAATGAAGCTGCCAAACGTTCCTTCCGGTGTGTGCGTTCTTCTTCCATCGTATTGAATGTTGCGGGTTGCAGGGAAATTGTCTTTGTCATTTTTACTTTCCTCCTCGATTTTTCCGTTTTTTGCCGGACCTTCAATTAGCCATGGTGTCCATGTCAGCTTTACCCTTTACCTCTTGCTTTACTTCACTTTCGTTCTTGTGTTCATTATTGGAACTTAGGAAGGTAATCGTAGTGATGACGACAAAACTAGTAGCAAGCCCGTACAGAATTGGTTGAGTGGAGGAAGGTCCATTTATCACCAATCCCACAATAATAACGATCATGCTGGCCAGAATGGAGTAAAATGCCGCTGTGGCCGTGACCCTTTTCCAAAAGAAACCAAGGATGATCGGAAAGAACACAGCACCGGATAAAATTGCGTAAGCTACATCCAATGCTACTAAAATATCTTGAATCCATATCGAAACGATTATGGTCAATACACCGATCGTTAAAGTTGTAATTCGGGATGTTTTTAAAAATTGTCGTTCACTCATTTTTGGACCAATATATTTTTTAATGATGTCATTAACGACTAAAGTGGACGAAGCTAGCAAAGTTCCTGAAGCTGTGGACATTAGGGCAGATACCACGCTCGCAATGACAACCCCCAATAGACCAGCAGGTAAAGTTACCATCGCTATGCTGGTAAATGCATTTTGTGGATCTCCTAAATCGGGAAGGATAATAAAAGCGCACATTCCAATGATACTGATTGCAATTGCATAAAAAACACTATATAGTCCCGCTCCAACCGTTCCGCCACGAGAAACTGCTTTGGTTCGTGCGGTAAAAAGACGCTGCCAAATATCCTGGCCAACAACTACCCCTAGAGTAAATAGTAGGAAATATTGAAAAATTGTCTCTCCGCCAATGTTTCCTAGCTCGAAATGTGATGCAGGGAGACCTTCTTTTAGCGAGCCCCACCCTCCTGCCTTAGAGATGCTCATCGGAAGCATGATAAAGAAAATACCGATCGTCATGATGACGAATTGCACGACATCAGTCATGGTGACTGACCACATACCTCCTAATATTGTATAAAATAAAACGATCCCACCCCCGACTATCATGGAAACCGTTAAATTCCAGCCAGCCAAAACATGTAAAATCGTCCCCATCCCAATCACTTGCGTTACAGTCAGCATGAATGTATAGATAACAGAGACAAGGGCACTGATCAATCTTGTTTGAGAGTTGTAGCGCTTCTCAAGCATTTCACTGATCGTCAATACTTTTAAATTGAATATCTTATTGGTTAAAAACAACCCGATAGCGATAATGCCGATCCCGATCATCACCACTAGCCAAATACCGGATATCCCAAACTGATAACCTAACTTTGCTGTTCCTAGAGTAGAAGCCCCCCCTAATATCACAGCAGCTAAACAGGATAAATACATAAAATGACCAAGATTACGTCCTGCCACAATGAAATCATCTGCCGTTTTTGCCCGTTTGGATCCGATTACTCCCACAATGATTAAAACAGAAAAATATAGAATCATGATCGATATATCCAAAATATGCATTTACACATCTCCTTTTTGGGCTTGTTATGTTCTATCGCTTTGTAAAGAGGGAAGGAAGGGATTACACCGATACCTTCCTTCTTTCCAGTAAAAATGAGGAATTACTTGTTAAGCTGGGTTTCCAACTCTTCAGCTCTCTCTTTTTTCTCCAGTTTCCCTTTTTTTGCGAGAGCGATGAGTGTGATGAATTCATAAACAATATTAGCGGCTGCGGCAGCCGTGATTTGTCCGTGATCGTATGATGGTAAAACCTCAACAAGATCGAATCCAACAAAATCTATATTTGTCAATCCTCTCACTAAGGCTAAAGCATCATCAATGCTGGCTCCGGAAACTTCAGGGGTACCCGTTCCTGGAGCATAGACCGGATCTAAGAAATCAATGTCAAAGGATAGAAACACCGGACCATCCGCAACACGCTCATGAATGACCCTTAGCATCTTTTCGACCCCGATACGTTTATAATCGTTTGTCGTATAAACGCCCAAACCTAGATCCCGGGCATCCTGAAGATCTTCCGGCCCATACAGACCGCCCCTCATACCAATTTGAAGAGATCGTGATAAATCGATGAGACCCTCTTCTATCGCGCGGCGAAAAACGGTTCCGTGATTATACTTTTGATCAAAATAACTATCCCAAGTATCAGAGTGAGCATCGAATTGAAGCAGGGCAACTGGACCATGTTTTTTTACGATCGCACGTAACTCCCCTAGCGTAATGGAATGATCGCCCCCCAATGAAATGGGAATGATCCCTTTTTCAATGACGGGGGTAAGCTCTTCTTCGATCTTTTTATATGTTTCAGAAATATACCCCGGAATGATCGGAATATCCCCATAATCAATTCCGGATATATAGTCAAAAATATTAATATCTTGTTCTGGATTAAAAGGACGTAAAAGGATTGAAAAATCGCGTATGGCTTCTGGTCCGAATCTCGCACCCGTTCTAAATGATTGTCCGGAATCAAAAGGAATTCCCGTAATGACAAAATCCATATGCTCATCTACCCGTTCAACAAATGGGAGCCGCATAAACGTACGCACTCCACAAAAACGGGGTGATTTGAATGAGTCTTTCGGTTGATACTTCATCATGTAACATCCTCCTAAATTCTAAATCTGCTATTATTATTTTTCACTCCACTGCAATGGCAGTTGCCATACAAACTTCCATTTTTTCAAATGGCTGTTTTCGCATACTTTGTTGCTATTCACCAAGTAATGCGGTGCGGTGTGGTTGATTTCCCCTCCAATGCTCGCTTTCCGCGGGGCGGGCGGTGAGCCTCCTCGGCGTGAACGCCTGTGGGGTCTCACCTGTCCCGCTGCTCCCGCAGGAGTCTCGCACTTCCGCTCCAATCAACCTTAAATCGTTTCGTTTTAAAAACAACATCCTTTACGAAAAGAGCCTTTCAAATAGAATGGACATATATAACACCTTGTTTGAAAATTCTCTTCTTACCTTTTACTAAGCAAGATTCAGGCCAACTATTTCGCTGCGGTATATAAGGCTTTTCGTTATTTTATTTCATCAAATGATTAAAAACTTAATCATTTTCTTGTTTTTTGATTCAATTTTTGATTATTTAGACTATTTGATTTATATTTTAATTAAACAGCATCCCAAAACCGAAAGGAGCGGAATGTATGTACGATGATATGCTGGAGGAAGAACTAAATAAGATTATTGAAACATCGAATAATAACATTCTCATTACCGATCAAGACGGAATCATTTTATATTCCAACCCAAAGCTTTGGGAGATTTATGGTATGGAAAGTGACTCTTATATCGGTACCTCCGTCTATCAATTAGAAAGCGAGGGCCTTCTCACACCTTCCATCAATGCGATTGTTTTAAAAGAAAAGAAAGCGATGAGGATCATGCAGGAAACGAGAACGGGTCATGTTGTCATGTCGACTGGCTATCCCATTTTTAATAAGGACGGACTTCTCGTCAGGGCAATCAGCTATGGTCAGGATCAAACCGAGATTCTGCAATTGCAGGATCAATTTGAACAATTACAACGAAAAATAAAAGGCTATCAAACCGAAGTCGAGGATTTAAGAGAAAAGGAACTGGATTACCATTATTTGATTGCTAGAAGTAATGAAACCAAGCATATTTTAAAAACGATCCATAATGTTGCAAAAACCGATGCCACGATTCTCTTATTAGGACCTTCCGGGGTAGGGAAAAGCACTTTTGCCCGTGCAGTTCATGACCAAAGCAACCGAAAGAAAGAACCTTTTATCGAAGTGAATTGCAGTACGATACCTGAAAGCTTGTTTGAATCGGAAATATTCGGCTATGAGCCGGGATCATTTACAGGGGCAAATAAACAAGGGAGGCAAGGCCTGATTGAGCAGGCTGACAGCGGAACCCTTTTCTTGGATGAAATCGGGGAACTCCCACTTGCCATGCAAGCTAAATTACTGAAAGTATTACAGGAAAAAAAGATAAAGCGCATCGGTGGAAAAAAAGAAAGCCATATTAACTTCCGCCTGGTTGCAGCAACTAATCAAGACTTGAAGGAGATGGTAAGTCAAGGTAAGTTTAGATTGGACTTATTTTATCGTTTGAATGTTATTCCCATCCAGATTCCGGCATTACATGAACGTAAAGAAGATATCCCTCTCTTAATTCAGCATCACTTACAGAAAACCAGTGATAAATACCAGAAATTCAAAAAAATCCATCCATCGACGTATGAAGTTTTGACTCATTATCATTGGCCCGGAAATATACGGGAATTAGAAAACTTGATTGAACGGTTAATCCTGACCATCGAAGAACCAATTATATTTCCGGAACACCTTCCGCAATCCATCACAGGGCAAATTGAACAGCCTGAAGACTCCACCTTCCTTGCAATCGAACAGGATTGTGAAGAGAATTTCGATTTAAAGAAGACTCTGGAAAGGGTTGAAAGGCAACTGATTGCAAAAGCATGGAAAAAATGCAGAACCACATACGAGATGGCAGAACATTTGGGCATCAGCCAGCCAACAGTCATCTATAAATTAAAGAAATACAAACAGTATTTGTAATTTCATCTGGACTGAAATCCACTGAAAGTGAAATCTTTGATCCGAAAATAAGGCCAATTAGAAAGCCCTAAACATTCAATTAAAAAAATCCACATTCAAGATGAATGGGATTCACAAACATCGTTTACGTTTCCAAATTATTAAGGTAAAGCTTACATTAATTAAACGAATGATGTCATTGAAGCTCCTGCAACACCAGTTAGCGATAATTCACAGGAACGGTAAACACAGTGTTGGCTCCTTTCACTGTATAACTGGAAACCGGTTGCCCCCACCGGTTTCACCTGTTATCCCTATCGATCCTGTTGCTCCCGTTGTTCCCCCGCTTTATTGACTCAATAATTCATACTGTGAAAAACCCTCCTGATATGTTTTCCCCACAAATGTGGTTTTTTCACATCTTAGGCTGCAGGCAAAAAGGCTCCCATAAAAAGAACCTTTTATTACTAACATAGCAATCTTAACAAACATTTTTATACATTCAAGCTTTTTTCCAATTAGGAACCGCAAGATTCGCGGATGATCAACTCATCTTCCAAAACGAATTTTTTCTTTTCAATGGTTTCGCCTTTCATTAAGGTCAACTTAATATATTTTTTGATTATCAAGCCAATATAAGGATCGTCGTCAAATGAAACCGTTCGCATTTCTTTCAGTTCCACCTGAAGGAAAAGGTAAACGCCTATACTGGCGCACGAATCGTAATCGGAATCTGCTGGGACCGGTTTGGTTTCAGATAAACTAACCACTACTTTAAAGACATCTTAATGGTATTTTTAAATACTAATATTTCTAAACTTAGTTGACTTTTAGGAATCCTAGCCATCCTTAGATTTAACCCCCTTATAAGTTCATAAATATCAACATACTAAACGACCTTCCTTCTTCCCACTCTTCAATTTTCAATCAAAGTCAACCTTCTAAAAAAATATTTTACTATATCAACAGAATAGGAATAACCTAAACCTATTTTGAGATGATTCCATCGACAAAAAGAGGCACCCATAAAGGGAGCCTGAATTTTAGTGAAGGTAAGCTATTGTATGTGAACGGCACCCATTCCGCATCCCTATACGACGCGATAGTTGAGAAATGGGATATTCCACCCAGTAACTTAACTTTTCTAATGTACGGAATTCAAAAAAAGGCTAGTAAGTTATTCCACTGCCTTTTTAATAGCCTTCACTTCATATAATGATCCTTCCGAACTGACGATATATTCAGGCTTTGGTTTCCCAAGGTTTGCTTTATGGCCTTCGATATGGGCTTCACTCTTTTCCCACAGCTTCCAATGTGCCTCCGACTCCCAATTGATCATGATGATGACCTCTTCATCGCCGCGTCGCACTTTTTTCACCATCACACTTAAATCGATGAACCCATCCTGCCTTTCAATGATTCCTTCCCCACTGAACCGTTTTACTACTTGGTCTGCATTTCCTTCTTTTACTACCATTTTCCTCATCTGAACGAACATTATGAACAACTCCAATCGATATGCTAATAATGAAACATTTTAGTCGATAACGATTCTCATTGTCCATTATTGTACCTTTGACTATGGGCCTCCGAACTCTAAATCCCAAAAACAAAATTAAAAAATGAATCAGGAAGTCATGCAGTTCTTCCTGACCCGTTTTTTATTGCCATTCACCTTTTATCTTTAAGTCTTTTGGGAACATAGTCATTCAGTTTGTTAAATAAAGAAGTAATGTAGGAGCTGAGTTCAAATCGATCCTCCTGAACAAATTCGATTAACGACACTCCATCCTTTTTCATATCTTTTCCCCCTTTTAGTCATTATCCCGGTGTATGAACATTTCAGCCACTAATACCCGTGTATTCCGCCATTAGTTCACTTACATCTACTCTCCATCGTTTTCTTTATTTGATTATACAAGAAAGCGCTTACAATGTAAAATGTTATAAATACTATAGATTGCTATTTAATTAGAATGTTCCAGTTATATAAAGCTTCATCTACATCATATTTAAATGATCGAGCCATGCTGGCTTTTAGGTGCACTTTCAATATCATTACTACTTGTCTTTTTCACAGTGTATGAAATTTCATGAAATTCCCTTCAATATTTCAGTTAAACGAAGGAACTCTTCCTTATCTCGATTTCTTAATGAGTCATCGATTTCTTTTTCGATTTGTGCTCTCTGGTAATCACTTAGGGCCTTTTTTAAAACCATTTCAGCCATCTCTTCAGGTTCAAGCGATGTTCCTGGCAATTGCTTCTCCATACGAAACCAACTCCTTAACCTTTTTTCTATTATACTAAATAACTTGGAGATTATTATTATTTCTTGAAATCTTATCCTTTCCACTTTTTTCATTTCCTTATCCACATGATTTCCACTTTGCCACTCTTCTATACATGAAAAATTCTAAATGTTTTGAGTTTAATTCTCCTCCTTAGTTAAAACTTTTTCATTTTATCCGGGAAGTTCAAATCATTATTTCCATTACTTTAGAATGAATTATATTCCAATACAGGTGGTGAGAGCTAAGTTATTCGCTTCATTTTTTCAGAAAAATCAGAAATATGTTGACCAGCATGGATAACCTCTCTAAAATAATCTAAATAATCCAGTTTTTTACTTATATTCCTTAAGCATCATTTTTGTTCATTTCAGCTTTATTTATTGCTGTAAACAATTTTGATGAAATACTACGCATTAAAGGAGCATTTCCATGAAAAAAAGTCGAGTTCTTTTCGCTAGTTTAGCTGGTTCCGTTATTGAGTGGTATGATTTCTATTTATACGGGACAGCAACAGGCCTAGTTTTTACAACTCTATTCTTTCCCAATCATGATCCTGCGATTTCACTTCTTCTCGCCTTTGTCACTTTCGGGGCTGGTTACGCTGCCCGTCCAATCGGAAGTATCCTATTCGGCCATATGGGTGATCGCATCGGAAGGAAGGCAGCACTCATGTTCACCCTTATTGGTATGGGAGGGAGTTCAATGCTTATCGGTGTTCTGCCCACTTATGCCCAGGTTGGGTTGGCCGCCCCCGTCATCTTGGTGGTGCTGAGGTTGATTCAAGGAATTTCCTTGGGTGGTGAATGGGGCGGCGCCATCTTATTGGCAACGGAATCTGCTCCAAAGGGTGTCCGTGGGTTATATGGATCCATTCCCCAACTAGGGGTCCCCATCGGTTTGGTTGCCGGTTCATTCAGCCTAACACTTATCAGTTCCTTGACAACCGATGCCCAATTTTTAGCTTGGGGTTGGCGGATTCCATTTCTTTTAAGCGGTGTACTGATCGCATTGGCAATCTGGGTAAGGAGTGGCATTGAAGAAACGCCGGAGTTCCAGCAACAGAAAGATAGCGGTGATCTTGCGAAAGTTCCCATTATTGAAACGTTGAAACACGATTGGAGAAGTGTGCTCCAAGTGATCGGACTAAAAATCGGGGACGGGTTCTTCAATGTATTCATCATGTCCTATGTTCTCGTCTTTACTACACTGTATTTTGGTTATTCCCAAGATTCAGCCCTTACCGGTTTAACGATTGGCTGCGCTACAATGCTAATTACCATTCCTGTCATTGGTTACATTTCAGATTTCATTAATCGAAAAATCATCTATTTTGGGGGCCTGATTCTCCTTTTCGTCTTGGCCATCCCATATTTCACATTGATTGGGCGTGGGGTCGGCTGGTTCTACATTATGCAGGCAGTTGTACTAGGCGTCATCTGGGGAGCCATTTTTTCGACACAAGGGACATTATTCTCGGAGCTCTTTCCAGCCAAGGTCCGTTATACTGGATTATCTGTCGGTTATCAGGTCGCGGCAGCCATTGCAGGTTTCGGTCCGCTCATCTGGACTGCCATGGCGGAATCATATGGCCCATCCCCTTTGGTTTTTGGCGGATTCATGATGGCAGGTCTCGCAATTTCCCTGGCGCTTTGTATATTATCACCGCATTTCAGCAAAAGGATTGAAAAGGATCAGGCACTCGAGCCACATGAGCTGGATTTGAACTGATACTAAAATCTCTGCATGAGTAATACAGAGGCTGCAAGTCCTATCACTCGGACGAGCGGCCTCTGTTTTTTTTAGAAAGCATATACCTCGTTATACTTCCTTGCTTCCTACAATCTCCAAAAGATTAGTGAGCGTCCGGATTTCATAGGTGGGCTTGATTCCGAGATTATTATCCTTTTGATGGGGATTGTACCAGCATGTATCCATTCCATAATTCAAACCGCCTTGTATATCTGATGTCAAGGAGTCCCCCACCATCAACACTTTCGATTTATCCGTGGTCTTTAACTTGGAAAATGCATAATCAAAAATCCTCCTATCAGGCTTCTGAAACCCAGCCTCTTGGGAAATTATCAAAGTCTCAAAGGTATTGCAAAGGGGTGACCCCCCGATTCTTGCTGTCTGCACTGTCGTGAAGCCATTTGTTATAATAGCCAGCCGGCATCCCCCAAGCTTCTCGCAAACCTCTAAAGCCCCAGGCAGAAGCTGTATTTCCTTTCCCAAATGTCCAAGGTACGCACGGCTGAACGAATCCGCATCGATATCAAGCCCATGCTTCAGGAACAATCGCTTGAACCTCTCCACTCCCAGATTTGGTAAATCAATAAGCCCTTGTTCCAGGTCCCTCCATAATACCTGACTGATTTCTTGGTAGCATCCTGCATAGTCCTCCGCCCCTGTGGGCAAACCGAACTCCAAGAAGACTTCATGCAGTGCCTTTTTTTCCGATATTCCAAAGTCTAGCAATGTATCATCAACATCAAATAAGATAATCTCGTATTTCATCGCTGCCTCCATAATCATTTTAGTCCAACTTAACACATTTCCTTTAATTACGTATTAATTATGCAAATTCATGGAAAATATATACTGAAAGCTTGGAAAACTACAAAAAGGATAGCTTCAAAGGCTATCCTTTTTGTATGGTTCTTTATAGAAGATACACCCCAGTTCTTTATCGATAGTCATAGAAGGTAAGGCGAATAGGACGGTTTCTAATATACCACGCTTCCTTTGATCAAGAAGTGATTATACGTTTAACCGGACCTTCCTCCTGAATCATTTGTTGGTCTTTTCTTTTGAAAGCACTGACAGCCAGCATGACGATAAGGTTAAATGTAATGGCGACGATCCCTATATCAAGATCCTGGATGAAATGTGGTGCCTTCGGTAATAAAGTGGCCATTGTTGCCTCTGCCAGAGTAAAGTAGGCGACCAACACCACCCCTAAAATCATTCCTGCAGAGGCCCCAGCTTTACTTACCGGATTTCTCTTAAGTAAGCTGAATACTAAAGGAGGGAAAAGTTGCAGGACAAAACTGTAAGCCATGGTCAGTAACGCAATCATCGTATTACCTCCATAGAATGTAAAGATTAAGGAGACCAATGATACGATTGGAACAAATATACGGGTTAGTTTGGCAAGCTGTTCATTCGATGTGTCAGGCTTAACGGCTTTATAAATATTCTTTGATAAAATCGTGGCTGCCGTCAAAATTAACATCGAGCATGGTACAAGGGCGGCAAGCATGCCTGCTGCTCCGACAACGCCAACAATCCATGGCGGGAAAGCATCTTTCGCGATTTTAAATAAGGCAAGGTCCGTATCTCCGCCTTGTAGGTTCGGTACCTGCAAAACCGCCGTAAAACCGATGAAAAGAATGAAAACCAGAATGATTTGATACAGAGGTAAAATGGCAGAGTTTTTCCTGAGAGCCGATTCGTTCTGGGAAGATAAACTCGCTCCAAAGCAATGCGGCCACATATATTGGCCCAATGCGATGGTCAGGCAAAGGGAAATATACCAAGAGATGCTAAACCCTTCATCCGGAAGCAATAAGAATCCCGGTTTTGTTGCTTCTAGGGTTTCGAACATTGGTTGTATTCCACCGAAGTAATGTATTGGCAAATATATGCCCAAAAACACAATTACGACAAGAATGAGGATATCTTTCAATACTGCCGTCCAAGCCGAACCGTGAATACCTGAAACATATACAAAAACAGTTACGCAGAGCATTCCGATCCAAACAGCAACCGTTGGGGGAATCAACCCATATGATGCTTCGGAAACGATGATTTGAAAGCCTTTTAATTGTAATACGATATAGGGAATCATTGATAGGACCCCAATAACAGCAACCAGAAGTCCCAATGGCTTACTATTATACTTTTTTGTGAAAAAGTCAGATTGCGTCAGGACATTATGTTTTTTCGCATAGCGCCAAATAGGGGGTAAAATCCAGAAAGGAACGATGTAAGTAAGAGCGCAAAATATATAGATAGTGGGACCGCCCATACGGTATGCCGCTCCGCTGGCGCCAAGAAACACAAAAGTCGAAAACATCTCTCCTGCCATCAGAACGAACATGATTAAAGAACCGAAGTTCCTCCCCCCGACTGCCCACTGGTCAAGCTTCATTTCGCGCCCCTTTTTTGCGCGGATACCTAAATAAAAAGCCAAAACAAGAGTCATGATGATGATTAATATGGAACTGTTCATTTATTCTCCCCCTGTCTATCACAGATCACACTGCTAATATAAAGGCAGATGGATGTCAAAATAAGCCAGGCAGTGGACCAAAAGATAATGAAAGGCAAACCGAATATATATGGCTCCACACGGTTAATCACAGATAATGAGCCAATCGCGGGTATGACGCTGAGCAACACAATGATTTTCTTCAAATTGAAGTCCCCCTCTTAATAAATCTGTTAATGAAGCGAATGTGAAGGCGCTAAAAGAAATGGGTTATGCACCTTGTTCCTTAACCACCACAATGGCAGTAGCTTCACTACTAACCTCAAAAAAGAAACAATATTACAAATTTTCAAACTGCTATTATCATTTTCTCTCTAATTAATGTTGCAGGTCGGATTCCAGTGTAATCACTTTTTACTTGGCTTACATATAGCATAAGAGACAAAATTATGCATCATCTGTTATGTCATTTCCTTATGCCTGGAATCTATTATAATGGATGAACTTATCCCCCCTTCCTTTTATTATTTGCAAGAGTTATGCCAATCGCATTTATTCATAACCATTCACCCTATAACTCTATTAATACTAGTGATTTAGGAATCCCAATGACCTTACAATTCTTTTAAAAAATTATTGATCATCTGATTCCTGAGTTTTAATCACCTCACCTGAACTGTTTTTAACTCATTAAACAGGTGACAATGTTGAAAACCAAACGTAAGGAAGTCTCCTCCCTGTATTTATAATCATTTTTCACTTGTAGGAATAATCGGCAATAGAATGTGGGAAGGAAATTCCCTGCTATGATAAATCGTTTGTCTGGCCGTTTTTGTTTCACTGCTTTCAATCATTGATTTCCCTGTATTCGGGTTGGGGGCATATTGAGGGAAACTGCTTGATGATATTTCAAGCAGGATTCGATGACCTGGAAGAAAGACATTGCTTGTAGCCCACAAGTTAATTTCGTATTCAACGATTTCCCCATTCAGTTCTTTTTCAGCTCGATGGCCGTTCCGGTATTTTGCGTTGACGATTCCCTCAGTTAAAATAACCGCTGTGCCATCCGGTGATTCATCCACAAGCTTTGCAGTAAAATCAGTATCCGATGCGTCAGTTGATGCAAACAACTTCACTTTAACCGGACCTGTTACTTCAAGTGCTTCTTTCATAGGCCGAGAAGTATAAACAAGCACGTCGTTCCGCTTTTCGATTTCGCTCTGATCATACGGCCCCATTGTAAGTGGGCCGGAAAAAAGTGTAGCTCCACCCTTTGTCGGTACAGGGTTTTGGGGATCATATATATATGAATCCTTCTTTTCGCCCTCCTGCTCATTTCTGCTTAAGCTCCCATCACCTGTTTTCGTATTCGCATTTCCATTACTGTGCAAATAATAACTCGTATATTCAGTCCGTTCAAGCGGCCATTCCATTTCATCACGCCATACATTAATCCCCATCACAAATATTTTTACGGGTGGTTCCTTCTCAATACCATTATCGATGCCTTTTAGCCAATGATTAAACCAGCGAATATGAAGGGTGGTAATATCTTCTTCAAGGTTAATCCAATCCCCAGACGCATGCACTCCAAAAGAGCGTTCACCCTGGATCGAGGAAAAAAGGCCATGGCTCCATGGACCAACAATTAGTTTTTGAGTATTGCTTAGTTGACCATTCACTTTGTTCATTTCCACGTAATTTTCCAGAGTGGGGCCGATAAAACAATCATACCAACCGCCCAAATGAAAAGCAGGCAGCTGTATGCTATCAAATTTCCCAGTAATACTTGAGTTCTGCCAATAAGTTTCGTCTTCGATTGGGTGATTCAAATGTTCAAAGAAAAAGTTATCTTCGTCCAGAACCTTTAATGGCGGCCAATCATTAATAGGTGCATATGCATACAATTCCTCAATATTGTTGAGAGAGTCAGCAAGCATTCGAAATGCTGAAGTCATTTCCTTATTTTTTTCATACTTCCGCTTCAGCAAATCAGGTACAATCGATTCCAATGTCCACGTTTCAAAAAGGCCGAGAGCAAAAGCCCCATTACGATAAACCGTTCCATTTCTTTGGTCATTCAGCGTCATTGCTGGAAAAATGGCGATTAAGTGTGGAGGTTTTTTTTCCGCTGCAAGCAGCTGCGTATATCCATAATATGACAGTCCAAACATGCCCACTTTCCCCGTAGAATACGAGAGTGAAGCCGCCCATTCCACTGTGTCGTATCCATCATCTGCTTCCTGGCTGAATGGCTGAAATTCTCCTTCTGACTGAAATCGTCCTCTCACATCCTGAATGATGACGACGAACCCATTTTCAACAAGACGATTGGTGTCCAAATAACGATGGGAATAAAGCGGTAAGTCCTTACTGTACGGAAGCCTGGTCAATAACACCGGAAAATGCCCAGTCAAATTAGGTCTGTATACATCCGCATAAAGTACGGTGCCGTCCCTCATTGTGCATGGCACATTTTTTTCGACAACTATTTCAACTTTTTTCATCATGACCGCTCCTCTTTGCTATACCATTGTTTTGAGTTACTTTCGACTTTGTATTAATGATCCCCATCCTGTGTTCCTTTCGTAAAACAAAGAGACCAAGTGCTTTTCTTTCCAAGCCTTGGCCTCTTCCTTTTTTATAAACGATTGGCTTAACACTTGGATGCATCATTATATTTCAATGACCATTCAATTTATTTTGAATGATCCTTTATCAATTCACGTCAGACCTTGGATAAAATGATTGACTCGATGATTTCCGCTACCCGGTCCCCCACTTCGGAAGTGGATGCCGTGCCATTCATATCGGGCGTGAGCACCTGGGCTTCCAGCAACAGTTGCTCAATCGCTTCAAGCACAATCTTACCATGTGATTCATAGCCAAAAAAGTCGAGCATTTGGCTTGCTGACCAAATGGAAGCAAGCGGATTTCCGATACCCCTGCCGGCAATGTCAGGAGCTGAGCCGTGAATTGGTTCGAACATCGATGGAAATTCCCTTTCAGGATTAATGTTGGCACCGGCAGCAAGTCCGATTCCTCCAGCAAGCGCTGCTCCTAAGTCTGTTAAAATATCACCGAACAGGTTCGAAGTGACAACGACCTCAAAGCGCTTCGGGTCTTTGATCATCAGCATTGCCGCTGCGTCGACAAGATATGAAGCCGTTTCGACTCCGGGATATTCCCTGCTGACCTCTTCGAATACTTGATCCCAGAAAACCATCGAATAATTCAAGGCGTTGGCTTTAGAAATGCTCGTGAGCGATCTGCCTTCTTTTTTCGCGGTTTCAAAAGCATATCGGATGATCCTTTCCGTCCCTTTACGGGAAAACACACCGTTTTGCAGAACAACTTCATGTTCCTGCCCTTTAAACAGCCAATCTCCTGCGCCTGAATATTCACCTTCACTGTTTTCGCGGATGAACAGCATATCAATATCTTCACGTTTCACATCAACGAGAGGCAAGTGTGCCCCTTTTAATAATGTCACGGGCCGGATATTGACATACTGATCAAAACTTTTACGAATTTTCAATAATAGCTCCCATAGGGAAATATGGTCTGGAACGCCCGGAAACCCGACCGCACCCAAATAAATCGCGTCAAACGATTTCAGCTTTTCTATCCCATCATCATCCATCATTCTACCATTTTCGGCATAAAATTCGCAGCCCCATGGGAAGTATGTGAAATCCAATTGAAAACCTGAATCCAGTTCAGCCACTTTTTTTAATACTTTTATGCCTTCATTAATCACTTCAGGGCCAATGCCATCTCCTGCGATGACCGCAATTTTGAATTGTTTCATAAATGATCTCCTCAATTTTCAGTCTTGGTTCCAAACGACCAATTTCATTTCGGTCATTTCTTCCACAGCGTATTTAATGCCTTCACGGCCAGTCCCGCTTTCTTTGACTCCGCCGTATGGCATTTGATCGACACGATAGGTCGGCACATCATTGATGATCACACCGCCTACATGCAATTCCCGTGATGCGTACAATGCGTTTTTCACATTGTTTGTGTATATCCCGGCCTGCAAGCCAAAGCGGGAATCATTCACTTGATCAATCGCTTCCTTCACTGAACCCACTTTATTTACAATGACAACCGGAGCAAATGCTTCCTGGCATGAGACTTTTAGCGTATGATCTGCATCTGTAATGATTGTCGGTTCAAGAATGTCACCTTGCAATTTCCCCCCTGCAGCGATCGTTGCCCTACTGCCTTTGGTTTCCTCAATCCAGCCCAATACACGGGCCGCTTCCCCTTTTGAGATTAAGGCGGATATATACGTATCCGGATCCAATGGATCGCCAATTCTAAGTTTTTTGGCCGCTGCAGTGAATTTTTCGACAAACTCTTCATACACTTCTTCATGTGCATATACACGTTGCAATGAAATACAGACCTGCCCCTGATTGGAGAAGGCACCCATGATGCAGCGATCGATAATTTTATCGATATCTATATCTTTATCAATGATTAAGGCCGAGTTCGAGCCAAGTTCAAGTGTGGTCTTTTTCAGACCCGCTTTGTTGCGGATTCCGATTCCAACGCTTGGGCTGCCTGTGAATGTGATCATGCTTACCCGATCGTTTTCTACAATCGCTTCTCCGACAGTGCCGCCCGGTCCTGTCACTACATTTAATACGCCAGCCGGCAGACCTGCTTTTTCAAAAATTTCTGCGATGAAAAGTGCGGACAGCGGAGTTTGCGAAGCAGGCTTCAAAACAATGGTGTTCCCTGCAGCTATTGCCGGTCCGACTTTATGCGCCACTAAATTCATCGGGAAGTTAAATGGAGTGATGGCACCAATGACCCCGATCGGTTCTCTTAACGTGTAACCAATTCGGCCAACACCGCCTATGGCTGCATCAAAAGGAATTGTTTCACCGTGAATCCTTTTAGCCTCTTCAGCCGAGAACTTATACGTTTCGATGGTCCTTCCAACTTCCGCTTTTGCGAACATGATCGGTTTGGCTGATTCACGGGAAATGATTTCTGCCGCTTCTTCCGCATTCTCCATTAATAACGCGACAGCCTTCTCCAATATATCCGCCCTTTGATATGCTGGCATTTTTGCCATGACTTCGCGCGCATTGTAGGCTGCTGCAATCGCCTTTTCGGTCAGCTCTTTATCCGCCATGGCAATTTGGGCGATTTCTTCCCCGGAGAAAGGGGAAAATAGCGGGGCATAGCTTTCCGTTTCGACTTTTTCGCCATTGATCATCAAATATTGTTTCATCGATTTAAATTGATTCGCTAATTTACTCATTTAGGGCCTCCAATACCATTTCATGAAATTGAACAATTGCTTTTTCCGAAGAAGAATATCTACCTTTGTTAAAGGCACGGGAGCGGAAACCTATTTGTTCCAGCTCTACAAGTTCCACATCTTCTTGACGGACTTGTTCGGCAAACGTAACAAGATCTTTCTCTTCCTGAGTCAAATTCTCATCGCGGAAATAATATGTGTAAACAGCCAAAGTCGTTTCGTGATCAATCGGAACCATTTGAATGGTTGCCATATTTCCAGGACCTGGATAAATGGTCAACATCAAGTTAGGCCACAGCCAGAAAAAGGATCCTCCTTGCATTTCAGCCTTATTTAAATCTACCGTTCCGTAATTTTTATCCGGTTTAACAATCGAACCTTGCAGTGAATAGTTATCACAAGTAATGATTTGGTAATCATCCATATCAAGTGCTGCAACAAAGCTTGGATGTGCTACATGGCAATGGTCACATTCTAAATAGTTATCTATGAACGCTTTCCAGTTTGCTTTGATCACCCTCGTTTTTTGGCTTGTTCTTTTTAACTCACTTAAAAACGGGTATTTACTTAAACGGTCAAAGAAATCGCCGTAAGATTCACTAAGCGGTTTCGCGTTATCATCCAAGTTTACAAAAATTAAAGATTCCAAGATTTCCATGCGAACGGAGCGTAAACAGGCATCTTGTACACAGGCTTCATCTTCTCCTTTAAAATTCGGAGCTTTGTTCAATTTCCCATCCAATTTGAATGTCCAACCATGATAACTGCATTGTAAAATTTTCTTCTTGCCTGATTCACTTTTTTCAAGCTTAGTGGCACGATGCGGACATACGTTATAAAAAGCGCGGATCACCTCATCCTGGCCGCGGTTCACTATGATCGGCTCATTGGCTACCTCTGTCGTAAAGAATGATCCCACTTTTTCCAATTGGCTGACATGACCCACAAGCTGCCAAGATTTAGAGAATACTAGATCGATTTCCTTTTCGAGAACTTTCGGATCCGTGTATTTGTCATATGTCAATGTTCTTTCAAATGTACGATTTGTTACATTTTCCACCTTGTTATAAGCCATCATTTATTTCCCCCTAAAAAGTGATTACTAGCATCCCTGCTATACTAGCTATTAAAAATTGATATTTCTTAATTGATCCGAACTTCCGATTCAGCTGGCTGACACCGGTATATTGGCGAAAGGTTCCGTCGCCAACTTAATCGAATCTGTCGGACAACCATCAAAGGCATCTTCCAAGTCTTCCTCCAGATTTTCGGATACTTCGGTTATTCCTGTGTTGGCATCCAGGATTGAAAAGGCGATTCCTTCATCGTTATAATCGAAAATCTCCGGTGCAGTCGCTCCACATGCCCCGCAAGCGATACATGTCTCCTGGTCAACTACTGTGTATTTAGCCATGTGGTTTCCCTCCCTCCATTTACATGATTAAACGGACGTTGTGCTTTTCTCTTTTCCTCCCATTGTGCTCGTGCTGTGCAGCGGCTGAACTTTCGCACTCGGGTCGATATGAACTTTTGCATTACTCACTGCTGTAGGCGCTTCACCGAACCCGCTAGCAATCAGCTTCACCTTGCCTTCATACGTGCAAATATCTCCTGCTGCGTATATGCCTTTGATATTCGTTTCCATTTTAGAATTGACAACAATGGAATTGTTTTGAATTTCAAGACCCCAATCCTTAATTGGCCCTATTGATGATACGAATCCATAATTGACGAGAACGTCATCGACTTCCAATTCAAGCGGTTTTCCACTCTTCGCATCCGTCACAATCACTTTTTCTATATGTTCATCTCCGATCAATTCGGATGGGAGATAAGGAGTCAAGACCTCAACCTTGGATTGTTTCAAACGCTCTACACTATGTTCATGGGCACGAAATTTATCCCTGCGGTGAATGAGTGTCACTTTTTCGGCTATCGGTTCAAGCATTAGCGCCCAGTCGACCGCCGAATCACCGCCACCGAACACAACCACTTTCTTATCAGCGAATTGGCTCATATTCTGGACGAAATAATGAAGGTTGGCATTTTCAAATCTTTCTTCGCCTTCCATTTTTAGTTTCCGAGGCTGGAATGCCCCGTTTCCAGCAGTTATGATTATCGCTTTCGTGTAATGTGTTTCTTCGGATGTCGTAATGGCAAACATCCCATCCGAAGTACGAACAATGGTCTCTACAGATTGATTAAGACAAATATCCGCTTTGAATTGACCCATTTGCTCCAGTAATCGATCGATTAGCTCCTGGGCCTGGATTTTCGGGAAACCTGCAATATCATAAATGTATTTTTCAGGGTACAAAGCAGATAGCTGCCCTCCCAATTGAGGCAGACTTTCAATGATTTTCACTGAAGCTTGGCGCATCCCCGCATAAAAGGCTGTGAATAAACCAACCGGTCCTCCCCCGATAATAGTTATGTCAGATACTTCATACTTTTCTTCCAAATTCATTCCCCCTAGATGTCTTCCTTGAATAAGATAAATCCGCTTACTAGAAGTCCGCTATGCTCAGATGTCGATTCATGCAATAATATGACATGCAAACGTAGCACTTCGTCAATTTCACCAATTGATAATTTTATATAATGCAATATGTGTGCCAACCTCCGGAAACACACTAAATAAACAAAATATTTAGAATTCAAATTGAAAACGCTATCATACCGAGTTATAATTAACTCGAAATTGATGAAACCTTAATCAAAATTCACTCATTCCCTTTTGAAAAGAGGATTACCCTATGAAAAGTACGGATTCTACTGACAGTGTCGAGATGACGCTCCAAACTTTATTAAAAATTCTTGATCATTCCTCAGATGAGATTTTCGTCCTTGACGGCGAAAAGCGGATTCTTTACGTCAACAAGGCATGTGAGCGCCATTATGGTCTGAAACCTACTGATGTCATTGGCAAATATAATGTGGACTTATTTGAAAAAGGGTACTGGAAACCCTCCATCGTGCCTGAGGTATTTAAAAGGAAAAAACCTTGCTACATAAAACAACAAACGTATATCGGGGCTGAATTGATGACATCAGCAATTCCAATTTTAAATGATGCGGGGGAAATTGAACTGGTCGTCACTACATCCACAGAAACCCAAACATATAAAATGTTAAAAGCAAATGAAGCAAGTGGTGAGTCAAAAATCACTCATGACGAAGATGAAACGGGGAGATTCATTACTAATAGCGGTAAAATCAACCGCATCCTCACTTTTTGTGAAAAGGTAGCGCCGACTGATTCCACGATTTTAATCCAAGGGGAATCTGGAACGGGAAAAGGAGTGCTTGCCCATTTCATCCACAGGATCAGTAAACGGAAAAGCAAACCTTTTCTGACAATCAACTGTGCAGCCATCCCGGAGGAACTGCTCGAATCCGAACTATTCGGCTATTCAAAAGGTGCATTTACCGGTGCAAACAAAACTGGAAAACGCGGATTGATTGAATCCGCAGACGGTGGCACTGTCTTTCTTGATGAAATTGGGGAAATCCCGCTCGCTCTGCAGGCAAAGCTTCTCCAAGTAATCCAGGACAAACAATTTATTCCCGTCGGCGGCAGTGAAATGAAAAAAGTCGACATCCGCATCGTCGCAGCAACAAACCAGAACTTAATAGAAATGGTCAATGATAAAAGATTCCGTGAAGATTTATTTTACCGTTTGAATGTGATTGATATTCAACTGCCTCCATTGCGAGAACGAAAAGAAGATATCATTCCCCTTACGTACAATTTTTTAAATAAGTTCAATGAAAGATATCACGAAAATAAAGTCATTTCGGAAGAATGCTTGAATCTATTAATTCATTATTCATGGCCCGGCAATGTACGCCAGCTCGAAAACTTGATTGAAAGGTTGGTCTTAATAAGTGACTCCGTTATTTTAATGTCCGACTTGCCAGAAATGATAACCGAGAACGTTGAACAGGTCACACAGATTGATCTCCCCACTACTCTCGATAAAGCACTTGATGAAACGAAACGGATATTGATCAGAAAATCTTACCAAACATATAAATCATCAAGGAAAGTCGCGAAGGACCTCTCCATCAGCCAAACGAAAGCCTCAGCATTGATCCGGGAGTACTGTGAGGACTTAATGAATAAATAGGCACCATGAAAATGACAATGTTTGTCCACCCTTAAACAAGTCCATTTACCCCCACCCGAAAAATGCTGGTTATTCGTTGCTAGTGATCGATGGTGAAGGGTAAACACTTATATTCCCAATTCATATGAGCTTCCATTGTAAATCGCGACCTCTTCTTGTTAAAATCACTTAGCTATTAAAATCAGGCACGAACAGTAAATAAGAGACTTCCCCTTTGCGGGCAAGTCTCTTATTTTTAAGAAGATCCTACTATTTTTTCGCCTCTCGGCTTTGTACTATTTGCATCTGGTTCTCTTGTGATGCCAATATGATTGAAATTATCATTAATGGACAGTTTGTATGTCAATGATCCTGTGCCGGATTCATCAGGCTTGAAAGTTCCTGCGTTTGTCCGTTTTCCATCTTTCAGCAACCACACCTGATACACCTCGGACTTTTGAAGGCTAGGCAAATTCTGAATCTGAACGATTAACCTTCTATCTTCTCCTTGCTGCAAAATGTATGCAGCACCGTCCGTATTCATATTTACAGCGGTCTTATCGGCTGGCTGCAAAGATAGCGACGTTTTAACCTCCATTGGCAGATCGATAGCTGCAAGTTCTTTTTTCAGTTGAATATTGGAATATAACAGCCCAAACGCCAAAACCAGTGCGATCAGTAAGAGACCTGAAGTGACTGGTGTAAACTGCTTAAAGAAAAAACCACTCCAATTCTTTTCCCTTCTCACCGGAGCTTCAACATCAGTCTCAAAGACAAAATTCATAACCTCTGATTTCAGGGAAGAAGAAGGTTCTATTTCTTCGAAATCCCATTTCAATGAATTCCAGGCTTCCGTCATTTGTTCATACTCCCTAGTGCATTCAGAGCATTGCATTAAGTGTTCCATGAATGCTTTTTTTTCTTTTTCTCCCAGTTCACCAGATAAAAATGAAAGCAGGTTAGTGCACTCTGTATCCATTTACAAACCACCTACTTCCAAATACTTTTTCAACAATTTAAGCGACTGATGAAGTCTGCTCTTAATGGTACCAACCGGTTCATTTTCAATTTTGGCAATTTCCGTTAACGAGTACCCTTTCCAATACAGTAAATCAATCAGCCTTTTTTGCGGCTTGCTTAACTTACTCTTTGCATTGGCAATTTCACTGTGTAATAGCCCATTTTCTATATCATTATTAGGATCTTCTATGTCTATTGGATGACTCATGTCCATTTGTTTGTTATTCCGGATATGAACGCTGTCTTTACGGACATAATCCACACACACATTTCGTGTAACGGTCAAAAGCCAGCTTACAAAGTGCCCCTTTTCGGAATTGTAACTGCTTTTTGTGGTCCAGAGCTTTAAAAAGACCAACTGCACAATCTCCTTCGTTTTTTCAGCATTTCCATTTGTGAACTTAAAAATATAACCATTGATTAATTTAATATGCCGGTCATAAAGTTCTTCCAGAGCAGGACGATGCTTTTTCATTACTAGTGCCATCAATTCCTTATCAAGTTTTTCTTTCAATCGCACCTGCAACTCCTCACAAGTAAATTTTTGAAAAAAACGTATAACAGGAACGACCATCACTGATCGTCCCTTTTTTCTTATTTTGGAAAAATCGTCTTGTTATTTACAATATACCAAACTTTTTTCACACCTTCGCCATTGACATCTCCCGCTGCCTTATCATTCACAAAATAGTAGAGTGGAAATCCTTTGTAGGTTACCTGCTCTTCCCCCGTATCTTCCCTTTTAATGGTTCCAAAGTCTTTTTCCTCAAATCCTTTAGGAACAGCAAAATCCCTTTCCATGAATGGCGGCCATTTTTTGAGACAATCACCCATGCAATTGCTTTTTCCTGATTTATCATTCTTGAAAAAATAAAGTGTCATTCCCTTGGAATCAGCGAGGTATTCGTCTGTTGTTCCACTTTCCAACAATTTTAGGGTTACCGCTTTTTCATCGGCAGTCCCACTAACCACTTGATCATTTTTGGGTGAATCATCAGCTTCATTTCCACATGCCGCCAAAACTAGGACCATCATAAAAACTGAAAATACCATCCACTTTTTCATATACTCTCACTCCTCATAAAATTTACTTCCATCCCCATTTTTGAAATACTTGATGGGATTCTTCCGTTTTAAGATAATCAATGAATCGTTTTGCTTTTTTCTTGTTTTCACTCTTACTTGTTATGCTTACCGGGGTCCCTCTATAGAGCTTGTCTTCTTCAGGAAGTTGAACCAGATCCGTCACATCCGCCAGACTGTAATGCCAGGATTCATAAGTAATCCATGCGTCCAATTTAGAATTTGCCTTCCATAGATCGATAGCTTCTGCACTGGACTTCACTGAAATGTCAATATTCCTGCTAATTCCAGGGATCAATCCTTTTCTTCCGGCCAAATCTTCCCATAGCCCCAGTTGCCCGGCTCCATTAACATCTACAATCTTTACGCCCTTCTTCGTTAAATCCTCCAATGACTGTATATTCTTCGGGTTTCCTTTTCTAACCAGAATGCCAGCTGACCGTGCATACAATTCTGTACGTTTTTTTTCATCAAGGACCTCCGGATGATCATGCATGAATTCAGTCAGCATATACTCGGACCCTCCGTAAATGATATCTGCATCCTGTTTGGCTTGATCAATCCATTTTTCTTCAGGTCCCGCTGTAACTTCAACTTTTATCCCTGTTTCTTTGGTGAATCGTTCCGCTATTTCCTTGATAGGTCCAAGAGGGCCACCTGGACCGTATACTTTTACGACATCGTTGACTGCTTGCCCCCGTTTCGTACCCATTTCCGGTGAAAATCCTAACAAGACTGTCATCAATGCTATCCAACCGACAAAAATGACCTTTTTCAATTCTTTTATCTCTCCCCTCTAAAAAGCCTTTGTACTATAGATAACGGGACAAACTTCCAAACGGTTTGAAAAAAATCGTTAATTATTTTTAACTTGCTGCAAAATACATCTAATGATCTCCAGTTTCTCGCAACAAAAAAACCATTCGAACACGGAATGGTTGCAGATGAGACTCCAAAATAATTGAGTTTGCCTACAATTTTTTGTAGGTTTTTAAAATGGCCGTTGATTGGAATGTAGTGCCCGCGGCGCCATTGCACCTGCGGTTTCTCCCATTGATGCGCTTTTCTAAGCAGGAGTCTCGTACATTTCGTTCCTATCAACTTTGTTTTAACATGAAGATAGAGTTCCTTTTGCCTACTTTCATTCCCATACTTTTTCAAGCCTCTTAAATCAAAGATCAAAAAATCGGCTGAAAAGGTCAGCTTGATTTGCTTCCCTTTCTCTGTCTATTTCTTTTTCTAACCATAGCAATTCCCAACAATAACAGAGGAATAATCGTTTGCATCAAAAGTCCATGAAAAGGGAAGGCGACGATATCATATCGACTGACATCCATAGAGCTAGGATACGACCAAAAGCCGAATTCTACAATCAAAACCCCCATCGGCCATACAACAGAACGATAGTCGGAGAGATTCAGCCACTGCGCAGTACCCAAAGCAGCTGCATAATAAAACACAGAAATTTTGACAAACGCTCCTACTATCCATACGGCCATGATGGCGGACTCCAAATGTTCAAAAAAGTTGGCTAAACTGATATACCGAGTTACATTCATCAGGGGATAATTCTTTGTCGATGTTGTCGATCCGAGTACAAAAAGAACGATAAGATTCACCACAACTAACGTCATCATCACAGCAAACACAGTCATCATCCCATATTTCATTCCTTTTTTCACATCCGCTAAAAAAGGGAGGAGAAAAATGATCAGGAAAAACTCGCTGAACCATCCTCCCGGTATAATTGAACCTTTGATTGGAGGCATAATTCCATTCCCCAATATCGGGAATATATTCTTAAATTCAAAATCAGGGCCGAGTAAAATGATTAAGAGGAGGATCGGAAGGATAAAAACAGGAACAAACAATTGGGCAGCTCTCCCCAACACCTCTATCCCTCCACGGACGATAAAGGCACAGAGGAGCAGCATCGATGCCATGATCACGCTAATCGGAGTTTTGACCAGAAAAGAGTCGACAATAAATTCTCCATAACTCCTTAGGATTTGCCCTGTGATCGGGATATAAAAAAACAAGAATAAAAAACCGAGAATTTTCCCCGGAATCCGACCAATGATTTGTTCACTGAATTGGATAACCGTTTGTTTCGGATAAAGTTTGTGCAGTTTATAAGCGATATACACCGTCGCATACCCGATGAGAGACGCCAAAATGGGGGAAAGCCATAAATCAGCTTTGGCATATTTGGCTGTGATGCTTGGGACACCAAGAATAGCCGTTGCCACGATTGTTGGATATATCATGAATGCCATCTGTAAAGCTGAAATTCTTCCTTTCTCCATCGTCTTCCTCCTTTCTGTGGTAGTACGTAAATCTGAAATCACACAACCACTGGATAGATTCACTTTTTCGTAAACTCATCAAACGGCTAAAAAAAGATGCAATCCAATCAGTTGGTTCTGCCCCCGTTGCGCGAGTATGGACATAGATAGCACCTTATCGATAAGATTTTTAGCATAAAAACGCTCATTCAGCTTGTTTCGGTTCCTTTACGATTTCTTTTCCTTACAACCGCAATCACCAACAATATCAGAGGAATAATCGTTTGCATCAAGATTCCTTGTGAAGGGAAGACCATGTTATCATTATGATTAACATCTATTGAGCTAGGCAACGACCAAAAACTGAAAATGACAATCAAAATCCCTATCGGCCATACAACGGGCCGATAGTCGGAAAGATTCAGCCACTGCGCCGTACCTAAAGCAGATACATAATAAAATACGGAAATTTTCAAAAACGCCCCTACTATCCATACCGCCATGACAGCGGACTCCACATGTTCAAAAAAGTCGGCGATACTAATGTATCGAGATATATTCATCAAGGGGTAATTCTTTGAGGGTGTTGTTCCCCCTAGTACAAAAAGAACCAAAAGATTCACCACAATTAACGTCATCATCACGGCAAATACAGTCATCATCCCGGATTTCATCCCTTTTTTCATATCCACCAAAAAAGGAAGAAGAAAAATGATCAGAAAAAACTCGCTGTACCATCCTCCCGGTACAATCGCACCCTTGATTGGGGGCATTAAGCCATTACCCAATATCGGGAATATATTCATAAAATCAAAGTCAGGAATCAGCAAGAGGATTAAGATACAAATTGGAAAAATAAAAACCGGTACAAACAACTCAGCAGCTCGCCCCAACACCTCTATTCCCCCGCGTACGATGAAAGCACACAAAAGCACCATCGATGCCATGATCACACTAATAGGGGTATTTACCAGAAAAGAGCTGACCACAAATTCCGCGTAGTCTCTAACGATTATCCCCGTGTTCTGGATATAAAAAAACAAAAGTAAGAAACCGAGAATTTTCCCCGGAATCAGGCCAATAATCTTTTCAGTGAATTGGAAAACCGTTTGTTTTGGATAGATTTTATGCAGTTTAAACGCAATATACACCGTCAGATACCCTATTAGCGCAGCAAAAATGGGGGAAAGCCATAAATCAGTTTTGGCATATTTGGCAGTGATGCTTGGAACTCCGAGCATAGCCGTTGCCACAATCGTCGGATACATCATGAATGCCATCTGCAGAGATGAAATTTTTCCTTTCTCCATCTGCTCCCTCCTTTCTTTAAAAGACTGAATTTAATGCCGCAACAGATTCACTTTTCCATAAACTCTCCAAATGGCCTGAAAAGAGTTTCCATCCATTGAGTGGGTCCTGACATCTGCGGGAGATTGAACATGGACAAAACCAGGCCAGTGAGGAGCAGTGTAAGAAATGCCACTTTATCTTTTTTTGGGTTTTTTTTCATTTTCGGCCATTCAAACAAAATGATTAAAGCTACGATCACGGTTGTACACAAAAAAGCCCCCCATCTCACTTGTCCTTCACCTCATTTTCAGACAAACCTGCCGGTTTGTTTATATAGCCCTGTCTTCGAATATGGGCCGCAACATCGATTTCCACTTCCATCTCAGCGAATATATCATCCCAGTGGTTTTCGACCTTATTAAACTGTTTAGGGTACTTCCTATAGAAATCTTTACCCAACCCTAAAATGTCCGCTTTCTTATCCTGAGTATGCAGAAAAGCCATCTCGATGCGATCTTCTATATCTTTTTGGTATGCTCGTTCTGCAGCTTTTAGCATTTTTGGACTTGAAAGGTTTAAATTCGTTCCATTTTGTATAACAGCTCCTTCTGTATTTACCTTCACTAACAATTTCCATTTGTTATTTCGAAATTGCGGAATCTTCTTGATTTTAGCCGTCACTGGATTCAAAGAAATCTCCCCTTTCACACCTTCGGGTTGAAAGGTCACGGTGTATGATTCAATTTCATCCCTTAACCACAACAGCCCTCTTGTTTCTTTTTCTGTCATCATCCCGGTCATCTTATCCTTTTTTAAAACGGCTGTCCCAAAAATGTAAGGAATTCCCTGTAATTTTGTTTGCCCTTTCCCCGGCGGCAATATTTTAACGACTGGAAGTGCGGCAGCTTGAGGTTTACCTGTTAACATTTCATCTAAATCCTGTAGTGTGACCAGCATCCCAATATGTAAATCAGATAGTTCTCTAAGCACTTCCCCTGAATATTTTTCCAGGGGTGGCAACGATTCCAGGATAGGCTTTGCTTTCCCTTTACTGACATACACATTTGCTCTCTCTCTTGGCTGAGGATGGCGCAGCAAAAAATCCAGCTGCTCTTGAATTCCTTCCATCGCTAACTTTTCACCGAAAACAAATACTTTACAATGTCCCCAAAATACTTTTCGCGGAAGCTTGCTTTGAAGCTTAGACAATGCATCTGAAATATTGGGGCCTTTTTCACTTCTAACCAATGTCGCAACCGCACTCCCTCCCTGGCTGGTCGCTCCTGAACTGCCTCCACTGCTTATTGAACTTGGAATGAAGACTTGGACAGATAGTTCTATTTGATTCTTATCCTTCTTATCGATGGCGGCTGCTGTGACAATCGCCAAATCAGTGATTTCTATTCGATCCCAACAACCGCTTAGAAAGGGGGTCGTTCCACAAATAACGAGCAAAAGAAGAACGCTTTTCATGAAATGACGCCTCTTTCCTTTCTCCGAGATCCTTTTTCGCTTCCAGCTATTATTCACTCCGTTTCACTCCCCCTTTTAGGATTTGATTTCTGTTCCGGGGCTTGACGGTATACATTAGAATCCCCTGTGAGACGCGGACGTGTATCCATCATCCACCAAGGGGCTCTCCACAGCACATCTTTCAGCTCTTTACCTTTTAACGTCGCCAGTGGCGCTAAGTATGGAACGCCAAAGGAACGTAAGCTGCATAAGTGAATGACTATGGCGATGATTCCCATCATGATGCCAAGCAGCCCTAAGGTACCGGCAAGCAGCATCATTGGGAAACGCAGCATCCGGAAAGCAATTCCGGCAATATAGCGAGGCATCATAAAAGAAGCGATTCCCGTAATCGCAACCACAATGACCATTGGCGCTGAAACCAAGCCCGCTTGTACGGAAGCTTGACCAATCACTAGCGCTCCAACAATGCTGACGGCAGAACCTACCTGCTTCGGCAATCGAACCCCTGCCTCCCTTAGTGCTTCAAACGTAATTTCCATAGCCAATGCCTCTACTATTGCAGGAAAAGGTACCGATTCCCGGGATGCTGCTATGCTTAGCAGGAGTGCGGTTGGGACCGCCTCATGATGGAACGTTAAAATAGCAACATAAAGTGAAGGAAGCAAAAGAGATAATCCCATAAAAAAGTATCGTAACCAACGGATAAAGGTGCCTGCCATAAAACGTTGAGCATAATCCTCTTGTGATTGAATTAAAGAAAAGAAGGATATTGGTGCAATTAAAGTAAAAGGAGTTCCTTCTACAAGAATGACAGCTCGTCCCTCCAGCAAGCTGGCACAGGCTACATCCGGCCGTTCTGTCGACATGATCTGAGGGAAAGGTGAAAACGGATTGTCCTCGATCATTTCCTCGATGTACTCGCTTTCTAAAATACCGTCTATTTTAATTCGTTCCAACCGTGTTGAAATCTCTTCAATCAGTGTTTTATCCGCAAGTCCATCTATATAAGCAATCGAAACATTCGTCCTGGTAAGAGTTCCAATCTTCATAGATTGTATTTTAAGGGCAGGACTTTTGATAATACGTCGCAATTGGGAAGTATTTACCTCTAGAGATTCAATAAACCCCTCTCGTGACCCCCTAACTCCCCCCTCTGCCACAGGTTCTTCAATCGCCCGCTTTTCCCATTTGGACAATCCTAAAGAAAATCCATCGCTTCCCCCTTCATATAGAAGGATCGGGTTTCCAGAGGAAATCGATTCAATGCAATCCGCCAAAAAATTCACTTTTACCACTTTAGGAACGGGCATTTTATGTTCAATAAACTCATTTAATTGTTGTGGTTCTTTTGATGACTCCTGCATGAGTGGGGATAGCACATATTGCTCTATCGCCTCGATGTCTGAGAGTCCCGCAATGTAAATGAGCATCGCCCGCGTCTCTCCGAAAAGTAAGAACGAGCGGAACATGACATCGGAGCAATTATTATAAACAGAACGAAGTGTTTCAACATTTTGACTGAAATTCTCATCAAGTGAATCTGCAGGTTTGGAATCCAGATAATCATTTTGTACCAGGGATTTTTTTTCTTTCTTTTTTCTTAACAATTTGCCAACATTACGAATCAAGCTGGTTACCCCCATTTTTTTGCAGGTCGCTCTAACTCCATTTTTCTATGTTTCTTCATTAAGGGTATTTTATACAGAAAATCATGAGCTCAGCATGAACTTATATTTAGCAAATTGAAAAGTTATGTTATAAGTTGATATTGAATAAACCGTAATCCTTTGTGATATCCTGTTTGTAATTAATAACAAAGGGGTATATCAAAAACCGAGGCTAGTGAAAAATACTGCCTCTGTTTAAGTATGGATTTTGACCAAGATATGCAAGGCCATAAAGTGGGGGATACTTTTTAAAGGATGGATATTCGCTTTAAAATACCCCTTCTTTTTTATCTCTTTATAGAAGATTCATGGGCAAACAGACTAAAACATTAGAAGATAAGGGAGATTCTATGTCATTCTTAATCACATTGCTCGGATTATTAGTTTCCACAATAATCGCTACAATATTAAATGCCATATGGACCCGTATTCCACTGCCGATATATCAGATATCCATGGGAGCAGTGCTTTCATTATTGCCATTTCAATTATCATTGGATTTTCACTCAGAATTATTCATGATCTGTGTCATTGCTCCGCTGCTCTTTACAGAAGGAAAAAATACGTCCCGTAAAGAATTGCTTGAATTGCGTAAACCTATTCTGTTATTGGCCTTTGGGTTAGTGTTCGTGACTGTTTTTGCAGGAGGTTTTTTCATCCACTGGTTAATACCTGATATGCCGATGGCTGTCGCTTTTGCTTTAGCAGCAACGATTACCCCTACAGATGCCGTAGCGGTACAATCGATTACAAAAGGGTTGAAATTGCCCGGAAATATGATGCCCATCCTTGAAGGTGAATCACTTTTCAATGATGCTGCTGGAATCGTTGCTTTTAAAGTTGCCTTGACAGCTGCCCTAACTGGGGTATTTTCTATAAAAGATGCTTCGCTAAATTTTATATTTGTAGCTTTAGGCGGTATCTTTATAGGTATCCTATTGGGCTATTTAATCGTTAAATTACGATTATTTTTACGGGTTCATGGACTTGAAGAAATCTCCATGTCCATTGTTATTGAACTGATTACGCCTTTTGCCATATATATGGTAGCTGAGGAATTCCATGTATCCGGAATCTTGGCAGTGGTTGCTGCAGGTGTAATCCATGGCATCGAGCGGGACCGCCTTCAGAGTTCCACAACTAAATTGCAAATTGTATCAACTAATACATGGTCTGTATTAGGTTATGTTTTGAATGGACTTGTATTTGCTTTATTAGGATTCATGTTGCCGAGTGTTTATCAGGAAATTGAGTCCGACCTAAATAGGGGTACTCTTTTTGGGATAAGTGTTTTGATTGTTCTTTTATTATTGGTGATCCGTTTTATTTGGGTATACATTTTGCATAATACCTTCACGAAAAACAGAGTGAATCCCTTAGAGCAATTCATCATGTCAAGGGTTCATCCAGAAGATAGCGAAAACACCGATGATGATTATGTCTCAAGATCCCGATTTGCATTTTTGACATCCGTTTGCGGCATTCATGGTACCATCACATTGGCTACAGCTTTATCCATACCATATTTCATGCCGGATGACACTTTATTCCCGATGCGTAATACAGTCTTGTTTATCGCAGCTTGCGTCATATTGTTAAGCGTCATATTGGCTACGGTTCTTTTGCCATTACTGGTAAAGACACCGGTTGTATTCAAAGATGAGCGCCTAACCCCTGAGGAGGCTAATAAAATTATTTTAAATAAAACGATCGAACAGCTGAGCAAAGAAGCAACCATGGATAATCAGAAAGCAGTCCATCAAGTGATGGAAGATTTAAATGAACAACTGATAGATTTGGAGCGGGGAATAACGAATAGACCGGATAATCGGACAATACGCGATTTAGTGGAGCTTGGTGCCAACAAGGAATTGGAGGTCGTTTCTGGATTAGTCGAAAAAGGGACTATATCGCAAACAGCCTTTGAACTTTATAAAGTGTATATTTCAAGAACCTTAAATTATATGCAAAAATCTTCGCTGAAAAGGGCTTGGATCAATTTGCAGGCCATTCTTTTCAAGAAAAAGATCAATGTCAAATGGGATAAGAAATGGGAAGCTAAATTGGAGGACTCCATCATTAAAAATGCTGACCTGATACGGGAGTTCCGTAAAGCCCAAAAAGAAGCTTCAAAGGAAGCTATTTCATTGATCAAACAACAAACTACACCTGAAAACCGTCATGAAGTCATGCTTGTCATTCAAAGATATAATCGTTATTTGAATCCATTCGGAACATTAAGTGAAAAAGAAGCTAATCGCTTTGAAGAGATGGTGAGTCATTTTCAGTTGAATGCTATGCAAATCGAACGTGATATCATTCAGCAAATGGTTGAAGATGAGCAAATATCCATGCAAACAGCGACTGAGCTTAGACAGAACTTAATCTATGATGAAATGTTAATGATAGAAAGCCGATAAAATACAAAGAGACACCGATACAACAGCGAGCGGTGTCTCTTTATTTAAATCCAAAGGGGGGCAAACAAATGGAGAAATGTCATAGGAAAAATGAAAATAAAAAGACCTGCTATAGTTCGAGCAGGTATAAGAGGGTTCCAGTTTAAGATGGTACGGTATCTTCATGGAACCTGATCCCATTATCCTTTTTGGTGTTCTTGTTCGTTCAAATGGTAACTTCGTTTTGCAGCTTTAACTGTTGTTTCAATTGAACATACTGCAGTTCATGAAGCATCATGAAGCCGGCGGGTTATACGAAAATGCCTTTATTTTCTTGCGGTTCAGCTTTACACCTCTCTAATTGATCAATCCTCCCTCAATTCTCTCTTTTATCAAGTCCATCATTCAATATCTTCACTTGATGACGGAAATATAGATAGAAAATGATCCAAATGATCATATAGAATGGTATAAAAATCCCAATTCCTATAGCTAATCCTTTTAAGCTGAATGAAATCCACCCAACAAAAAAGGATAATAGGAAGTAAAGGATGCTGACAGTCAGGAAGTGCAGAATGGTTTGAGATAATAAACTCCATTTTTCATTTTCAAAGATGATTGTTGCCGTGCTGAAGAACCAGCCACAGCATAAGCAGCCTATCGCGTTTTTTACAAATATTTCACTGTCTAATGCTGTGACCTCCCCAAAAGCGATCACTCCAAAACACGTCAGCACCATCACGAGTGCCCCAAGGCAAATCCCAGCAAAGCTACGGAATAATAGTGTTTTCATCATAATCCCTTCCTTTTCCATTGAAATGCTTTCTTGATCCCTTGAACATAATGGCGAGAAACATATTCTTTTTCCCCTGATCGGAAATACACACATAAGGTACCGTTGAAAGATGCCTCGAATCTGCTTAACTCATCCAAATTTGCAATCACTGACTTGGACAAACGCACGAATTGATTACCAGGAAGGTCCCTTTCCAGTTCATATAACCTTTCTTTCATTTCGAAAGTACCCTGTTTCGTCCGCACCATTATGGAATCTTGCTCTGTGAACAAACAGATAATTTCTTCTGCCCGGAAGACATGCTGCATTTCTTCTTTTCTACCAACAAAATACGGTCTTTTCCTCTCCTTCAAGCGCTCCATCAGTTCCTGCACTTCCTCATTCCATTCATGATTGCGGATAAGCACCTCTATCGCCTTGATCTCCTCATCTATCTCTACGTTTATTTTCATTCTGCGGCCTCCCTTTACTTATAATGTAAGTATATTAATATCTTTGATATTTCGTTTGTGATTTCCAGCTACATGCCGCTTTATAGCGATAACATGCTTGAAATGGATACACAGATACACTAAATAACCGTCCAAATAATTGGACGGCCCTTTGCAAAATCTTAATTCCCTTTTGATTGCGTTCATATTAATTAGCTTATTTAATGACCTTTTCCAAGAGTTCGATCACTCTTTGCTTGTAAACGTACTTGGCATCACCACGGCGACAACCTCGCCTCGGGCGCAAAGTTTATCGATCGCAAATACCTCTGTTTCGATTCTCCATTTCTTAGGATGAATCTCATGAATTTTCCCAACTGCCATTAATGGCACATCATTTGGGGTTGGCTTTACAAACTCCACTTTAAGTGAAGCGGTCACGAACCTGGGAGGCTCCACTCCATCTCCAACTTCATGCCCATTTTTACGATGCATTGCCAGTGCAGCTGAACCTGTTCCATGACAATCAATTAACGATGCAATCAAGCCGCCATAAACAAATCCTGGAATTGCGATATGCTCTGGACGTGGTGTATAAATTGTCTTTGTTTGTTCGCCTTGCCAACCCGTTCGAAAATGATGACCATCTTTATTTAACCGACCACATCCATAACACCATGCAAATTCATCTGGATAATCATCTTGAATCGCTTTTGGCATATTCTCCTCCATCAACTCTCCCCCTTTTTCAGAATATTATAACACTACTAAAGGATAATCGGTCTATTAGGTAAATGGTGAAAGAGTAGTGTTTTAGTTTTAATTTTCATGAAATAGTAAAATGACGCAGCTTTATACATACTGAGGAAATCGACAACATACATAAAAAGTTTGCAAGGGCTCCTTTACTCGATATAAATGACAAAGGCCCCTGTATGCATGCAGCATTCAGGAGCTTTCCTTTGACTAATATATAGTTAAGAAGTATCTGCCATTGCATTATTAAAAGTTAAGCCTTTTTCTTAAATCCCAATACTTGAATGTCATTTTACCCATTTTCGACTTCGAAAGTGAATCATATTTACGCCCAAGTGCTAGGTTTTGTTTTTCCAGCTTAGTAATTTGTTTAAGCTGAACTGTGTTTAGTTTTTTTAATTGCTTCACTTCTTTAACCAATTCTTTATTTTTCACTTTAAATTCATTGTTTTTATTATCGACAATTGCCTGTTCTTTCATTGAAACTTCCACATCTTTTGGTTTTAATTTAGGATTGCCATAGGTTTCAAACCCTATCGTTTTTAAATATGGCATGTTATTTTGAAAATTTTGTTCAAAGTTTCCATAACTTTTATGGATGTGGAGAAATGTATAACATCCGGATTTTTCCATTGAAGTGATTTGACCATACCCAGACAGTTTAGACAGTTTTTCAACTCGTTTTATTTCTTCAGGTATGTTTTTGACAATATAGGTAAAAACTTCGTCACCATTAAACTCTGCAGGCAATTTTTTCACTTTTTTTGATGGTGCAAGCTTATTCAGTTCATCAAAATCATCTTCATCAATATAAAACATATCCGAGCTTTCAATCACATAATCTGTAATACGTTTGCTCCATAATAGACCTTGCAGTTTTTTTATGGCTTCCGAAAATAAAAACTGCCTGCTAACTTGATACATTCGTTGCGCAGCAAACTCATATATATCCTTATTACATAGCGCTAATTTGACAGCTTCACGGAAATCCTTCTCTGTAACAGCATATAACGGGTAATCTTCGCCAAAAAGCTTTATATGCATTTCAGTTGGATTCATTATTACAGCCTTCCTTAAGATCCCATACTCCAATAGCTTTGTGGACAGTTCCAGACTGCTGTCCATTTCCTCACTTCTCCAGGTTATCCCAATATCACTGTTCACGATTAATTGTTGGGCATTCTCCCTTGTCAATGCCCCGTACCATGTAAGCCCATCTGTATTTTTAAGGAGGTATGCAGCTTCTTCCTTAAAATGAGAATCATCTTTAACCCATTTGAATTTATCCCCCGCTACATCAAGTGACAGATTCGGAATCTCACGTTTTAATTCTTTAAAAGCAGTAATGATGGGAATGGTCTTCCAGTCCGGGTCGAATTTCCCTGTATATACAAGTTTGTTTTTTAACCGGGTCTGCCCTTCTGCTGATTCAACGTTCGGTATCATCGGCGTAAGCAGGGAAACTTTGTTTTTTTCTTTATTCAAATTAAGAATCTCAATGACAAAATCGCACATCTCTTCTGTTTGACATAAGAAATACGCACACTGATCATATATATTTTTGATGCTCTTAAACTTTTCTTCATTAACATCCTGACCTATGTGAGTCAAGCCTGTAGCATAAACTAATGTATTCTTTATGATATGCTCATGCTTTGCTATTTTTTCAACAGTCTCAATGCTTCTTACAAATAGCCAATCATATTCATTTTGACTCCAATAATGTGAAATGAGCATTTCAGCTATATCAAAATCAATGACACCTTTTTTTACCCACTCATCATCGGTGGCCCTAAAAAAAGGATCAACAAAAGGATTGAGAATGGTTATATTATCAAATTTCTCAAGAGGCTGAATTAGGATATCACGTTTGACCGGGCTAGCTAAAAGCAAGTCAACTTCGATGTTGGAATCTAAAGCAATGGTCGATGCTAAGGAAGATAAAAATACTGCAGATCCATCCATTGAATTCATGTCAATAAAGCCAAATAGAAGCACCTTCATTTTTCTGTTTTCAACTAGTTCATGTGAATTCAAAGTTTTCACTCCAATGACTGAAATCTGGTATGAATTTTTATTTTTTTATTTGCTCTTTAATAGATGATTTAAGCGCAAGATATTTTAGCGTGAATTTCCCTGCATATGTAACGTTGAATTTGTGTTCTAATAACTTAAGTCTTCGCATTTCTTTGTTAAGCTTAATATTTTCTTTTTGGGCCATCTTACTTTTTTCTAATTCTTCCCGGAGCCTATTATTTTCTTTTGTCATATTCTCAATTATTTTTTGCTTTTCAGTGCCACTTGCCTCTATGAGCTCCAATGTCATGGACATCATGTCTTTCATTTGTAATTCAAGTTCCTCATACATAGTTTTCCAATATTCGTTTCGTTCGTCCATATTGAAAAAACTCCCCTCATTTAACCTTGGATAATCTCCAATTCTCTTTTAATAACAACATCTACCGCGCATTTTTCACGAATCGACTGAGAAGCTTGTTTTGACACTCTTAAAAATACGTCCGAGTTGTAATATAAGCGCTCTATTGCATCCGCAATATCGATAGGGGACTCAGGTTTTGTAAGAAGGCCAGAAACGTCGTGTTTAACGAATTCCGGAATTGCCGTGATATCTGTTGAAATCGGCACTAGCCCACTGGACATGGCCTCGCACATTGAAACACCTTGAGAATCCAAACGGGTCGGGCAAAGGAAAATTCCATACTCCTTATGTAATGCAGCGATTTGCTCCTGAGAGAGGAAACCTTTATGAATCGTTACATTCTCAAAATCCAGGATTGGCTCAACGGTTTGATCGAACAATTTCCCATCACCATAAAATCCAAATTCCAACTTATCGAAGTATGGTCTCTTCGATAGTTCCAGCACCGCTTTCACCGATAAATCATTGGCGTATTTTCGTGAAGCGTATGGCCTGATTGAAAGGACTTTTGTCCGCTTTTCAACGGGCTTTTCCATAAAGGTAAACAGATTGTCATCTATTACATTAGGAATGATTACTGAATTTTTCGATTCCGTTCTTGCGTCACATTCCGCAATATGTTCTTTGAACCATTTGGAAATATGAACAAAGGTTGTATCCAATTCATTCGTTTGATAAAACCAATTCATAAAAGAAAGCTGTTCTATATAATAGTCTTCCGACATTTCAAGTATCTTCCTCAAGCTTTCAGGGCTTTCAAGAAAATTAAACCATCTCCTATGCCATGCCTCCGTTTCAAATCCATGTATCCAGGTGATAATCGGTAAATCTGTGTTCGTATCTTTTATCGCTTGTACCATTTTTGGATTAACAAAATGAATGAGCGCTTTTTTATGTACTTTATGATTTAAGAAAATGCGCAGATGCTGTTCAGTTCCTCGATAAACAGGCACATCTTCATACGTATACTTTTCTGCTTTTTTATAGGCAGGATGCAAAACAAAGACATCGACCTTCAAACCCTCATCCAGATAAGCCTTGACTCTTCGATGGATAAACCCATTCCGATATAACTGATCTTCATGCGGATAAGCATTGGTAATGATTACATATCTATCTTTTTCACTAAATGTAAGCTCATATAGATTTATAGATTCCTCCATTTTTGTTCACTCCTACTATTCAGTCATCTTCAATCAGCCTGCTACTCATCTGTAAATGAAGGATTTTTAGAAGACCCTTTTCCAATCACTTTTAAAACCGTCAATCGATTATAACAAACATGTATTACTGAATATCGACATCAATATGAGAATTCTGTAAATATAAGTAAAGTTTTCATGAACTTTTATATATTTTTGTTAAATTTCAGTAATGACATAACCGGAAGGATCAGCATTCGTATAATCGCCCTCTTACATATAAACTATTATATTTAAGTCTGTTAATAGGACTTGGGAGTGTATAGCATAAAATCAAAAGCTCATCATATCCTTAATGGAATTTATTTGGTCCAGGGACCAATCAGTACCTTTTTCTACCTTCAAGAATTATTCAAGCATGTTTTTGTAAGAATAGAATAGAATCGAAAAAAGACCAATTTGCTGAAGAGAGTGATATAGATGGAACCCATTACCTTTAAAGCATGTGCAATCACTAATGAAATTGATTTGAACAAAATCGCCATTCATTGCGGCATTCCTAAAAAATTCACCTGGGAAGAGCCTTTAATCCTTAAAGGCGATATTCTAAGTTCCATCCTTAATAAAAATGTGGACGAATCGCAACAGGTGCTGGTTTTCTCCTTTGGCAGCATTGTCTTCATTAATTACTCACACGCGGATGAGATTAAGGAGTTTTCATCCTTTATCCATTCTTTCGAGCCGGACATTGATCTCGTTAATGTAGACAGATATACAGACGATTACAGCCTTCACTTCAGTGAAACTGAAAACATCAATTTGACAGACGAATATGTAGTTGTGCCTAAATATGAATTTTTCTATCCTGAATTAATTTCCACCATTCTCGCAAAATCGGTGGCACTTGAAAAAACAGAGGAACAACTCGGAAAAATCCACGACAAGCTCGAAGCCATGATAGACCGGCTGGAAAAAGGCAAGCTAAGAATCGGCAACAAGGAATTAGCGAGGACGACGGCAAAAATCGTTCGTCACGAGTACAATACCCTAGCGTATATCATGATTCTGGATAAACCTGATATTACATGGACAAGCAGTATTGCCGGCGAATTTTATGACAGAATGCTTAATTTTTTTGAATTGAATGATCGGTATAAAATCTTGAAAAGTAAAACCGAAATTTTATATAACATTATGGATGGGTTTTCTAACATCAGCCATTCGATCAGGGGACTATTCGTTGAATGGATCATTGTGATTCTCATTGTCTTTGAGATTGTTCTGACGATTTTAGAAATTGTAGGATGGATACCATGAATTCTGAACATGTCGTATCCATATCAATGGTGAAAATTTTCCTGCATGGCAGGTTGGATGGAGAACTTTCAAAAAATAAGCATCATTAAGATGCTTATTTTGCGTTTAACCACTCTTTCATTTTTAAGTTACTGTATATGGAAGTTTAATTAAATTCCTTCCATACCGGGGACTAGGTACTTTTTGGGATTTGCATCTCCTTTATGCCTCTAATAATGATTGATCCCCCTATCGTTTACCTCTTATGGGAGAACGTTTTTCTTCTATCATACTCCCCCGGGGTTGCCAACACGTTCCACTGCCCTCTATATATTCCGGAAGTTATCTAAAGCTCACTTAATCCAGAGCAAAATGGAAAATAAATTCCTCCCCTTCTTCCCCGTTAAATCTGTATCCTTTGTCAACGAATCCAGCTTTTTTATATAAATTTATCGCTGGAACATTCGAATGATGCACTGTTAGTATAATCTCATTTTTATCTGGATGACTTAGTTTGATCATCTCAGGCAACACTTTTAAAGTCTTAAAAGCCAGCCCCTTTTTTTGATGGCGCAAATCCAAGGAGAATGATTTAAGAAGAACCGCATTCTTATTACTTGTATATTGATTTCCCGCTTTATCCGTATATAAGGCAAAACAGCCGATCAACTCCTCATCTAAATAAATGACCATGGGAAGGTTATATTTATCCTTTCTGAAGTCTTCGATAACTTTCAAAGGTAAGGAAGTATAGATTGCTTGTTCTATAGGTAAACAATAGTTGCTCAGCGCCTCATAGTCATTTTCGATAAAAGGCCTAATGGTTAATCCAGTCAACATATTTGCACCCCATTTTTCACATTTTGATAAATCCATATTAACAGATACTAAAGTTTTACAATCCACTACAAACAATAATTTTCAAAAATGTTTATTCACAAAAAAAGGAATGGCTTGTTTGCCATTCCTTCAGACTGTAGAAAAACTCGAAGAAAAGCGAGTTGATTACAACCTTTTTAAAAAACGTTCCTGGTAAAAAAGGACCATTAAGGATAACCAAGGCTTATTTTCTTCTTCGGTTTTGCAAATCATGATGTTAAATCATTCAGATGCCGATAATTCACTTTCCGTTACCCATTTATGGTTCTTTACTTTTTCTCCCCCCGTAGTCGGTGTATAATCGACCATATAAACAGTCGTTTTTTCAGCAGATTCAACTTCAGCGACTGTCCCGTTCATCCCTTCCATATGAGAAGCATTTACTGTGACCTTCGCTCCGGGTTCATACGTCTTCTCTCCTGCATCTTTGATTTCTTCTTGTATGATCCATTTATGATTTTCCACTTTTTCCTCGCCATTTGCAGGCGTATACGAAATGGCATAAGCAGTCGTATCAAATGCACCCACTATTGTTGCTTCAGCCCCCCTCATGCCTTCCATATGACCTGATTTGATAATCGCTTGACTTCCAACTTCATATGTTGGTTTTTCTGCAGCTTTTAATTCTTCAGGAACATCACCCGAGCTAGAATGGTTCATATCCATTTCACTATGTCCCATTTCTTCTTTATCCTCTTTGTTTTTATCATCGCTGTTGGAACATGCGCCAAGGATTAAAAACAGCGCTGCCAATAATGATAGGATGATAGGCAATTTTGTTCTTTTTTTCATATTGAGTAAACCTCCTTTATGATTGCATCCATCTTACCAATTAAATATGCAGAAAATATGGAGTGACTCGTGAAAAAAGTAATGGAGCCCCATACATTTTTTTGCAATAGTCTTGCCTGAATTGAACCTGATGGCGTTAATATTAAAGGTCTGAAAAAAGAAGAACCATTCCCGCAGATAGAAAAATCACCTTTTTTTGGCTGAACAGAATTCTATTTAGCCACCACAATCTTTACTTTTATTGCTATTCGACTTTTCTTGCAAAAACTTTTTGAATTGCTCTTTTGTAATATTTGATTTCATTGCCAATGTGACTAATTCCAGCCATTCGTCAGGAAGGTTTCCATCAAAATCCTTCATATCATCATCTCTTTCTTTTTATTTTTAGTCTATTTTTCCAATAATGTGTAAAACTATATTCGGAATATCATTATAAATTAACTCAATCATCCATAGCTGCATTTTAGTGTAAATTTAATAAGTCTTTACATTTACCATAAGGCCCCCATGTTTGTTTGTAATCAGGGAATTCCCCATTCTTCTATATTAATAACCTTAATTATTTCATAATAAAAGTGAACAGCATGCTCTCGCGTAGTTTAACAGAGGTAAAAAGAGATGAGATGGATATAGAGGGTATTTGAGGTGATCAATCCTTCCGGATATTGCCTGGTAATCAAGCAAGAAGGACTTGGTCAAAAGTCCTTCTTATGTCTAGTCTCCCAAAGTTGATTGTTCGATTTTTTGCATGATATGCGAAAGGTTCATGGAGGCATGTTTTTTATAATCCCTGCCTATGGATTTGAATAACCCTTTCGCTATACCTATTAACATGATTTTGGTATGTCCATCCGAAATAATGGACTTATTAGGGAAACTTGATATAGCTTGCGCACCGCCAATCTTATTAGCTGTTTCCTTAATAAAATCAATGATTTTAATTTCCTGGATTTCCCCTTCAATGTCGGTTTTATAGATAATTTGATTTCTCCAAAGCTTAAGTTCAATCCTCTGTTTAGTATAATCGAAGAGGTCTTCCGTGATATGAACATTGCTCATTTGAATGGAGTCTTTAATGGGATATAATTTCGGGTTAGGATTGATTTTCTTTATTAAGGATTGGTCAATCGTGACCTTTTCCCGCTTAATGCGCGTATTTTTCGTTTCACATAAAATCAACCTTAACTGTCCGGCAATTATATTGTTGAACTCTTCTAATCCAAAGAGTTCAACGAGCATTACGCTATATTCCAAAATGGTGATCGCTTCATCGAATTCTCGTTTAGCAGCTGCATTCGATCTAGTAAAAACCAATCGATTCTTCCTCTCCATATCCTTCTCACCCCACTGAATTCAAATTTATTGAATAAATTGTAAAAACTTCTGTAATGGATTATTTAGACTGTAGGCAAATTCGAAAAAAGCGAGTTTGTCTACGTTTTTACGAATTTCGCTTCCTTTCCGCAGCCTGGCTGCCGGTATTCATAAAAAAGACTGTCGGGAATGGACAGTCTTTTGGTATGGACGCCTTAGATATTCAGTCTTTTTATCCATTATCTATCGAAGTGCTGTTTCATTAACTCTTTAAATCGTGTTCCATCTATTTCTTCTTTCGTCACTTTCCCATCTTCCCACTGTGTAAAGGATGTATCAGTTAAAGTGATGTTCCCGCTGTTTGTCAAACGGGTGATTAATGAATGTTTATTAAATGGCGATTGGGGATTTTCCCTGATGATCGTTTGGACCTCATTAAGTTCCGTTACATTTTCTACCGGTTTTGAAGAATCAAAAGCATACCCTATTCTCCAATCGCGATCCTTATGTTTCAGTTTCAATTCAAGGATATGATCTCCATGGTCGGTACTTTCTTTTTTTATCCTGAATTCACCATTTTGGGAAACGACCGTTTCTGCGTTCAACGGAACTGGTTTTAAAGGCAGGTTCCCGCCAAAACCCGTATCGATCAAATAGGTTCTCCCCTCATGGTTCAATAAAATGGTGACATGGGTCCTTCCTATGGTCATCCACCCCTGATTATAGATGACACCCCGTACCAAGAATACATCAAAGTCATTCTCCTTCAGGAAAAAATAAAGGGCTGCATTCAATTCATAGCATAATCCACCCTCATTCCTCACGAGGACTTTGTTCCTGATATTCGTTTTATTAATATCACTCAGATGGGATGCCATGATCGATAAGTTTTCAAAAGGAATGGTTTTCGCTGTCTTTTCCAGCATTTCATCTAATTTCTCAAATGTCAGTTTCACATCTTCCTGGAGCCCTATTCTTTTCCTGAATAATGCATTCAGTTCATTCATTAAGATTCCCCCTTAGACAGATACCGACGAAGAGTATCTCGACTTTGTATATATTCATTATACTTTGTCCATATTTCATTCTTCAATCATTCTGCCATTAGCTCCACCACTTCCCCAGACACTTAATTCACCAATATTGGATTGGCCATATAACCGGATTTCCCTACTCGTGAAATAATATCCGTTCTACTTATCGCAAAAACTTTCACCTTAATTAATATTCTACCTTTTCCAGGGTGGGCTTGGAAAAATCTTTAGATAGCAATTTTTACTCACCTACTGCTTTCATTTGTCACTCTTCTTATATTTAAAGTAGTGACCATCCTTTAATAAAGTTGTCTTGAAGATGGAAACTATGCTACTCCAAAACATACCCACACGCAAATAATCAGATTTTGTTAACATAAAAAAACCGATGTCCCTTTAGGGGCCATCGAGCCTTTTTTGAAAAGCTTCCATTACCTTTTATTAAGTGATTGACTTCTATCCAAGTCATGATGCAATTGTGCTGCTGGAACCTTAGGGTTAGGAATCTGCCCCTTTGCAACTGGTTCAGCAACATAAACAAAATCTCCCGTACCATCTGGAGCGCTTCCTGTTGCCCAAAGGCCGTCTCCTTTTACCTTCTGACAAGTTCCAGAATTCGTACGCTTCCGATTGAGATTCCATTTCCGCTTCCAGTGGGAATGAAGCGGGAACGACTACGCCATTTTTTTCTTCAAGTTCTGCAATGGCCGCCATCCATTGATATTGGTGGTAACGATCACGGGCTAACATTTTACGGAAAGTAGCACGGACCCCTTCATCTTTGGTCATATGGTATAAGCGGGCCACTTGAAGGCGTCCTTGGCTTTCAGCATGGAGATTCGATCGCATGTCCGCTAATAGATTTCCGCTCGCTACAATATAAGATCCGTTCCAAGGCACCCCATTTGAGTTGGTTGGCAGTCCGCCAAGTCCGCTTACGAGCAAATGCTGGGGATTAATTCCATCCATGATCGCTGCTGTGGCAGGATCTTTTGCAGCTTCTGCCTGATCTTCCGGAGAAGCGCCATCAAGTAATTGACTAATGAGCGAACAAAGCATCTCTACATGTCCAATTTCCTCTGTACCAATATCCATCAGCATATCCTTGTATTTTTCTTCTCCACGGCAGTTAAAGCCCTGAAAAAGATATTGCATCATGACAGTCATTTCCCCAAACAGTCCACCTAACACTTCCTGAATTTGACGTGCAAGCATTGATCTGGCTGCTCTACCTTAACTTCAAATTGCAATTCTTTTTGATGACGGAACATATTAACTCCTCCTTTTATTAATAGTTGACTTTCTAGGTTTTTATTACCCGCCTGCCCATGCTTGAAACATGAATCCAGTTATAACGAACAGTAATTAGAAAAAGTTTACATGCAATCAACAATGATCATTGAACTAAAAATCCAAGGATTATTTTAGGATTATGAATGGATCACTAATAAGATTTAAAAAGATCCATATACCTGTCTATAACTTTACAATACAGGGTACAGTAGAAGAACCATATATAGGAAAACCAACCACATTATAAAGAAACTTAAAAGGAGGATGGAAAATGGATTTCAGGCCCCGAAATCAAAGAAATCAATCCATTTCAGAATTACGATATACTTATTCCGCTCGTAATCTATGGTCCGGTTTTCTATTCGGGATCGGATTGGTGGCATTCATCGATGAGACCATCTTTCATCAACTATTAAATTTGCATCATTTCTATGACAAGTCCACATCCAGCATTGGACTTGTCTCGGATGGTTTATTTCATGCCCTAAGCTGGTTCGCAACGGTCGGGTCTCTGTTCATGTTCGCTGACCTTCGCCGCCGAAAGGGATTATGGCTGAAAAGGTGGATAGGAGGAGTTTTGCTTGGGGCAGGTGCTTTTCAGTTATATGATGGGACCATCCAGCACAAGCTAATGCGTCTCCATCAAATCCGTTACAATGTCGATATTCTCCCATACGACTTGATTTGGAACATTGCAGCCGCAATCATGATACTGATCGGCATTACCATCGTCATTCTAACAAGAAGCAGCTTACTTAAAATGAAAGAAGACGGCCGCCATGCACAGTAATGGACATATTCATGATAATGGAACTGGTTTTGAACCGATTTTATTGATTCTTTTCTCACTTGTTATAGTTATTTATATCGCAGCTGTCGTATTTTCGAATCGCCGCTATAAAAAATGGCCCTTATACCGTACTTTCTTTTGGATTCTTGGCACCATCTGTGCAGCCTTTGCAATTATAGGTCCCATAGCAAATCGGGCGCATATGGACTTCACCACGCACATGGTTGGTCATTTATTGCTTGGAATGATTGCACCAATTCTACTCGTGCTTGCTGCACCTATAACTCTTGCACTGCGAACACTTGATGTACAATCAGCAAGACGACTTTCAAAGTTGTTGAAAAGCTGGCCGCTGCGAATTTCAAGTCATCCAATCACTGCTTCCACGCTTAATATTGGGGGACTCTGGATCCTTTATACGACTGGGTTATATGGGTTGATTCATCACAATTCTCTTCTACATGCCTTGGTGCATTTTCACGTGTTCATAGCCGGCTATCTATTCACTGCGTCCATGATCTATATGGACCCTGCGCCACACAGGTTCAGCTTCATGTTTCGAGCTATCGTTTTTACAATTTCACTGGCCGCCCATGATATCCTTTCTAAATATATTTTTGCCCACCCTCCAAGCGGAGTCACCAAGGAACAAGCGGAAAATGGTGGAATGCTAATGTACTATGCCGGTGATGCCATTGACGTCGCACTAATCTGCATCCTTTGCTATCAATGGTTCAAAGCCACCCGGCCTAAGGGTTCATTTGCCTTGTAGGAAGGACGGTTCCATGATTCCTTTGGTAAACTCCATGTTTCTGTTTATTCATCCAGCATTTGGCTCATACTAATTTTTGATAAAAAAAATTTAGGATGGAGCTGAATGGAAAATGGAATTCGAAGCTAATAATTCTACTGAAAATGCTCTTCGTGATTATAAAGCTGGAATCGGTGTCTTTACGCATAAAATGCCTGATCTCGCAGAGAAATTCAATTCATTTACGGAAGAGTGCTTTAAAGAAGGTCAATTATCCCAGAAAGAAAAACAGCTTATCGCACTAGGAATAAGCTTATATTCTCAAGATGAATACTGTATTATCTATCATACAAAAGGATGTCTTGATCAAGGCTGTTCCGAACAAGAAATTCTTGAAGCCATTGGCGTGACCGCAGCATTTGGCGGAGGAGCCACCATGAGTCAGGCTGTAACCCTCGTCCAGGAATGCATCCAGGAAATAAATCAGATGAAACAATAATAAAGAAGGGATAGGAGAGTTGGTCCTATCCCTTCTTTATGTTCTTAACAAATGCTTTTAATGACTCATATTGTTGTTATTTCCTTGTGCCGGTGCATACGAATTCAACATTTGTTGCATATCCTGCTGCGCAAGCTGTGGAACTTGGTAGTAATGATGTTTGTTTTGATATATCGAAATCTCATATGCCATTTCAATGCAGTTCGGAACGGAATCTGCAAATACGCGGCGAACCACCGGATTCGTTATTTCAAGCGCTGCCATTGCTTTCATGGATGCTGCAGACTTGACAGCTCCAAGCATCAAGCCTGAAATGCATTCATCCGTAATTTCCGAGACGGATTGCAAAGGTTTCTTTGGCTGCGTTGGTGTCAATCCATATATAAAATCGTTATCTTGATTCATTTTGTAGCTCTGAGTCCGTTTAGAAGGATCCTGGCCCGTTTGGAAGCACTCCAATGAGATATTATATTCATCTTGGATGAACTGATATTGACGATCCATGATGTCAAGTAATTCCTGATCCTTGATATGCTGACGCAAAAGAGTATACGTGTTTAAAGTACCAATCGTTCCCGACAACACTTCATGTACATCGAATACTTCGTGACCACCGTGATTCATTTGTGGGGGAATGGCACCCGTTTGCATGTTCTGGTGTACTTGACCTTGTTGATATTGGTTTTGCATTGTATTTCCCTCCTCGTTTTATCAATGATGCGAACAAGTTTAGTATGTTGAACCCCAACTGGATTATTCAATCTAAACTCTTCCAAGAAGACCAATTAAGCTGCAGACATGTTTTCTGTATAAAAAAAACGTGACGTTTTAAACTATTAACACATTTATTTCAATGGGAGGATTTCTAATGACATATAAATGCTTCTATTGTACTGATGAAACGGAAGAAAAAAATCCATGCCGTAACGTTTCAAGTTACTGACATGGATAGAAATGAAATGCTCTGTGATGAATGTTATCAAGAAATGCTACAAGGAATAACCTGTTAAGTATCAAACAGCATTTATATTTTCCAACTTTGCTTTAATGAATGAGCATAAAAATATCCCCTTAATCATGTTGACTTTGTGATTGAATGCCCCAGCATGATTAAGGGGATTAGATAATGAAAGGACAATTAAGGCATCACTACCATTGCAGACTTTCGATTAAGTAGCACTTTGTACATTGCTGACTATAGTCATGCTTTACAAATTCATGAATACAATTCTCCCGAAAAATGTTCAGCTCTCTTTTCAGCTGTTCCAATTGAGTTTCCAACTGTTTCATTTCAACTTTTATCTGGATTACCCGATTCATCGAATTCTCCCTCTCGTCGGAATCATTGATAGATTTCCCCGTCCGTTTTCCTGAATTCATTCGCTTTTTCTTTAAGCCCTTCATCGATTACCGACTCAAAACCCAGACCCTTTTCCTTCGCCAGATCACGGATGTCCTGGGAGATTCTCATACTGCAGAATTTCGGGCCGCACATTGAACAGAAATGGGCTGTTTTGGCACCTTCAGCCGGTAGAGTTTCATCATGATATTCGACCGCCCTTTCAGGATCGAGGGAAAGATTGAATTGATCTCTCCAACGAAATTCGAATCTAGCCTTCGAAAGGGCATCATCCCGTTTTCTTGCATGCGGATGGCCTTTAGCAAGGTCAGCTGCGTGGGCCGCAATTTTATAAGTTATGACCCCTACCCGAACATCCTCTTTATTCGGAAGTCCCAAATGCTCTTTCGGTGTCACATAACAAAGCATGGCAGTTCCAAACCATCCAATCATGGCAGCTCCAATCGCAGAAGTGATATGATCGTATCCAGGAGCTATATCCGTTGTCAATGGTCCCAGGGTATAGAATGGTGCTTCTTGACAGACTTCCAGCTGCTTATCCATATTTTCTTTAATCAAATGCATCGGTACGTGACCAGGTCCCTCCACCATGACTTGAACATCGTGCTTCCAAGCAATCTTCGTCAGTTCCCCAAGTGTTTCCAATTCAGCAAATTGTGCCTCATCGTTTGCATCTGCAATGGATCCAGGACGAAGGCCGTCACCTAATGAGAAAGAGACATCATACGCCTTCATGATTTCACAAATCTCTTCAAAGTGAGTATAGAGGAAACTTTCTTGGTGGTGGGCCAAGCACCATTGTGCCATGATGGAGCCCCCTCGGGAAACGATTCCCGTAACTCGCTTGGCTGTCATGGGGATGTATCGCAAAAGGACACCAGCGTGTATGGTGAAGTAATCGACACCTTGCTCAGCCTGCTCGATTAATGTATCCCGGAAAACTTCCCAATTTAAATCCTCCGCGACTCCATTCACTTTTTCCAATGCTTGATATATCGGAACCGTCCCAACTGGCACAGGTGAATTTCTGATAATCCATTCCCGGGTCGTGTGAATATTCTTCCCGGTGGAAAGATCCATTATATTGTCTGCACCCCATCGTGTAGCCCAAGTCATTTTCTCCACTTCAGCTTCGATCGATGAACTTACAGCCGAATTCCCAATATTCGCATTTATTTTCACATGAAAATTACGTCCGATGATCATGGGCTCACTTTCAGGATGGTTAATATTTGCCGGAATGATAGCCCGCCCGCTAGCTACCTCTTCTCTTACAAACTCAGGGGCCACATTTTCCCTGATCGAAATGAACTCCATTTCTGGAGTAATGATACCTTTACGGGCATAATGGAGCTGGGTCACGTTTTGCCCTTTCACTGCACGCAATGGTTTTCTTTTCAAACCCGGAAAAACTTCGGCATTGGATTGTGACTCAACTTTTTTATACCCGTTATCTTCGGGCTTTATTTCACGGCCATCATACTCTTCAACATCTTCCCGTTCCAGAACCCAGCTTCGTCTAATCGGGGCCAGACCTTTTCGAATATCAATGGGATAATCTGAATCCGTATAAAAACCGCTTGTGTCATAAACTCGTAAAGGCGGATTCTCTTCTTCGCCGAATGACCCTGTAGTCGGACTTAGCTTAATTTCACGCATAGGTACTTTAATATCGGGTCTAGATCCTTCAGCATACACTTTTTTACTCCCGGCAAAACTGGACATAATTGAAACGTTCATGTCATTTACAGAATTACTCATCATGATTTCATTTCTCCTTTTTAAGTTCATTTAAAAAGGACAAAATCCAATCCATTTCGCACGAAAAAGCCAGATCTCATATTTAAGACCCGGCTAACGTTAGTATGACTACAGAAATGACCAATTGAAATGTCATTGTTTAGTAGATTCTAACTTCCCCACGCTGGTATGAACCAGATCAGGTCCTGAGGGTTAAGAAGCTTATGCGCTTCTCTCTCAGCCCAACTTTTATTGGACACCCCTAGTCTGAATAATTTAATTGATTACAGGGTAACTATATATCACCCTTTTCATTCTGTAAATAATTTGAAAGACCTAATATTTTCATTACAACTCTCCAAAATCTGTTATTTGGAGAGTGCCATTAATTAATTCCCCAAGCTCTCAAGAATTGGGTAAAGCTCCTCTAAATGCTTGATTTCATAGGTCGGAATCACTTCATTCCGTTCCTTATCATGGCGATTTATCCAAACTGACTTTATGCCTACCCGTGATGCTCCAAGGATATCGGTCATTAAATTGTCTCCGACCATCAATACTTCATCCTTATCAAGCTCCATGATTTCCAAAGCATGCTCAAAAATGGAGGCATCTGGTTTACCTCGTCCAAAAGCGCCTGAAATCACGATTTGGTCGAAATAAGGAACCAGTTCAGGGGTAATTTCAAGTTTGGTATTTTGCAGTTCAGGAGATCCATTCGTAAGCAATAGCAATTTGTACTTCCCTTTTAATTCATCGAGAACACGGAAGGTCTCTTCATAGATAAATGGCTTTTTGCGTCTCTCGGCCGGGAAACGTTCTGCCAGTTCAAGCCCGAATTCCTGATCATCGATCCCTAATGCCTTCAAACCTCTCGTCCACGCTTCTTTCCGATAAGCCGGTGCAATCCCGGCCATCTTCCGGAATTCATCATGATCATCCTGAAAGTTTCCCCATAATCCCTCAAATGGGTTGATTCCGATCATTTGAGTGAATGCATATGTATCGTAAGAAGAATAAAGCTCACGTGCTTCCTTTCGCACAGCCTCTTCAAACTCGACGACATTCAGGCCATATTTCTCCTTAGCCACTTCGCATGTGGCCACAAAAGCCTCTTTTACACTTTTCTGATCCCAAAGTAATGTATCATCTAAATCAAAAAAAACTGCCTTCAGCAAAATGTCCACCCCTCTTCCCCTATTATTGAATTCGTAGAAATTACACTATTACAATAATAAACCACAACCAATAAAAAAAGAATAACTATTCGGAAAATGCCTTCCTCTTTCTTAAAATAAGCAAAAATGACTTACCCCTTCTGGTAGGAAACCTAATATAGTCCCTTTATCATCTTTTAAATACATAAAGCTTTCCATTACTGGCAATCTTGAACTTTGGACCATTAAACCCCCGTCGTATCAGCTCTTTCCTCATATATACCATGAGGGCGGCATGACTCACGATCAGAACATCCCTGTCCCCCTTTGCTAAGACCTCATCCAATACTTTATTGATCCTTCGCTCAGCGATCTTAATTTCCGCCCTTGTCTGCTTGTTGATTACCGAGCAGCAGCGGATCCAGATTGCCCAAAGGATGAACGGCAGCTTAACCTTTCCTTTAAGTGGAGGGGAAGGTATTTCCCGCAGCTCCTCCATCCGATGAACCGTACCTGGATAGATATGTTCCGCTGTCTTGACAGCTCTCGACATATCACTGCAATAACATTCCTGCCATTCCTCCACACCAAACAAAGTCGTTCCGTAAATGATATCCGCTGCATCATAGTCCTCAAACCATTGCCTCATATCATCCGCCGTAACAGGTCTCCCAGTGGGAAATTCATGTGCCACCTTAAAATGCCGTACCAAACCAATTTTCATATATTCTCCTTTTTAACTTTTAAAATATACATTTCGTTTTCTTGTAAAAGTCCTTATCAATATATTACCCTATGTAAAACCATAAAAATATGTATGGTGCACCATAAAAAACCTTACTGATCTCTTCTTGACATTGTGTATGTCTAAAAACTCTTACGGATTGTCTCACTATCAGCATTTGATTATGATGGCATCAAAAAAAGAGAAAGCATTTCGCCTTCTCCAGTTTTGGTTTATTCTATGAATTGAAGTTCCGTTATCGTACATCTTTTCCTGAATTTATATTTCCCGCTCAAATCACTGAATTGATAATCATTGAGGGATTTCCCCAGTTGTTCCTTTAGCTTATCCACAGTGATTGATTCCTCTATTATCTCTTTCCAATTTTCCTTTCCTATTAACTCTTCGAACGGAATTGTAGCCAGGACTTCATCATATATCTGGATACTTTGATCGATGCCGAAGCTGCCATAGATACTGCCATTTTCATCAGCAAAGATATGCTCCGATTCCAATTCTTCCACCAATACTTCTAGATATTCCTTTGACTTAACAGGCTTAATGGCAATCTCTGCTTCCGCCGTTACAGGTCCCAATCTCTTATCGACGATCTCTATCGTCAATTTAACGTGAACGGGCGGATACCCAAACCCTTCACAAAGTTCTGCTGCCGAATTATATACCATCCATACATCCTCCTTTTGTCACTATCATTATATAATAAAAATACTCCATCTCATTACCCAAAACCCTTATTCAAGTTCACTTGGCAATGCATCTAATTATTAAATCAACTCTTCTTTTTGAGTCATATGCTCCTTCATCATCTGAAGGGTCAATCGTAACATTTCCGAAAAAATCAGTGTAATCCTGATTTCTTCCGTTCAAAGGCATAATTACCATTCATATTTCACACCCATTTTATACGTTTATCCATAATACACCATTACCTATTTGCGAACATATCCAAAAATTCCAATGCATCTCCATGCATTGGAATTTTTATAAGCTTAAGATTAAGGCTTTAACACCACTTTAATGCATTCATCTTCGTGATCGTTAAAAATTTGATAAGCTTCACTCGCTTTTTCGAGAGGGACTTTATGAGATATGATTTCCGTAGGGTCGAACTTTCCATCCGTGATTTCATCAAAAAGTTTTGGCATGTAGTGAATGACTGGTGCTTGCCCCATTTTCAGGTTAATGTTCCTTTCAAATAAATTGCCTAATGGGAACATATTATATTTGGATCCGTATACGCCAGTCAGTTGGATCGTACCGAATTTACGTACGGCGTTAAGTGCAATCTCGATCGCGCTTAACGTTCCGCCCTGAAGTTTCAGCTTTTGCTCAATCGCCTCGATCGTTGATTTCTTGCCATCCATCCCCACACAATCGATGACCACATCGGCCCCGCCTGAAGTGATTTCCTTAATGTAGCTGCCCATATCGTTATACTCGTCGAAGTTATACGCCTCAACCTTATTCATCTGTTTTGCCTTATTGAGCCTATAAGGAAGATTGTCGATTGCAATGACCCTTTTTGCGCCTTTCATCCAAGCGAACTTCTGAGCCATCAAGCCAATCGGCCCACAGCCAAGTACCGCTACCGTATCATCTTTCTTGACGCCAGCATTCTCTACACTCCAATATGCGGTTGGCAGCACATCGGACATGAACAATAGTGCTTCATCTTCAAGTTCACATGACTTTGGTATGACAAACGGCATGAAGTTTCCATATGGGACCCTTAAATATTCTGCCTGCCCGCCTGGATAGTTCCCATATCGTTCCGTAAAACCAAAGTATCCGCCTGTATCCACCGCTTCATTTGGGTTGGAATTATCACATTGGCTCTCCATATCATGTTCACAATAATAACAGTGCCCACAAGATATGTTAAAAGGCAGGACAACCCTGTCCCCTTTTTTCACCTTCGTTACTTCCGGACCCACTTCTTCAACGATGCCCATCGGTTCATGGCCAATGACATAATCCTTATGCGTGGGCAAAGCACCCTGATATATATGGAGATCGGATCCGCAAATAGCCGTTGAAGTCACTCGTACGATGATATCATCCTTTTGCTGCAGTTTCGGATCTTCAACTTGTTTTACCTGTATCTCTTTTGCTCCTTGAAAAGTGACAGCTTTCATAATCAACCTCCTAAAATATTTTTAATACATTTGATATACCCGTCAAAAACTACCGCTAAGCCTAAGACCACCCAATTTGCCCTTCAATACAAAAAAAGCCCCGGAAAAACCGGGACTCACATATAAAGCAATTATTTAGTAACCTTATAAATTCCCATTTTCATTGTGACTATCATGTTTGTACTCTCTTAGTACCTCGCTGAATACATCAGGATAATTAGTGAACAGCCCCGTTGCACCCCATTCAAGAGCCTTTTTCATATCCGCTCTATCATTTACTGTATATGGATGGAATTGAAGGTCATGACTGCGAACCATCTTCACATATTGTCCGTCAACCTTATTGAAGTTCGGGCCAACGCCAATTGCATATTCCTTAACGGATTTCAATTCTTCATCGGAAATGGTTGCTGGGTTCTTATAAGAATAGAGTTGTACAAGCGGTAACTTTGGATTCATATCATGAACCTTCATAAGGCTTTCTTTACTGAACGATTGTATTAATACATTCTTGGTACGGCCTTTTGAATCCACCATTTTATATTCTTCGAGAACCTGCAGAAGTTCTTCTTCCATTCCTGGATATACTTCAGGTGACTTTGTTTCGATATAGTAATTGGCCTGCTTTCCGAACTTCTTAAAGACTTCTTCAAGAGTGGGAACCTTTACCCCCTCATATACCTCTTTTGCCAATTGCGGATATTGTTCATTGAACCATGAACCGGCATCCAGTTTCTTGATTTCTGCCAGCGTTAAATCCTTCACCAGACCTGTACCATTCGTTGTACGATCCACCTTTTCATCATGCATGGCTATCAATCTTCCATCCTTGGTCATCTGAAGATCGATTTCTATGTAGTCACCTTTCATTTGTTCTCCCAATTGATAAGCGGGAATGGTATGTTCAGGTGCATGGCCAGAAGCTCCCCGATGTGCAATATTCACGATTTTCTTCTCATAAATAGATGAATTGGAATGACTTCCATTTGCAGCTGATGCCCCCATGGAAGTAGCTTGCAATATAAAGGCCGCACTCATCATACAAAAGCCGAATTTCTTTATATTCGTTTTCATTTTCCCTCTCCCCCTCCTATTATTACCATCATTTTAGAAGGGGAATGTGAATCTACAGCTAATATAATGTAAAGAAATCATATTTTAGTAAAAATGAGTAAAATAACCTATCAAACAATTACCCCCGTGCATTCATAAATCCGCTAAAAGCCTCTTTTTCTAAAAAAATCATAAATGAAAAATGTGCTAAACATGGATACTGGTAATCCAATAAGAAAATATAAAAAGTTTCTTGGCATGTACATATTGAAATAGTAGAAAAAAACAGTCACCCAAATACAAGCAACCAAATATTTCCAAAATCTCATTACTTAACTCCATTCTTCGCGGTCTTTAACGATTTCTTTATCGTTCATCCCCAATAGGGCTTGTTCTTTAAGTCTTACACATCCATACTAAACCAAAAACAAACCCAATAAAACCCATATATTAGATCAGATGTGCCAATGTTGACATACTAAGTGCGCATGGATAGATATGTTCCTAACTCCTTGACCTCCCCTTCCGGTACTATATAGAAAAACTATCGATGGCAACACCTATCTTTTTCTGATTTACAAAAAACTAGTATCATATTACTATTAAACAAACAAACAGAATATTAATATTAAGGGGAATTATGTTAAAAAATTATCAATATTATCAAAACAAACACCGATTTATACTGAAAGCATTCATGGCAATGATATCCCTTTTACTATTAGTTGGGATTTCTGTATCACCTATAAGTTGGAAAGATAATCCCTACGCGATGATATTGCAGGTCATTTTAATATCGGGGATGATAATTTCTCTGTTATTTTACTTAAAAACTGAAGTCAATTTTTATAAAACCCTATTCATTTTCTTAATTACTGTTTATTTATATGGGAAATTCTTGATCTTCCCAGATACCGCAATCATGTTGGCTTTATTTGCTTTAGCACCCTTGATTCCCATTTTTCTCTTTGATAAAATCGGGTTTTATATTGTCGCCACTTTAAATTTCATATTAGGTCCCGCTTCCATCTTGATCATTTCAAAAACAGATCTTCAAAATACTTATGAATATGTCGCTTTGGATAGTTTCGGCAACACGCTTAATTTCATCGCCATACAAATCATATTGGTATTCGTATTCATAGGAACCAATAATAGGGTGGAATCCACGAATGCATTTCACAAGGAAATACAGCAGGCCAAGCAACTGAACTCAATCGGACAGCTCGCTGCCACCATTGCACATGAGATACGTAATCCGATTACAGTCGTGAAAGGGTTTGCCCAGTTATTAGATCAAGAGAAGGAACTGAATGAAACGGAAAAATTTTATGTACAGACCATGCTCACAGAACTCGAATATACACAAGTGATAATCAATGATTATTTGTCTTTGGCAAAACCGCAAACGGATAATGTAGAGGTCATTCCTTTAAATTTCGAGATCCAAAAGATTTCCGATCTATTAACGAGTTTCGCCAATAATCAAAACATAGGCTTTCTCTTGGATTTCCGTGACGACCTGCACATTAACATGAATCCCATCGAGCTTAAACAGATACTGGTCAATATCATAAAAAACGGAATTGAGTCAATGAACGATCCCGGATTCATCAAAGTGGAAACAGAGCAGGAAGGCACTATGGCAAAAATTCGAATAACGGATACAGGAATGGGCCTCTCCAAAAAACAGCTTGAAATACTCGGTACCCCTTTTTATTCGCTTAAAGACAGGGGAACAGGTATCGGACTGACCGTTTGTTATTCCATCGTTCAAAAATACAAGGGGAAAATCGTGGTGCAGAGCGAATTGAACAAAGGAACATCTTTCACCATTTATTTACCCTTACATAGAGAAATAGATTAAACAAACATTACCAAACAAGAAAAAGGATGACCTCCCAAAACCGGGCGGTCATCCTTTTCAATTAGGCTTTAAAACTATCTTGCCATTTCAGTAAATGATTTTCTAAAAAGCGGACAAACGAATCGGAGATTTTGCCAGCGAGGGCAAAAATGATGATGCCTACGAATACGACGTCCGTCTGCATGAATGAACGGGCATCCTGAATCATGAAGCCCACCCCTCTATCCGCACCCAACAATTCAGCTACGACCAGGCACATCCAAGCCGCACTTAAGGCTAAACGGATACCAAGCAATATGTTTGGCAAAGCTGCCGGAATCATGAGCTTCGTTATTTGTTCCAGACGGCTAAACTCTAAGATTCTAGCAACATCGTATAGTTTTTTATCCACATTCCGAAGGCCCAAAAAAGTTTGTAAATATAGAGGAAAAAAAGCACCTAAAGCAATAAGCAGCACTTTGGATAGTTCACCAAACCCGAACCACATAATGAATAAAGGGGTAATCGCAAGTAAAGGAACCGTTCGTAACATTTGAATGCTCGGATTAAGATATTCTTCGGATTTTTTTTGCATGCCCACGATGACTCCTAGCAATAAGCCTAAAAAACCACCTAATACAAAGCCAAGAAGAGCCCGCGTTAAACTGATTTGTAAATGCATGCCCATTTCCCCTGACCGAACGAGATCTATGAAAGTCGTGACGATCAATAAAGGAGATGAGAATAATTGGGCAGGCAGGATGCCAACCGAACCTAATGATTGCCATGCAATCAACACGACAACGGGAAGGAACGAACCCCGCAATGCTGATTTGGCAAGTTGGGATTGTTTTTTCGTTTTCCTTATGACAAGCGACTTGTTTTGAGCAACGGTCTGCGTAGACATATTTTTCATCCTTCCTTTTTTCAAAAATTAATTAAATGCTCCAATCTTCCCTTTCTTCCGGATGATGATCAAGTTGGGTTAAAATGACGGTCCTGAATTCCTGAAACGCTTTGCTTGTTCGAAATCTTGGATATGGTAAATCAATTGGAACGATAGCTTTAATCCGTCCAGGCTTTGCCTCCATGACTACCACTTTGCTCGATAAAAAGATGGATTCATCAATATCATGGGTGACAAGCACCATCGTTGTCATATTCCTCTCCCATATTTCTAGTAAAGCCTCTTGAAGATGCGTTCTCGTGAAGGCATCCAATGCACCGAATGGCTCATCCAGCAATAAAACTTCAGGATTACGTAATAAGGCCCTGGCAATGGCAACACGCTGCGACATTCCACCGGATAATTGGCGTGGATACGCCTTTTCAAATCCTTTTAGCTTAACAAGTGAAATTAAATCATCCACTCTTTTTCTGATGTCCGTTTTTTTTAATGGAAGGTTACCTGCAATATTTTTCTCCACATTCAGCCATGGAAATAAGCGGTGCTCCTGAAAAATGAAACCACGGTCTTTAGAAGGGGCGCTAACAGGATGATCCCCTGCTATGATCGTGCCGTCAAAGTCTGAATCAAGTCCTGCGATCAGCTTTAATAATGTGCTTTTCCCGCAGCCGCTCGGACCAATGATGGTGACGAACTCACCATTTTTGACGTGCAGATTTAAATTATCCAAAACATGGACACTTTCATTATCATTCTTAAATGTTTTGCTTACATGATTCATTTCTAACGTCGCTACCAATAACCTCACCCTTTCTCAAATAAAAAAAATAGAGATCCAGCAATAAGGCACATATTGTCCCTTTGCTGAATCTCTAGTTAACTAGTCGATTCAATATTTCATTTTATATTAACTTATCGATTATTTATAATCAACACTCAATACCAATTTATTTTATCGGATTAATTAAAAATATTAATTGACAGATTATTCTAACAACTGCTAAGATGCATTCATACACAAATCCGCTTCACAAAAAACCAATTAAATATAGGTCATGTGAATCAACTGGACTACCGGAGATTCAATGAAGAGTAACCCTGCATACTCTTCGTTGAATCTCTTTTTGTCATTAATCTGACTATCCAGATGTGGTAAGTGTAATAAAAAGGAGGGAATTCATGAAGGAATACCGTAACAAGTTAACCGCCGTATTGCTTGCCATCATTAGCATTGCTGTATTGGCAGGTTGCAATTCCGATGCCGGCAAGGCTTCCGGGAAAAGTGATCCACTTAAAGTTCATATTGCCTTAAATGGCAAGATGGGGCCTTTGGTCATTGCAAAGGAAAAGGGATTGTTCGACGAAGAGTTTTCTAAACTGGATGCCCAAATCGAGTGGAGTGAATTCCCGAGTGGTCCCCCGCTTTTGGAATCCCTCGCTTCCAATCGGGTTGACCTATCTTTTTTAGGGGATGGTGCACTGATTGCCGGAATTGATAAGAATCTGCCATTTGAAGTGATTGCACAAACGGGTCGAGGTGAGTCATCTGTCCGGATCCTGGCTCAGCCAGATGGAGACATTAAGAAGATTGAAGACTTAAAGGGAAAAACAGTCGGTGTTGCCTCCGGGACAACAGGTCATGTGTATTTAATCAAGGCATTGAAAGCACATGGTTTAACGATTGATGATATTAAACTCATCAATTTACAACCGGATGATGCCCAATCCGCTTTTGAAACCAAACAATTGGACGCCTGGGCGATTTGGAACCCTTATTACCTTAATAATATTGAAAAAAGGAATGCAGTCGCACTTAAAGTAAAAGAAAAAATATTAGCTCCTGGTGCAATCATTGCACGTAACGAATTTGCAAAAGCACATCCTGAAATTGTCGAGGCCTATTTAAAGGTTTATAAAAAAGCTGCCGATTGGCAAATTGCAAATCCAGATGAAGCCTCTGAAATTTATTCTAAAGAAACTAAATTGCCTGTGAGCACAGTCAAGAAAATAATAACGGCTGAAGAACCAAATATCTACTTTACCGATGATGCCATCAAGGCACAACAAGAATCAATCGATACTTTAGCTGGTGTGGGTTATATCAAGAAATCATTTAATTTTAAAAACCAGATCCACAATGAATACATTGATGCAGCCTTTAAAAAATAAAAAAACATACCTTATAGGAGGAGATTGATTATGACGGAAACTAAAACACAACAATTAAAAGTGGTACCCGTAGCAGGAAGGATTGGTGCGGAAATTCAAGGAGTCCAATTAAGCGGAGACTTGGATTTAGCTATTTTCAATGAAATCAAACAAGCGTTAAACGATCATAAAGTCGTATTCTTCAAGGGTCAAAATCATTTGGACGATGCCAGCCAAGAGGCATTTGCCAAACTATTGGGTGAACCTTATGCGCATCCTACAGTACCGGTCAAAGACAACACTAACTATATTTTCGAACTTGATTCCGAACGGGGTGCTAAAGCAAACCATTGGCATACTGATGTCACTTTTGTTCCAGAGGTCCCCAAATACTCTGTTTTAAGAGGTGTAACCATCCCTGATGTTGGCGGCGATACAGTATGGGCAAATACGAATAAAGCATATGAGGACCTGCCTGAGGGATTGAAGAATTTAGCGGATGAACTATGGGCGATCCATACAAATGAATATGATTATGCACAATTCAAACCAGCCGAAAACATTGATGATGAAGTTAAAAAGAAATATCGTGATATATTCGAATCGACCATTTATAAAACAAGGCACCCAGTCGTTCACGTGCACGCAGAAACCGGAAAAAGACATTTATTATTAGGTGGCTTTGCCGGCAGAGTGGAAGGATATACAACAAGTGAATCTGAAAGATTATTAAGCATCTTCGATTCATACGTCACGCGCTTGGAAAATACCGTGCGTTGGCAATGGAGTGAAGGGGACGTGGTCATTTGGGATAACCTAGCCACGCAGCATTACGCTATTGCCGATTACGGGGACCAGCACCGCGTCGTTCGCAGGGTCACAGTAGGAAAAGACGTTCCCGTAAACAAGGAGAACGAATCTAGCAAACTAATTATTAAGAAATAAAACTCATGTATGGAATGTAAGGTTCCATTACTTGGATGCCTCATAAGCGAAAGACCGAATTGTAAGGTAAAAAAGAAACTGCCGATTAGATATCGACAGTTTCTTTTCGTTTTCATCCAGCTTATTTTTGACCTCACTGAGGGCGTTTTTATCAGGATTAATTATCCTGAACGATTATTTCATCGATTATACCGTAATCCTTCGCCTCTATTGCGCTTAAGAAGTAATCACGATCGGTGTCCTTCGCCACCTTTTCGATAGGCTGCCCAGTCCTTTCCGAGATGATTTGATTGATATGATCCTTTAGTTTCAAAATCCTTCGGGCAGAAATTTCAATTTCCGTGGCTTGCCCCCTCGCCCCACCAAGCGGTTGATGAAGCATGATTTCACTATTTGGCAAAGCGCACCGTTTCCCTTTCGTACCTGCCAATAAAAGCATGGCACCGAATGATGCAGCCATCCCCGTACATACAGTCCGGATATCAGGCTTAATATATTGCATCGTATCATAAATGGCGAAACCGGCACTGGTCGATCCCCCCGGACTGTTTATGAAAATGGTAATTTCCTTCTCAGGTGCATCTGCTGCCAAGAATAACAATTGGGCAACCACACTATTGGCTAAATGATCGGTGATTTCTTCCCCAATCATGATGATACGGTCTTTTAGAAGTCTGGAATAAATATCATACGAGCGCTCACCCTTGCCTGATTGCTCAATTACATATGGAATTGTCGTCATATCTCTTCTTCCTCCTAACAATGATATTGGCTATGCTGCCATTGAGAGTGTGTTTGAAGGAGTGAAGCTTGATTTGGAAAGAATCGAACGATTCATCAGTTTAGGAATCATGGATTCACTGTTCAGGGATTTGAAAGATGGGATGCTTCTAATGAGGATATCAGGATTCTGGGCTTTTAAAGCCTGTGTCATCAGGGACATGAGCCGCTGTTCCTCATCATCTAGCCAATCTTCCACACCAGACAACTTACGCTCTTCAGCCTCATCGGCAAAACGTTTTTTCACACGGTTCAAGATTGCCTTTACAGCCGTTTCTGTCGTGTGCAAATATTCTGATATTTCTTTTGACCGATAGAGGAATCCTTCCTTTAACAGGAAAACAACAGCTTGTTTCGGGGTAAGTGACTTCATTATATATTCAACAGTTTCAAAGGCATTTTCCCCAACTGATCCCTGTTGTTCGGTATCCAACAGTTCGTCTAATGATTCTTTTTTTCTTTTTCGTATTGTATCAATCCAGGAATGGCGGGCTATCGTTTTCAATAAAGCCGTTGTTATCTCGGTTTTCTTACCATAGCCCTGCATTGCCTTCAATACCGTTTCCTGTGCCAAATCATCCCCATCCCAATTATTTTGGGTCAGGAATCGGCAAAACCGAAGCAATTCAGGATAGACTTCACGCAAAATCGCACCGTTATCCTTTTCTTCAGAAATATCTTCCCTTAACTTATTTATCATTTTTCTCACTCCTTCAACACCCTCTATCCTATAAACGTTTCAGAAAGTGAAAAAGATATGGGGGTGGAAAATTTTCCTACATTCTTCATAATATTCTATTCCATTCTTTCCATTGGATTTCCTTTCATACTAAAAACCTGTTTGGTCAAGATCCAAACAGGCTAATGTCAATGTTCTATATGCAACAAATATGCCCTCCCCCTGTGTACCCGTTCGTCACCAATCATTTCGGCGAAACCTTATTTTCCAAAACACTTATATTCCCGTGAATTCCGCTCCGTTCCATTAAGCCAACCAGCTTTTGGATGTCCCCCGCTCACGGAAATGTTCGGCTATATGTCCTTACCTTTTTGCTAAACCCTGATGTCCAGAATCCTTGTTGTCCTGAACTTCAAATTTACGGTTGTTCCATAGGAACTCTGCTGCTATTCCAAGTGTTCAATGCATTCAACCGTATATTCGCTAGGTTCCAGAACGTCTTCTTCAATACCAAACCAACTGGAGGTGCGATTCTCATTAGCGCTATCTTTACAATAGTTCACCAAAGAACCTGCTGGCTTCTCTTCTTGATCGCTCATCTCTTCAAAATTAACGGATTGCTCGTTATGACGCCCGCCGCTGTCTGTCTTTTCCTTCTCCAAGTCTGCGAACATGAACATACAGTAAAAAACCGCAACCATTATTGCCATAGTAAACACCCTTGACATTAAAGGCAGTAACTTTTTCAATATAACTAAACCTCTCTTCATGTTGGTTACCCCAATCCTGTTAAAGCATAATAAATTCAGAATGAATTAATTCATCTATTAAATATCCATCAAAACGTCAGTTTAGAAGAATATTCCTATAGATTCATTATATCAAGTTCCAGAAGTTTTTAATGCCATTGTTCTGCCTAAAACGAATAAACAACTAAAATTCTCCTAACCGTGGACAGTCCAAAAAATATCAATAGACCCATCACATTGACTTCCATCCTTTTCAAGTGTTACTCTTAAATTAATAAAAAAGTATACATTCAAAATACTGATTCCATTAGCATGAAATAAGGGTGATCTCATTGCCAAAAGAACATTTAATTGACGTTCAACCAATCAGATCATTGGAAAAATTAGATGATATGAAATGGTCACTGAAGAGACATTGCAGCGAGAGAGACTACATATTGTTTCTGTTAGGCATTAATACCGGCTTGCGTGTGTCTGATTTATTATCGCTGAAGATAAAGGACATTAAAGGTAAGATGGAGGTCATCATCAAGGAAGGCAAAACAAAAAAGCCAAGAATAATACAGCTTAATAATGTATGTAATGAATTGGCAGCCTATATAGCGACCATCGATGGTGAATGGCTATTCCCTTCACGCAAGGGCGATAAGCCAATTAGCAAGATACAGGCTTACAGACAGCTTAATAAAGCAGCGGACATGGTGGACATCGAGGGCGTCGGTACCCATACCATGCGGAAAACGTTCGGGTACTGGCACTATAAACGAAGTAAGGACCTTGCTGAATTACAAACGATCCTTAATCATTCACATCCTGAAGTTACACTAAAGTACATTGGGATTGCTGATGAAGGAACAGAGGACAGCTTAAATGATATTATGGGAGGACGGAAGAAATGTCACTGACTGAATACAATGCAAAATATGAATCCATCATTCGAAGCAATATTTCCGATAGGCAAAAGGCATTGAAATTAGCTGATTTAATGACCGATATGGAAGGCCACCTAAGAAATGACATCGGGGAACATCGAAATAAAGAGGTACATGCACTATATAAAAAAGTATCTCTCCTATCCAACTTGTTATGATCACCTTAAGACCCTTGCCGAATGTGCAGAGGTCCTTTTTTTGCCGTGAAATTAAGTGATTTGTTCCATTCAGGCTTTAGACTACTGTACCAATCGTATCTGATAGGCCTTTTCCTGTAGGACCACACCAAACAAACGAAAAAGCTCTTATTCCAAGCTTTATTCTCTCTCCTCTCTGACTTTCCTAAGCCAGACAACATCCGAATGAAAAATAACTTGATTAATATCATCGCCCCACCGCCAATGGTCAAGGTTTAAAAATTAAACATACTTAAAGAATACTTTTTCGCCATCATTTCCAAGATTTTTACCCCCGCTACGCTGTTCCCCTTCTCATCCAGCGCTGCACCATAAATTCCAATCCCACATTTTCCGGGAACGGCCCCCATGATTCCCCCTGACACACCGCTTTTTGCCGGTATGCCAACATTGATGGCAAATTCACCTGATGCGTTATACATGCCGCAAGTGACCATGAATGTCTTGCAAATACGGGCAATATCCCCGGGAATGATTTGCTTTCCCGTCAACAAATCTTTCCCATTCATGGCCAGCACACAGCCTATCCTCGCCAAATCCTTACTATCCATTTCAATGGCACACTGCTTCGAGTACAATTCGATTAAGTCCTCCACATCCTCATTTATTAAATTATGCTGCTTTAAAAAATAGCTTAACGACCTATTTAAGTCTGCTGTATTGTATTCTGACCGGGCTACATCTTCATTAAAACCAATCGTGGGATTTTGCGTCATTTCCCGGATAAAATCTAAAATACGCTGAAATCGTTCATTCACACTATCACCTGCGATCATGTGGGTCACAGTCAATGCTCCTGCATTGATCATCGGATTTAACGGTTTGGATGGCTTGTTTGTCTCTAACTTGGCAATCGAATTGAAAGGGTCACCGGTGGGTTCCTTTCCTACATAGGAAAAGACATATTCCCCCCCTTTTTCCATTAATACAAGAGCAAGTGTCAAAACTTTTGATATGCTTTGCAGTGTCATTTTCCCACTTACATCCCCCGCACAATATCCTTTTCCGTCAGGATAGTAAATAGCAACAGATAAATCCCCAGGATTCGCCTTTTCAAGAGCCGGTATATAGTCTGCCACCTTTCCCAAATTTGTATATTCTTTTGCCTGATCGACCAGTTGCTGTAACTCGTCATTGGACCTGCATTGACATCCCATATTGTTCACAATTTGCCGCCCCTTAGAAAATTTATTATTTGTTGTGCACTTAAATAGTGGTTTTTTATTTATTACCATATTTCATTGATATTATTTAGAAAAAGTACGAAGCGGAAAATAAATAGAAGTAAGGTTAAAGGATCTAATTTCCTAGTTGATAACGGGACTAGTGCATCATGTCTCAATTTGAACATTCTAACAACACAATAACACACTCCTATGCAGAACATGATTCTGCATTGCTTTGGTGGTGTTAAAGACAAAGAAAAACAACAACATATACAGGCAACAGTCAAGCAGTAAGACAGCTAAGCTAACGCCATGTAAAAAAATCAGGAGCAACTTCCCTGATCTTTAAAGAAGATCTAATTGAAAAAAGAAGGAATTAGACGCTCTCAGACGGAAATATAGACCCTACGAATATTATTAAGCTTTCATTTGTCTTTCACACTTGATGGAAAGTAGGAAAAGCCATGGGAAAATCGAATAGTTTACAAGAAATCTATAACGCCAACCGTCCAGAAAATAATGAACTTTTCCGAGCGATACAACAGCATCTGCAAATGAAGCATCCAGACAAACGAATGACAGCTACGAGAACATTGCAAATAATTGTGGCTGATAGGGTTTCATTCGGAGAGCTGCGTAATTTGGAAGCCCGCCTTCTTCACAGTCAATAAGGATCTGTTGTTTTATAAGCCCTTCGATAATTTTAAACACAGAAAGGAACTCATCAATGAAAGTATCTCTAAAAAAATTCTAAAACATTCGTCTTAATCGTGCCACTTGTGACATTGGCTTTTTGATGCTCAACCAAATCTAGTAATCTAGCTTAAATCAACATGTCACATGTAAGTTGGTTCGTTTCGTAAACTCAGCAACATTCATTCCCAATCACTTTTGCCTTTGTAATAGCCTGTTTTCGTTTTACTCAATTTGAGTACGGATTTACTTTCAATTGGTGAGTTAAAATGCTCATAAGATAAAGATTGACAACATTTTTATCGTGACTCATACTAGAAATGAATTAATGACAGAATATTAAGAATAGTGGAGGGGTAAGTATGAATAAGATTTTTGTTCCTAACGCAATCACCACTTTAACAAATCTTTTCTACAATTCGACTACAATGAATGAGTATTTAGCGATGAGAACCGCTCAATTCTACATTGAAGACCTGAAGCTACTGCAAGACGTGGAAGCTGTTGCCCTGGCAATCGAAAATCAAAATGCTTTCGCTTTAATGTCTAAATTTAAATTATTTGATTATAAGGCTGCCGAAGAAATTGAAATCGCACTATCCTCTTCTGGCTATACGGAAGCGGAGCTAAATGCTATTAATATTGAAATCTAAATTTATTGTTTTGGAACGAATGGGAGAGTTAATGCTCTTTCCATTCGTTTTTTATTTTCATCATTAGAATAAACGTACTCTGTACTATTGCTGATCAAATAATTTTTAAATGGAGAATATTTCTTATCACTCCCCGCAATATCTGTGGCACCTGAATTCATGTATCGCCTTCATTCTTGAGTGATGAAAAATCAATGCACAATAATCCCGCACATTATTTGTACATATGTTATAGTGCGGCATAAACACAAAAAAGCTTCACACAATTAAGTGTGAAGCTTTTTGTAATAGCGATTCTTCGCTATTCTTGATACCGGTGGCCGGGGTCGAACCGGCACTCCAGAGGAACACGATTTTGAGTCGTGCGCGTCTGCCAATTCCGCCACACCGGCATGTATGTTGGAGGCGGCAACCGGAATCGAACCGGTGGTAAAGGTTTTGCAGACCTCTGCCTTACCGCTTGGCTATGCCGCCAACGTTTTTGGAGCGAAAGACGGGATTCGAACCCGCGACCCCAACCTTGGCAAGGTTGTATTCTACCACTGAACTACTTTCGCATATGGCTGGGCTAGAAGGGATCGAACCTTCGCATGACGGAATCAAAATCCGTTGCCTTACCGCTTGGCTATAGCCCATTAACGTTGTAATCATTATACCATGTTTTATTAAATGGGGCGACTGATGGGAATCGAACCCACGAATGCCTGAACCACAATCAGGTGCGTTAACCACTTCGCCACAATCGCCATTATAGGATTGAAATTGGCAGGGGTAGTAGGAATCGAACCCACACTGGAGGTTTTGGAGACCTCTGTTCTACCTTTAAACTATACCCCTGTAATAAAGATGGTGGAGGGGGGCAGATTCGAACTGCCGAACCCGAAGGAGCGGATTTACAGTCCGCCGCGTTTAGCCACTTCGCTACCCCTCCGCATATGGATGAAACATGGTGCCGGCAAGAGGACTTGAACCCCCAACCTACTGATTACAAGTCAGTTGCTCTACCAGTTGAGCTACACCGGCACTACTATGGTGGCTCAGGACGGAATCGAACCGCCGACACAAGGATTTTCAGTCCTTTGCTCTACCGACTGAGCTACTGAGCCAAACAATAAAATGGCGGTCCCGACGGGAATCGAACCCGCGATCTCCTGCGTGACAGGCAGGCATGTTAACCGCTACACCACGGGACCATAGATTGCGGGGACAGGATTTGAACCTGCGACCTTCGGGTTATGAGCCCGACGAGCTACCGGACTGCTCCACCCCGCGACGGTAATAATGTTACTATTATGAATCAAGTTTTCGTGTTGAGCGTTTCAATGGGATGAATGATCAATCCTTTACACAGAAACAACCTGATCTTATTGAATAATGGTGGAGGATGACGGGATCGAACCGCCGACCCTCTGCTTGTAAGGCAGATGCTCTCCCAGCTGAGCTAATCCTCCAATATGTTGTCTAAATGGTGACCCGTACGGGATTCGAACCCGTGTTACCGCCGTGAAAGGGCGGTGTCTTAACCGCTTGACCAACGGGCCAGGTATAAATGGCGGAGAGCAAGGGATTTGAACCCTTGAGACAGGGTTACCCGTCTACACGATTTCCAATCGTGCTCCTTCGGCCACTCGGACAGCTCTCCAATAATGGCTCCGCAGGTAGGACTCGAACCTACGACCGTTCGGTTAACAGCCGAATGCTCTACCACTGAGCTACTGCGGAACAATATAAGCTTGGCGGCGTCCTACTCTCACAGGGGGAAACCCCCAACTACCATCGGCGCTGAAGAGCTTAACTGCCGTGTTCGGAATGGGAACGGGTGTGACCTCTTCGCTATCGCCACCAAACATGTAAGGAACGTTGTTCCTTCAAAACTAGATAATAAGAAGGTATTTCATTTTTTAAAAAGCGTTGGTTAAGTCCTCGATCTATTAGTATCAGTCAGCTCCACATGTCGCCACGCTTCCACCTCTGACCTATCAACCTGATCATCTTTCAGG